>NZ_JBKBXW010000008.1:0-111022 GCF_046313735.1 Hyphomonas sp.
CAAGCCCCCTCTCCCGCCCGGGAGCGGGGGTTGGGGGTGAGGGGCTCGCGGCAGGCGCTGCGTCCCGCCTCTGCCCCCTCACCCCTGCCCCTCTCCCCCTGAGAGGGAGAGGGGTTGCAGTCCCCTCGCCCTCCGAAGCCCCCCGTACCCGCACATCCAGCCACCCTGCCAGCACCTCCGGCTCCCGCACCGTCGCGGACAATCCGATGAACCGGCACTCCGGCGCCCATTCCGCCAGCGTCGCCAGCCCCAGCGCCAGCAGGTCTCCCCGCTTCGACGGCGCCAGCGCGTGGATCTCGTCGATGATCACACAGCGCAGATCCGCAAAGAATGCCGCCGCATGGTCCGACGCGATCAGCAGCGCCAACTGTTCCGGCGTTGTCAGCAGGATGTCGGGCGGCGATTTGCGCTGGCGCTGGCGCACATGGCTCGCCGTATCCCCCGTCCGCGTCTCGATGCGGATATCGAGCCCCATCTCCGCCACCGGCAGCATGAGGTTGCGCGCCACGTCCGCCGCCAGCGCTTTCAGGGGGGAGATGTAGAGCGTTTGTAATCTCGGGCGTTTGCTTGAAGTGCTCGCCGCTGCTCCGCCGCCTGCGGCGCCGGGCGGCTGCGCCTGCGCTTCGCTCGTAAGTCCCCTCTCCCTCAAGGGAGAGGGGGTTGGGGGTGAGGGCCTGGCGAGCTCCACCAGGCTCCCCAGGAACCCCGCCAGCGTCTTGCCCCCGCCCGTTGGCGCGATCAGCAGCGCGCTTTCCCCGCGCAGCGTTGCTTCCGCCAGCGCCAGCTGGTGCGGCCGGGGCGACCAGCCGCGCGCCGCAAACCATGCCTCAAAGCGCGCCGGCAACCGGAATGTCAGGGGGGATGAACCATCCATTCACCCAAGATTAAACCAGCCCCGGATTAAACCAAGGCAAGGCGCCGCCTGCCGCCCTTTCTTTTTTCTGGCCCCGCAATATCGTCGCGCTGTTCTTTCTCCCCAGCGCCGCCCCAATCAACGGACCCGTCCCATGCGCTTATCCCCGCTGACCTGCCTGATCCTCACCAGCCTGACAGCAACAGCCCTGCCGGCGGCTGCAGACGCCGTGCTGGAGCGCGCCCGCACCGCCAGCAAGGAAGGCCCGCCCTACATCCTCGACATGGTCTATGAACGCGGCAGCGAGCGCTTCCAGATGACCGTCGACCAGAGCCGCCCCGAAGGCCAGCGCGTCACCGCCTTCAGCCCCGATCCCGCAAGCCTCACGGGCGATGCCGCAAGCCGCGCCGAACGCCTGAAGGCGCGCACCACCGGCGAAATCTGGTGCAGCGGCTTTGCCGCCAACATTCCCGCAAATGCCCGGCGCGTCTCTGAAGCCGGCGGGCGCGCGACCTACCGCTTCACACCCCTGCCCGGTCCGGACGACAGCAACGACATCGCCAGCGCCTATCGCCATCTCGAAGCCACGGCAGTCATCGACACCGCCAGCGGCCAGATCTTCAGCTACCAGATGTCTGCCCCCCGGTCCTTCAAGCCGAACCTTGCCGCGAAGGTCGATTCCTTCAGCCTGGAGGTCACCTGCAAACCCGCCCCGGATGGCCGCACCCATGTCGAGACCTACCGGATGCGCCTCGCCGGCTCGGCCATGATGCAGTCCTTCAACCAGGATGAATCGCGCCGCATTTCGAACCTGCGGCCCGCCCCTGTGAGCGGCACCGGCTCACGCTGAAATTCCCGGCACCTGCCCCGCCATGCCTTGAAACTGCCCGATACCTGCCGCACAGGTGCCTCCTGAAGTTGCGGGAGGTATCCAGAATGTCATTTGTTTCGAAGCTTAAGGCGGGTGCCCTCTCGCTCGTGCTGGCTGCAGCGCCGGTAACCGGTTTTGCACAGAGCACATACTTTCCGCCAACGTCCGAGCTCGCCCAGACCGCCGACACACTCTTCGAAGCAGCGCTGCGCCGCCCGGCCCCGCGTGCCGGCGCGCCCGCCTTCGATGCCGCGAGCCTTGCTGCCCTGACCGGAGACGCAGTCTCCCTGACTTTTAATTCTTCTGCTCCTGATGCCGCCACCGGCGCCTGGCAGCTGAGCGGCATCGCCCTGACACTCGACCCCAACGCGCCGAAGCCCTTCATGACGGCGGATTCCGCCCTTGCCTGGGGCTTCGACAGCGCAGCCCTCGCGGCCCGTTTGCGCGGGGAACGCCTCGGCGAGACCATCCGTGTCTTCGACCGGATCGAGCTCTCCGGTGTGAACTTCGACATCACCGATCTCAGCAATACGGTTCAGGACGTCACCGCCGAAATCTCCCCGGATTCGAGCCAGGTCATTTATCAGGACGCGGATTTGGCGGTGAGCCGTGTCGTCCTTGGAGGCCTGACGCTGCACCCGTGGACGCACAGCGCGACCGAGGGCGAAGACGCGGGGGTTGCAGCGATCCGGCTTCTCTCCGCCATTGCCCGCAGCTTCTCGCTCGAAACCCTGCTCTTTGAAGATGTTGTGAGCACGCAATCTGTCGAGACCGATGAAATCTCCGGGGATATTTTCTACAGCTATCCTCGCACCCTGCTCACTGGCTATGATCGCGGCAGGATCGAGGGCCAATACCAGACGGGCTTCAGCTTCAATTTCGACTATGGTGTCGATGGCCTCACCCCGGAAGGATCGGAGCTCGGCGCTTTCCACATGAGCGGCCGCGGCGGCTATGGCGGCTGGACCGGGCTCGACTTTTCGAACCTCCTCGCCTGGGGTGAGCGCGGGGAGCTGCCCCCGATAACTGAGCGCAATCTCTTTAGCTTCGGGCGGTATGTGCTCGATGACATGGAGTTCGACCTCAACGGCCAGCCGCTGTTCAGCGTCGGCCGGATGGAGATGACCGCCGACGAATTCGCCTGGTTCATGCCGGAACGCATCAGCCTGGGTTATCAGGGCCTCACCGTCGATATCGGGGGCTTCCTCAACTTCACCGAAGAACTGACCGCCGGAGTTCCGATTGCCGAGGGCCAGCCGCGCCCGGCAGACATCGCTGCGCTGCTGGAACGCGTCGGCCTGTCCAAATTCAGCGGCGATGGCATGCTGGACCTGCGCTGGAATTCCGAAACCGGCGAGGGCCTGATCGAAAGCCGCGGCTTCAACGATAACCTGTTCCGGGGCCTCCTGCGCTTCGATATGAACCTTCCGTCATATGCCGCCCTCGTCCCGGCATTTGGGCCGGACGGCACCTCACCGGACGAGGAAGTGATCGGCAGCCTGTTCGAGAAGACCACAGCCCTGCGCCGCGGCGAGTTCACGATGACCGATATCGGCGGGCTGAACGCGATCGCCAGCCTGATCATCGAACTCGCCAATTCCGGCTATGTTGATGACCCGTCGCTCGCGTCCTTTGCTGGCCAGACGCCGGATGGCCTGCGCATGACGGCGTCTGCCCTCATGTCGATGGGAGCGGGCGCCGCGGCAGCTGAAGTGCCGGAAGCCCGGGCGTGGATTGCGGCTCTTTCCCGGTTTGTCACGCAGGGCGGCACATTCTCCGTCCGGATGGATCCGAAAAAGCCGGTTAAAGCCGATCACCTGAACGGCCCGGGCACGGAGACACCGTCCGGCATCGTCAACCTGTTCGGCCTGACGATCACGCACACCCCACCGGCCCGGTAGGCGCGCGCTGCGATCAGTTGCGCCGGATCAGCGGCAAGCGCGGCGTCGCCGCACGCTCATTCTCTTCTTCTGCCTGGCGGCGCAGCGCTTCTGCCGCTGCCAGGCGGTCTTCATCTGCGGCCTGCAGCGCGCGCACCACATCAAGTGTGAAGGCATTGATGTCAAAACGGGCGCCGCCGATGACATCATGGCCCTGGCGGACCACAACGGCGTTCAGCGCCGGCAGGATCACAACATACTGCCCGCGATTGCCAGCGGCATAAAAGGTGCCCGCCGGCACGCCGGGCACATCATTCATGATCCAGAACTGCGCGCCATACGCCGCTCCGCTGGCTGGCTGGGCGGGGGCAGGCGTCGCCACGAATTCTGCCCAGCCCTCTGCCAGAATGCGCTCATTCCCCCACATCCCGTCCTGCAGGTAGAGCTGGCCCAGACGGGCAAGATCGCGCGCCGTGGCCCAGACCTGGCTTGAGGAAATAAAGTCGCCATTCCAGTCGACTTCCAGCGTCGTGCGCAGCGCGCCGATCCGGTTCAGGAGGCCCTCATACGGGAAGCGGTGGAACGCGCCATCATCCTTCATGGCTTCCCGCAAGGCGCGCATGATGATGACCGTGTCATTGTTTGCATATCTGAAGCGTTTGCCGGGTTCGGCCTCCAGCACATTGCGGGCGGCCTGGTCGACCACGCGCCCACCCCCGAAATACAGCCGGTCGGTGCGTGAGCCATTGTCGCCGCTATCGAGGCCGCTGGCCATGTGCAGCAGGTGCCGCAGCGTGATGTCCCGGCGCGGGTCTGCCCCGTGGTTCCACGCCTCGATGACGGACGGATGGTCAATTCCGATCTTGCCCTGCTCGCGCGCTGCACCGATGATCGTTGCTGTGAGGGCCTTGCCTGCAGACCAGGTGCGCTGCGGGGTTTCGTGGGTGACTCCCCGGCCGTAGCGTTCGGCAACGACCTGACCGCCGCGCGCGATGACGACGGCGCTGGTGCGCGTGCCGATGCCATAGGTGCTTTCGTCAAAGGCTGCAGTCATCGGGTTTTCCAGCCGCTCGGCGTCTTCCAGCCGGAGCTCAACCCGAACATTCGAACCGATGGCGCTGCCCCGATCCTGCCCGTTCACGGCCGGCCAGGATGAGAAACGCGGCAGGAAGGCAATCGCCTCTTCCCCCGCCCCGATCGGCAGCTGTGTGCACCCGAACCCCGGACGGTAAGCCGCAATCCTTGGCGGCATGGTGGGCGAATAGCGGACGGATACGAGGCGGCGCGTCTGGTCGATCTCGGCGTCAGGCAGCGCATCGAACGTGCTGATATAGTCCGGATAGATGCCTGAAAGTTCGTTGCGGTCGACTGTTTCCGGGCTCTGGCCCGCGACAAAGACGCCGGAGCAGAGGAAGGACGCCTTCCAGCCAGCCGCCAGTGCCGATCGGGTGACAGCCGTGGTTCCGGTCTCCTGCGATACCGCTGGCAGGACGAGAGCAAGCGGCAGGATCATGGCCGCAAGGACGGGGCGCAGGTGGGGCATGTCTTTGGACTCCGGTTACTGAGCAAGGTTTTACCTGCCCACCCGCCCGGGCCAAGCCCGCTGCGGCAGTTGGCCTGCCTCTGCGGGCGGTTGACCCCGGCCCCCTGAACAGCCTTTATGCCGATCCGCGATGTTTTCAGAAGGGGACCATCGGACATGCGGTACTTGAACCTGCTCCTTGGCGCGAGCGCCGCTTTCATTCTCCTCGCTGGCTGCGATCAGGTGCGCCTGCCGGGCAATGCGCCGGAACCGAAAGCGCCGCTGCGCGCCGTGCCCGAAGCTGCCCCCCGCAGCGTTGCCCCGCCTGCAGCCGTTGAAGAGCCGCCTGTGCAATCTGCCGATACAGCAGACCTTGCCAACGCGCCGGAAGCCGGGGAGCCTGAGACGCTTCTCGCCGAGGCTGACACGACCGGAACGGATGAAGACGGTGAAGCGCCCGGCGCAGAGGCCGGCGGCGACGATCCAGCTTCGGATGCGGAGGCCGGCACTGACGTCCAGCCAGCCGCCCTCGCGGCGATGAGCCTCGGCCAGATCAACGCCATGCGCTGCGCCCTGCCGGAAGATGCTGCTCCCACGCCAACCGTCGCCATGGTCGCCGGCGCGACCGAGATCGAGGATCCTGTCGTTGGGGTAGAGGCCGTTAATGCCCTCGCCGCCCGGCTCAGCGCCTTCCCTGGCATCGTCAAGCTAGAGCCCCGCCGGACCGAACCGACCGGCGCGACTGCCACCGGCCATTGCGGCGCCCTGCGCATTTCTCAGAACTGGTTCGTCACCGCCGCGCACTGTGTGGACCAGCCCTATGACGAAATCGGGCTGATCGGCGCGGCCGAGGACCTGCGCAGCCCGGAAGCCCGCCGCGTGCCCGCAATCGGCGCTGTGTGCCATGCGGGTTATAAGGGCACCGCCAACGGGTACGCCAATGACATCGCCCTGATCCGCCTGTCAGACGAGCAGGTGGCGGCGCTGGAAGCCGTCCCCGCAGCCCGCTTTGGCGAAACGCGCCTGCCGCTTGCCCCTGTAAACTATCCTGAAGCGGAAATGGCCGGCTGGGGCGTCACCCGGTTCGGCGGCCCGCTGTCCAGCCAGCTGCTCGCCACCGGCCTTGAGCTGACCAGTGCCGGCCCCGCCGCCATCACCGTGCGCAGCCGAAATGGCGCGGGCCCGTGCATCGGCGACAGCGGGGGCCCCCTCTTCGTCACCGAAGCCGACGGCACCCGCACCGCCATCGGCATCCTCTCGGTCGTCGAGCAGAACCGCACCACAGGCAATTTCTGCGAGGGTGAGTATTCCGGACGTTATATCAGCCTGCAGGGCTATGCCGGCTGGATCTCCTCGGTCATGTCGCTCTGCGAGACCGACCCCGCCGCCTGCCGCTGACAGCCAGGCGCTGGACCGGGCCTTGCCGCCGGATATATGACCTCGCAGACGGGCCTGTTGCCCGCATGCGAGGATCCGGCTGCCCATGGCGCGCCTCTTAGCCTTCCTGATCCTCCTCACAGGGATCGCACAGCCGCTGGCCGGCGCGCTCGCGCCCGCCTTCGGCATCGGCACGCCCATCGGCGCGGCCACATCCGGACAGGACATGCCGGACCAGCCCTTGCCTGCTTTCTTCTCGATCTGGAGCGTGATCTTTGCGGCCTATATCGCATTTGGCGCCGCCGCTCTGATCCGCCCGCCAGCCTGGCTTACCCGCTTCGGCCTGCCGCTCCTCGCCGCCGGTCTTCTCAACATCCTCTGGATGCTGACCGCGCAGCTGGTCGTCTACCAGCCGCTCGACTTCCTCATCCTGTTCCCGATCCTGGCTGCCAGCTGGACAGCGGCCCGCATCGCGGCCCGGATCAATGCCGGGGGCGAGCGTTCGCTGGCCTTCCGTTTTGCCGAAGCGGCCAGCGGGCTCCTTTCGGGGTGGATTTCGGTCGCCACCGCCATCTCGGTCCCCCTCACGATCCGCAGCCTGACGACCATTGGCCCGACCGACCATGCCTGGCCGATGGTCTGGACCACCCTCCTCACTGCCGGCGCCCTCGGCGTCCTCTACACACGCTTCATCAGCCCCGCGCTCTGGTTTTTCGCCGCCGCCGGCTGGGGCCTTCTCGGCATCGCGATGCACAACTGGCTGGAAACCGGTATGCACCTCATCGGACATGTCGCAGCAGGCTACCTTGTGCTCCTGCTCGTCTGGAGGCTGACGCGCGGCGCAAACCTCGCTAAACCGGCCTGATGACCGACCTGACCGATGCCAGCTGGCTGCTCGCCTACATAACGCTCGACACGACCGGCTGGCCCGGCTGGCTCGCTGCGACCTGGCCACAGATCCTGAAATGGACGCTGGTGCTGATCTCGGTTGCGCTGATCTGGTTCATCGCCTCGCTGGTCAAGTTCGCCGTCCAGTTTGCAGGGCGGCGCCTGACTCCGAAGGACAAGGAGTTCGAAGGCTCGGTCTGGGATTTCAGCGCCTCCATCGCGCGCGTCTTCGCCTTCATCCTGATGTCGCCCCTGCCGCTCGGCCTTGCGGGCTTTGACTGGCGCACCCTGATCGAGACACGCGGCCCCGGCGCCTTCTCCGCTGTCATCATCTTTGTCCTCGCCATCCTGATCGCGAATTCCATCGCCAAGGCGCTGCGCCGCTTCGGTGAGAAGGCCCACTCCCGCGCCGGGGCAGATGACACGCTGATCGCCTTCAGCGCCTCGCTGATCAAATACATCATCTTCGCCGTCGCGATTGTCCTCGCCCTCGTGCAACTCGGCTTCCCCGCTGCCTCGCTCGCCGCTGTGCTCGGCGCCGCCGGCCTCGCCATCGGCCTCGCGCTGCAGGACACGTTGAAATCTGTCGCCGCTGGCGTCATGCTCGCCCTCTTCCGCCCGTTCCGCATCGGCGACTTCGTCACCCTCGCCGGCCTCGATGGCGAGATCACGAACATCACGCCCTTCACCACCTCGCTGAAGCAGATCGACAACAAGATCGTTTCGGTCACCAATGACAAGGTCTGGGGCTCGCCCCTGATCAACCACACCCTCCAGCCCTACCGGCGGCTCGATATGTATTTCTCCGTCTCCTATGACGATGATCTCGACCATGCCCTCGACGTGCTCAAGAACGCCGCCGATGGCCATCCCAATGTCGTGTCCTATATGAACATCTGGACCGGGGTGCATTCGCTCGATGACTGGAGCGTCAAGTTGCGCCTGCGCGCCTGGACCGCAACCGTCGACTTCGTCCAGGTCCGCGCCGATATCAACAAGGCCGTCAAGCAGGCCTTTGACCGCGAGGGCATTATCATCCCCTATCCGCATGCGGTCGAATACCAGATCGAGGGCAAGCCGAAGAAATTGCGGGAAGGCGCCCTCTATGACGACAAGCCCCGCGCCTATGAGCCGCCGGACGATGAAGGCGGCGACTGAAACCGGGCCGGCCCTGCGCCAGCCCTGATGCCGGAGCGCGTGAGCGCGGCGCCCTGCGCCCGCTTCGCCTCGGCCAGACAGGAGTATTCCATGCCAGAGACCATTGACCCCGCCGCCTTGTGGGCGACGCTTGAACCCTATGTCCTGCCCTTCGGCCTGCGCGCCATCGGTGCGCTTGTCCTGCTGATCATCGGCCTGCGCGTTGCCAGCTGGCTCGGCCGCACCGTCCGAGAACAGACGAAAAAGAACCCGCATATCGACGACACGCTCGGCAGCTTCTTCGCCTCCCTCGTGCGCTGGGGCACCACGGCAGCGGTGTTCATCGCCGTCCTGCAGGTCTTCGGGGTCGAGGCGACCAGCTTCGTCGCGGTCCTTGGGGCGCTCACCCTCGCCATCGGCCTGTCGATGCAGGGCGCCCTTGGCAATATCGCCTCCGGCGTCATGATCATGGTCTTCCGCCCCTACAAGCTCGGCGATTTCATCGACGCGGCCGGCGTCTCCGGCACGGTGCGCGACATCAACCTCTTCCAGACCGTCCTCGCCACGCCGGACAATATCAAGGTCCTCGTCCCCAACAGCCAGGCCATCGCCGGGGTCATCCGCAATTTCTCCGGCTACGAAACCCGCCGCGTGGATGTCACCTTCGGGATCGACTATGACGACGACATGGACAAGGCCCTGAGCATCATCCGCCGGGTCATTGAGGCCGATGAGCGTATCCGGCGGGATCCGGAACCCTTCGTGAAGGTCGTTCGCCTTGGTGATAGTTCCGTCGATATCGCCACCCGCAGCTGGGTCGCCGCGCCTGACTACTGGGATGTCACTTTCGACCTGACCAAGCGCGTCAAGGAAGCCTTCGACCGTGAGGGCATCTCCATCCCCTACCCGCACCGCACGCTGGTCACCAAGCCCGGCGCAGACGCCGCCTGACTGACCCTATGACTGGCCCTCTGACAGGCCCGCTTCCCGGCGCCCGGCCGGGCAGGTATCATGGCCCCATGACCCGCCCGGCCGATCCGCCCCCTGAAACAGATGCGCCGGCCCCGGCAACCCCCGAGGTTCCGGCCCAGGTTCCCGCCCAGGCGCCGCCGGCGGCAGAGGCAGCCCCGCCCCGCCCGCTGGTCCAGCGCCTCTTCGGCATCTCCTTCTGGGGCGCGATAAAACTGCTCGGCCTCTGCATCCTCACCGGCTTCTTTGTCATGGCCTCAAATTTCGATCCCCGGAATCCGGGCTTCGATCCGGGTGAGGCTTTTGGCGCGATCGTCAGCCAGTCCTTTGCCGCGCTCGGCTGGGCCCTGCGCAATTTCTGGCAGCCTGCCCTCGCCGGCGCCCTGGTCGTCCTGCCGCTCTGGATCCTCTGGCGCCTCGTCAGCCTTCCATTCCGGAAATAAGCCTGCCGCGACGTTCCCGCTGGCGGCCTCCCCCCGGCGGCCTATACTCCCCCCAACGCGAAACCGGGAGGATACGGCAATGGACACTTCGAAGCTCATGTTCAAGGACGGCCTGATGGCGGGCGAGCGTATCCTCGTCACCGGCGGCGGCACGGGCCTTGGCAAGGAAATGGCCGAAGGCTTCCTAAAGCTCGGCGCCGAAGTCCACATCTGCGGCCGGCGCGGCGGCGTGTGCGAGGAAACCGCCGCAGAACTCATGGGCAAGCATGGCGGCAAGGTCGTGCCCCATGCCTGCGATATCCGCGTCGCCGAAGCCATCACAGAAATGAACGACCATATCTGGGCCAAGCACGGCCCCCTCACCGGCCTCATCAATAATGCGGCGGGCAATTTCATTTCGCGTACGGAAGATCTCTCCATCCGCGGCTTTGATGCCATCTCCAACATCGTCTTCCGCGGCACGTTTTACATGACGCACGATATCGGCAAGCGCTGGATCGAGCAGAAACTCAAAGGCAATGTCTGCTCCATCCTCACAACATGGGTCTGGAATGGCGGGCCCTTCGTTGTGCCCTCGGCCATGTCGAAGGCCGGCGTGAATGTCATGACCCAGTCGCTCGCCATCGAATGGGGCCGCTATGGCCTGCGCTTCAACGCGATTGCGCCCGGCCCCTTCCCGACCGAAGGCATGTCCAAGCGGCTTTCTCCGGATACGGATATGGGCTCCAGCATGGACCGGGGCGTCGCCAACCCGA
This sequence comes from Hyphomonas sp., assembly GCF_046313735.1. GTDB lineage: Bacteria > Pseudomonadota > Alphaproteobacteria > Caulobacterales > Hyphomonadaceae > Hyphomonas. The sequence goes on from NZ_JBKBXW010000008.1 coordinate 10,696, forward strand.
TGGGCCGCGTCGGAGAGATGCACGAACTCGTCAATCTCGCCGTCCTCCTGATGGCGCCCGGCTGCGAATATGTGAACGGCCAGACCATCGCCATCGACGGCGCCATGTATAACGCCTCAGGCGGAAACTTCAGCATGCTGACCGCCTGGGGCGACGAACAATGGAACGCGGCCCGCCAGGCCATCGAAGCCACCAACGCCCAAGACAGGGCTAAACGGACGGTGTAAGCTCACCCCGGCTGGCGCGTCAGGGGGGGCATCCATGCAGGTCGCGAACCGGGACATGTTCCCAACGCCCGAAATGCGGGCGCGCTTTCCGGCCATCACCGCCCTCCTGACGAACGCCCCGGTGGACGAGGCCTTCAACCGGCACGAAGCCCTCTCGGTGCGCGCCAAGCGCGCTTATCACCGGCTCGGCCTCGCCTCCGTCGTCTTCATCAGCGGCGCGGCGATCTACACCATTGCCGAGACACTCCTGTTCCGCGGCGCGGCGCCCTCATGGATCGCCATCCTCGTCGCCATCGCCGCCGCCCTCGGCGTCAGCGCGCAGGTCTATATGCTCGCCGCGCGCCTGCGCAGCACATGGCTGATCAACCGGTTTGCGTGCGAGCGCCTGCGCTCCATCAAGTTCCAGGCCTATGCCCACGCCGCCGGCGCCAGCAGCGCCGCAGACCTTGAAGCCCGCACCGCCGCCTTCTCCAGCGCCGAACTCGCAAAGCTCGCCGAGGAAGTGAATGCCGGCATCTCGATGTTCGAGAATTTCGTACCGGAAAAACTCGTCGCCGATCCCGGCCCGCCGCCTAAGCCCGGCGATCCAGTCCTCATCGCCGAAGCCACCACCGCCTATCGCGAACTGCGTACACTCTATCAGGACCGCTACGCCCTGTCAGAGCTCCATCGCCTGCGCCACAACCGCCGCTTCTTCCACTCCGCCGCCGACCTCATCTATTTCGCCGGCGCCGTCCTCGTCCTGCTCTCGCTGCTCTCCAAGGTCGTGCCCGCCATGCCGATCAGCGCCTGGGTCGATTTCCTCGCCATCTCCTGCTTCGTCGCCTCGCTGTCGAAACTCGTGCTCGACAATGCCTCGCTGACCGAGCCCTCCGCCGCCCGCTTCGTGCGCTACCGCGAAGACATCGCCCGCGTCACAGCCAGCATGGACACGGGCGCCGGCCTCCATGCCTTCGTCCCCGCCATGGAACGCATCGCGCTCGGCGAACTCGAACAATTCTGCGACGCCGCCAAGACGATCAACTACCGGCTCTGAAGTGGCGTTCCGAAAACTGGGAACCTGTTTTCGGAAAAGCGCCGCGACAAACAAGAAACCAGGACACAGGGACCCGGCGTCCTAGTCCTGCACCGGCCAGCCGCACATCCAGATGTCATCCGGCCCGTAAACAAACACCTCCGCCTCACCCCTGCCCGTCACCCGCCCAAGACGCCCCGACACATGCCGCGCGAACCGCTCGCAGTCCGGCCGCACCATTTCCCCGGCAAGATCGATGATGGCTGCATTGTTCCCCTGCGGATCATATTGCGCCGAAACCACGTCCGGCACCCCGCGTACCCCGGCCAGGAACTCGACCGGCACATCGGCCATCCGCTCCGGGTTCAGCATCGAAATCACGCCGCCCCGCGAAGGTACGAAAAATTCCAGCCCGAGCGCCTCCCCCGGCACGATGCGCCCATCCGCCGTGCGCAGCCGCTGGACCAGAGAGAAAACCGTGGACTTGTCCGTCCGCACAACGATCCGTACCGTGACCGTTTCCCCCGCCGGCACCTCGAACGAGGCTGGCACAATCGCCACATACCCCTCCCGCTCCGGATCAAGGTAGAGATCGTGCATCAGCATGCCGGGCGAAGCCACGATCGACCTCGGCAGCTCGTTCGACACCCGCGCCCGGAACACCGCTTTGCGCACCTCCCCCAGCGAGGAATACTGCAACTCGCCCGAAGCGCATACAAACGCCTCGCTATCATAGGCCGCCGGTACAGCCTCGCCGAGCTCCACTTCCAGGTCCGGAAATCCTGCCTCTCTCGGCACCGCTTCCAGCCAGTCGCCCGGCCCCGGTAGGCGCCGCGACGGCTCCGCGCACGGGTCCATCACCGAGACAGTGCCCCGCCACATCCGCATCACACGGCCAAAATCCTTCTCCGGCAGGCCCCACTGGTCGATCCGTACCAGGACCGGTTCCATCGGCCCCCAGCCCTCATTGACGATCCGCATCAGGCGGTAGTCGATCTCGGCCTCCCGGATCACCGGCAACGCCCTCAGGTCCGGCTCGGCCGAGACCACCTCGAACTGGATTTCCCGGATCGCCAGCGCCGCATCGCCCCGGTTTGTCACCGTCACGTCCAGCTCCGCCGCCTCCGCCACGAAGGGCGATCCCATGAAGGCCAGCCCGGTGATTTCGCCCGCCTCATGCACACGGTCCCGGTACGGAATATCGGCCGCAATCACCAGCCGGCCATCGCTGCCGCGCTCGCTGCGAAAGCCATTGCTGGAAACAAACCGCGTCCGCCCGCTCATGTCGGACCCTTCTGCCAGCGACACCGCGCTCACCGCCCCGGCCACCAACGGCGCGCCGGCGTCTTCGCCTGGCCCGCGCGTTATCACCATTGCCAGCGCCGCCAGCGCCAGCCCGCCCGCCAGCAGCGCGAGCCCCTGCGGCGAGGCCAGCCACTGCAGCGCCCCCGGCCGCGCAATGCCGCCGGCCAGTGCGTCCATGTCCCGCTTGAATGTCGCATGGCTCAGGAACACCGCATTGTGCCGCGTCAGCTGCGCCACATCCTCCGGCAAATCCTCCGCACGCGGCATGTTTGCCCCGTCCACCAGCACCGGGATGATCTTCAGCCCCTGCGCCAACGCCGCGGCCACCTCGATGCGCACGAAATCCCCCGGCAGGTCGATCCGCCGCTGCCCGGCGGCCGTCCGCGCCTCCAGCCAGCCCGGCCCGATGATGACGAGGAACACATCAGAGGCGGCAATCGTATCGCGGATCTTGCGGACGAAATCCTCGCCCGGCGCCACGCTGTCGACATCCATGAACACGCGCGCCTGCCCCAGCCGCGCCACCAACGCATCATGAATGCGCCCGGTGATATGGGCCGCATCATCCCGCCGGTAACTGACGAAAACACCCTTCGCCACCGCTGTCCCCTCGCACTACGCAGAAAACCCTGCACCCACCCAGTTCAGCTGGCAAGCGGTGTTCAAATGCGAACCCCTTCACCCCTCTCCCACTCGTGGGAGAGGCTGCGAAAGTTCCAGTTCCGCCCTGACCTGTTCGTTTCATGTCATCTCAAAGAGTGTCGGGAGACAGAAAAGCGAAGCAGGACAAGTCTCAACTCGCCCCCGAATTTTGTCGGGGTGACAAGAACGATGGGTTTTGCAGTGGTCTCGCTCGCGGGAGAGCAGGGCCCCATCGAGAAGCGATGGGAGGTGAGGGCCTTTACGGCACGATCACAACCTTCCCGACAACTTCCCGCCCGCGCATCATGGCGAACGCCCGCCGCCAGTCGGTGAGCGGAACTTCGGCATGGATGTGCGGCTTCAGCTTGCCTTCGGCGGCCCAGCGCCAGATCGTGTCCATATTCTCGCGCCCGCGCTCCGGAAACCTGCGCCCATATTCGCCCGCCCGGACACCAACCACAGAGAAGCCCTTGATCAGCGGCATGTTGACGTCCACGGACGGTATCCGCCCCGAGGTAAAGCCGATGACCAGAAGCCGGCCGTCAAAGGCGATACAGCGCACACTCTCATCGAACACATCCCCGCCGACGGGATCATAGATCACGTCTGCGCCGCGCCCGCCGGTCAGCGCCTTCACCCGTTCGCGGAAGCCCTGGCGCACATTCAGCGCATAATCCGCTCCGCGCGCGACCACGGCGTCCAGCTTTGCATCTGAGGCTGATGTCGCGATCACTGTCGCGCCAAGGAGCTTGCCCATATCGACAGCGGCGAGACCGACGCCGCCGCTTGCTCCGTGTACGAGCAATGTCTCGCCCGGCTGCAGGTTCGCCCGCCGCACCAGCGCCACATAGGCCGTCAGATACGCCGCGCTGAATGCCGACGCCTCCGCATGGGTAAGTGCCTCGGGCTTCTTCCTCAGCACCGCCGCCGGTGCCAGCGCAAAGCCGGCAAACGCGCCCGTCTTGGCCCCGCCGACCACCGCATCGCCCTGCGCCCAGCCGGTCACACCTTCGCCGACCGCGTCAACAATGCCGGAAAATTCCATGCCCAACACGAAAGGAAGCTCCGGGCGGAACTGGTATTTTCCCTCCGTCATCAGAAGATCGGGAAAATTGAGGCTCGCGGCCTTCACCGCTACGCGCACCTCGCCCGGACCGGGCTCCGGCACGGGCTGGTCTTCAAGCACCACTCCGGCGAAATCGGCCTCAAGCCTCTGGCAGACGAGCGCCTTCATCGCCTCGCTCCCGCGCGCATCATGCCTTGCCGGCGAACATGTCGTGGACCATTCCGGCAATTTCCGCGCACGCCGCCTTCGATCCCGGCGACATGAAGGTGAAGGCCGTGAAGGCATGGGCGAGATGGTCATACCGCTTGTGCATCACCTTCACGCCCGCGCCTTTCAGCCGCGCGGCATATTCATCGCCCTCATCCACCAGCGGGTCATGCCCCGCCGTGATCACGACCGCCGGCGGCAGGCCCGAAAGGTCCGTCTCCTGCCCCGGCGAGACATTGAGGTCAGTATAGTCAAACCCCTTGGGCAGGTATTGCTGCATGAACCAGTCCATCGTGTCCTGGCTCAGCGAGAAATTCCGCGCAAACAGATCCTTGGACGGATAATGTTTCGAAATGTCGATCGCCGGATAGATCAAGAGCTGCAGCGCGGGGATCGTCTTGCCCTCGCGCTTCATCCGCTGGCTGATGATGGCGGAGAAGTTTCCCCCCATACTGTCGCCGCCCACAGCGGCCCTGCCCTCCGGCGCGCCAAAGCGCGTAGTATTCGCGACGCCCCACTCATACGCCGCAATGCAATCGTTCAGCCCCGCCGGAAAGATATGCTGCGGCGCGAGGCGATACTCCACCGACAGCACGGGCGCCTTCGCCCCCTTCGCCAGCATCCCGCAGAAGGCATGGCAGGTCTCCATATCGCCGATGACCCCGCCACCGAAATGAAAGAACACGATCAGCGGGTGTGCCGGGTTCTGTCCCTCCGGCCGGTAAGACCGCACTGGGATCCGGTTACCGTCCGGACCCGGAATATCAAAATCTTCCGTCGCCACGCCCGCGGGCAATTGATCGGCAAACAGGTCCAGCTGCGCCTTCACCGCCGCCTGAACCACCTCCGCCGGCAGCGACGACAGCGGCGGCGCATTGCGCCCGTTCCACGCCATCAGTTGCAATTGCGGCTCCAGCGTGCGCCCGGCAACGGTGAGCGGCTTGCCGCCGGACATCGACACGATCATGCCCCCCGGCAGGCTGGCTATTGCCTTGGCGATCGTCCGCTGCAAGCTCATGGGTTTCCCTCCGAGATACCGGTTTTGGTTCTGGCCGTATTTCGATCGGGAAAGTCTGGCGGGTTTTGCCGTCTCCGCCAAGGGGTTCCCCAGCGGCGTCCGCTTCAGCGCTGCTCCATCATCGCCCGTGCGCCGCCGATGACGAGGCCGACCGCAAAGCGTGTCGCCCCCTCCACATCCACCGGGCGGCGCTGCAGCATGTAGTCGCCCATCTCCCGCGCCATGCCGATGGCTGCGGCGGTAAGGTATTCGATGTCGAGCCCGGCGGCCGCTTCGGTGTTCAGCGCGCGCTCGATATCGGCGCGGATTTCCTCGGCCACCGCCTCCATCTCCGGCGTATCGACACGCACGCCGACGAGGGCCAGGTGGGGCGCGCCGCAGGCGATCGCTTCTTCATTCTCGCGCGCGATGAAGCTGAAATAGGCCCGGAACGCGTTCTCGATATACTCTTCCAGCGTCGAGGCCCGCGCCCGCACATCCGACAGGTGCGCCCGGAAGCGCTGGGTGGAGTCCTCGGCAATCGCCTGGAACACCTCTTCCTTCGACTTGAAGTAGTTATAGAATGTGCCGGAGGCGAGTTCCGTTTCGCGGATAATGTCGCGCACGGTGGTCGCCTCAAAGCCGATCCGCGCGAACACCCGCCGGCCCGCCTCCAGGATCGCGCGGCGGTTTGCGGCCTTGGTGCTGGCGCGCTTGCCGCTGCGGCTGATACTGTCGGCGGTGTCTGACATGAATTGGCCTTTCCTGAATACGCTACCACCCTGCCCGAGGCGTCACGAGGCGTCAACTTTGTAGTTTGTACTTGGGGGGGGGTGCAACGGCGCCCCGCCCAATCCGCCGATCTGCGGGTCCTGTCTCAGGCCTGCTCGAGGACCAGCCCCACGCCTGCCAGCCGCAACTCGTTGTCGACGACTTCAAGACCCAGCCGGATCGCGCGAGCGGCCGCCTCGGCGGCGTCCGGGATGGCAAGTCGGAAACGGGCCAGCCGGTCCACCGGTCCCGGATGGATCATCAGGTCTGCGTCGGCGATCTTCACGAGGCCGCCATTGGCTTCCACGCCGAGACCCTGCGCCCAGCGGGCGGCGAGACGGGCGGGGTCATTGCTGGTCAGCACCGCGCCGGTCAGCCGCCCGGGAACGGCGTTCTTCTGCCAGTCCGGGCCGCCCCAGCGCCAGCTTTCTGCCGGACGGGCCTCGTCAATCGACACAATCGCGGCGCCAACATCCGCCGGGTGGAGGTGGCTGGCGGATATGTCCGGCAGGTCAATGTTCCAGACCCGGCGGATACCGGCGGCGTCAGCGCGCGCGCGGGTGGCCGCGATATCGTCTGTCTGGAAGATCGCCATATAGCCCCCTTCCCCGCCGCGGGCGATGAAGCGGGCGGCAGGCGCAGTTTCGGCCACCGGCACGACGACCTCAAGGAACTGGTCGCCGAGGGCGTACACCCGGTTTACGAGGCCGAACTCCCCAACACCGGGGTCGATATAGGGCGTGCCGAGGCTCAGCACTTGGGCGAGTTGGTCAGCTGTCTCCAGCGAACGGGCGGCAATCACCAGCTGGCGCAGGCGGGGCGGGTTTGTCATGGGCAATTCCTCCGCCCCCCAGCCTAAGGCAATACGCAGGTATTGCTATCACGCGCGCATTGATTTTCCCCGCGCCGCAGGGCACGCCGGAGGCAAGATGAGCGAGCAGAAGCCTCCCCCGGATTGCACGGCCCCGGACGTCGCGGCCCCCGGCAGCGCACATGCCCATGCCCATGCGCACGGGCTGGCGCATGATCATGACCATGCCGGCCACCCTCATCATGAGCATCATTCGGACATGACGACGGCGGATTCGCGCCGGCGGGTCGCCCTTGCCGCAGTGCTGACGGGCACGTTCATGATCGCGGAGGTCGTTGGCGGCGTGATTTCCGGCTCGCTGGCGCTGATTGCCGATGCGGCGCACATGCTGACGGATACCGGCTCCCTGCTGCTGGCCTGGCTAGGCTACAAGCTGGGCGAGCGGCCGGCGGACGCGGCACGCTCCTACGGCTTTGCGCGAATGAAGATCCTGGCGGCGTTCACCAACGGCATCCTGCTGGTGATCCTCGCGGGCTGGATCGTCTGGGAGGCCATTCACCGCATCCTGGAGCCTGTGGAAATCATGGGCGGCGTGATGCTGGGCATCGCGGCGGGCGGGCTCCTCATCAACATCATCGCCTTCCGTATCCTGCATGGCGGAGATACCGACGACCTGAACCTCAAGGGCGCCCTGTGGCATGTGGCGGGCGACCTGCTCGGCTCGGTCGCGGCGATTGTCGCGGCGGGGATCATCCTGTGGACAGGCTGGGTGCTGGCCGATCCGATCCTGTCGGTGCTGGTGGCGATCCTCGTGGCCTTTGCGGGCATCAGGATTGCACGGCAGGCAGGCCATATCCTCTTGGAAGGCACGCCGCCGGGGCTGGAGCCGGCAGCAATCATCGCGGACCTGACGGCGCATGTGCCGGGCGTGGCGAAGGTTGCGCATGTGCACGCCTGGGCGCTGACCGAGTCGCGCCCGCTGGTGACGCTGGAGGTGACCGCCGCGCCGGGGGCAAGCGCCGAACAGCTGCGCCGCGACGTGAAGGCCCGCCTCGCCCATACCTTCAAGGTGTCCCACGCCACCGTGGAAGTGCTGACGAGCGCGGAATAGCCGCCTTGCAGCCTGCGCCGGTGCGCTTTAACCCTCAGTCTTCGCGTCCCATATGGGCGCCCTGACTGCTGCGAGGGAGGCCCGGATGGCCGAAACGAGACATGCCGAAATCCTGATCATCGGTTCCGGCCCGGCTGGCTGGACCGCCGCCGTCTATGCCGCCCGCGCGCTGCGCGACACGCTGGTCGTGACCGGAATGCAGCCGGGCGGCCAGCTGACGATCACCACGGAAGTCGAGAATTATCCGGGCTTTGCGGAGATCCAGGGGCCGGAACTCATGCACAAGATGCAGGAACACGCCGAGAAGATGGGCGCCAAGGTCGCCAATGATCACATCGCCGGCGTCGATTTCGAGAGCCGCCCCTTCAAGGCCATCGGCGAGAGCGGCACGGTCTACACCGCCGATTCGGTGATCATCTCCACCGGCGCGCAGGCCAAATGGCTGGAGCTGCCGAGCGAGGAGAAGTTCAAGGGATTCGGTGTCTCGGCCTGCGCGACCTGTGACGGGTTCTTCTATCGAGGCAAGGAAGTCATGGTCATCGGCGGCGGCAACACCGCTGTGGAGGAGGCCCTGTTCCTGACGAACTTTGCCTCCAAAGTCGTCGTCGTGCACCGGCGCGACCATTTCCGAGCCGAGAAGATCCTGCAGGACCGCCTGTTCAAGAACCCGAAGGTCGAAGTGATCTGGAACCACACGCTCGAGGAAGTCGTCGGCCACGAGCAGCCCCTCGGCGTGACGGCTGCACGTATCCGCGATGTGAACACCGGCGCGGTGCGGGAGATGAATGTCCACGGTATCTTCATCGCCATCGGCCATGCGCCCTCGACCGAACTCTTCGTCGGCAAGCTGCCAATGAAGGAGAATGGCTACCTCATCACCGAACCGGGCTCTCCGCGCACGGTCATTCCGGGCGTCTTCGCCGCCGGGGATGTGACCGACGAGACCTATCGCCAGGCAGTCACCGCCGCCGGCATGGGCTGCATGGCAGCGCTGGACGCCGAACGCTTCCTCTCCGAACAGGAAGCCCATACCGAGGCAGTGGCGGCGGAGTAGACTTCGCGGCGTTGCCGCCGCTAGACTGGCGGGATGGGACGCAAAACAATCATTTCAATGCTGGCCGCCGCTGCCCTTGCAGCCTCGGCCACTGCCGCGCCTTCGGGCCTCAATGCAGCGATCGATGCCTGGCTCAAGGATGACCACAGCCAGATGCATGTCATCGAGCGCCATGCCGGGGCGGGCGATCCGGCGGCGCTCGGCGTACTCGGGCAGGCCTGTTTCTACGGCATCGGCTGCACCCGCGACCGTCCCCGGGCGCTGGACCTGATGACCCGCGCCGCCGAGGCAGGCGATCTGCCCTCGATGGTGCTTCTGGGACGCATCTTTGAATATGGCAGCAGCGATGTGCCGGCTGATCCGGCGCGGGCGGCGAAATGGTTCCTGGCCGCAGCAGAGGCCGGCGACACGATCAGCGCCCCGGCCGGGCTGAAGCGCCTGCCGCGCGAGATGGTGATTGCGGCCGGTGGCAGTGCCTGGCTGGAGGACAGCCCCTCCGCAACCGCCCTCGCGCCCCCTGCTGCGCAAGCTCCGGCCCCGGCTCCCGCCCCAGCCCCGGCCGTGCAAGCAGCCCCACCCCCAGCGCCTCTGCCTGCGCCTCCTGCGCCTTCATCTGCACCTGCGGCAGCGCCCCCACCAGCGCCCGCCTCTCCTGCCGCGCCGGAGCGCAGCACCACCCTCACGATCGCCAACCTCTTCGGCATCTCCACCTCACCACCAGAGCCGCTCCGCATGCGCGATGGCACGGCTTTCCCGATCTATGTCAGCTCGAACATGGGCCCGCGCGGGGATGCCGCCGCCAGCTGCCTGCTCGACCTCGACCCGGCGATTGAGGCCAAGATGGACGAACTGGAAAAGCTGGCCGCACGCGCGCGCACACAGGATGCAGTCGGGCGCCTCGGTACGACGGCGCAAATCGATGTCGCTCAGGCGGAGATCCGCACCCTGATGCTCGCCCGCCGGACTGCCCGCGAGACGCTGGACGCGGTGCCGGACAGCAGGGGGCTCACGGCAGATGCCGTCAATCTCGCCTTCAGCTTCCACATCGATGCCAGCAAGACCCGCCCGGAAACGGGGCCCGGCGCGGACACCTGCCGCCGCCACTATCTCGCGCTGGACGCCCAGCTGCTCGTCCAAGAATTGCAGCCCTAGGCAAACAGGCGAGGCAGCGATTGGACCGGTTTGAAGCAGACATTGTGGTGATCGGAGCCGGGGTGATCGGCCTTGCCTCGGCGCGCGCACTGGCGCGGGCGGGGCGCGAGGTGATCGTGCTTGAGGCGGAGGACGCCATCGCCGTGCACACCTCCTCGCGCAATTCCGAAGTGATCCATGCCGGCATCTATTACCCCCAGGGCAGCCTGAAGGCGCGCCACTGCGTGGCCGGGCGGCGGATGCTGTATGACTATCTCGATACGCACGGCGTGGCGGTGAAGCGCTGCGGCAAGCTGGTCGTGGCCATCGGCGAGGCCGAGGCGGGGGAACTGGGCGCCATCAAGGCGCGCGCAGAAGCCAATGGCGTGGAGGAATTGCGGCTGCTGAGCGGCGCAGAGGCGCGCGCGCTGGAGCCGGCGCTGAGCGGGGACGTGACAGCCGCGCTGCATTCTCCCGTCTCCGGCATCTTCGACAGCCATGCCTATTTCCTCGCCCTGCAGGGCGAGCTTGAGGATGCCGGCGGCAGCATCGCGTTCGGCACACCGCTGGTCTCCGGCGCAGTGGAAGCCAGCCATGTACGGCTGGTGACCGGGGGGGCAAGCCCTGCGGAAATCCGCGCGCGCACCGTGGTCAACGCCGCCGGCCATCAGGCGGTCGCCATCGCAGCCGCCATCGAAGGCCCGCATACCGCCGCCCTGCCGCGCACCTGGTTCACCAAGGGAAATTATTTCACCATCACCGGCCGAGTGCCGTTCAGCCGGCTGATCTATCCGATGCCGACGACCTCCAGCCTCGGCCTGCACCTGACGATTGATCTTGGCGGCAATGGCAAGCTGGGCCCGGACGCCGAATGGCTCCCCGAAGATGCCGCCCCGCCCTTCGATTACCGGGTGGACCCGGCCCGGGCGGCCGTGTTCCTGGCCGAAGCCCGCCGCTACTGGCCGGAGCTGACGGAAGACCGGCTGGCGCCCGGTTATGCCGGGGTGCGTCCCAAACTTGTACCGAAGGGGGCGCCCTCCGGCGATTTCCGCATCGAGGGGCCGGAAGCCCATGGCAGCGCAGGCCTGATCAACCTCCTCGGCATCGAAAGCCCGGGCCTCACCTCCTCGCTTTCGATCGCGGAGCATGTGGCGGAGCTGGCGGGTTGACAGCCCCGCTACTTGCGGCGACCTGAGATGTTGTGAGTCCACGGGGAGCATATGACGGATCTCTACGGCCTCTTCCAAATCCTCCGCGACGTGTTCGGGTTGCACTGGGCCGGATTTGCTATCTTGGCCCTGCTGATCCTGGCCGTCGTTTTTCTGTATTACTATCGCGTTCGGCTCCGGCCCTTTTCGGTCTTCGATGCGGACACCCTGGAAGGCGAAAACGAGCGGGCGCTTTATGCCCAGTGGCGTGAGCGGCTGGTGAATAAGGGCGGGCGGCTTGGCCATACTTATTCTGCGGGGGTGGGGGCCGCTCTTGACCGGATCGACCGGTTTTTCGGGGATGGGGACAATTATGAGAAGCGCGGGCATCATGCCTATTGGAGCGGCGCTTCACTGGACCGCTGCCTGGGGCTAGCCGTCGCCTATCCGGTCCTTACACTGATTATTTCATGGCTCGTTTCCGGATATGTTGGCCCGGTTGAACAGGCCATCCTCTTGGCCGAGGGGACGACGGGTTTGCAACGGCTTTCCACAGCAGCCGCACTTGTTGCGCTGACGATAACCTCGATTTGGTTTGTTAATCCCCCTGCCAGCCATCGTTCATTCATCTGGACCATGCTACGCTTTGCTGCATTCGCAGGCGCAGGCGTAGGCGCAGGCGCACTCGCATTCGCAGGCGCAGGCGCAGGCGCATTCGCATTCGCAATCGCAGGCGCAGGCGCACTCGCAGTCGCATTCGCAGTCGCATTCGCAGGCGTAGGCGCAGGCGCATTCGCAGTCGCATTCGCATTCGCAGTCGCAGTCGCAGGCGCAGGCGCAGGCGCAGTCGCAGTCGCAGGCGCAGTCGCAGGCGCATTCGCATTCGCAGTCGCAGGCGCAGGCGCAAGCGCACGCGTGGAGCGCCTGCGAATGCGCTGGCTGATTCTGCTGATTTTCAGCGCTTCGATTATGGCTGGCCTCGTTTAACTGATCCGCGCGCCGGGGTTTCTCTTCGGCGAACTTGATCCTGAAGGTCTGAACTGGTCTTTCCTGATCCTGTTTGCGGCCCTGCCACTCGTTGCCGCGCTCTTCAACTGGCTGTCCCTCGGCGTGACACGCCTCATGATGCGAAGCGGGCAAAGCATCGGAGGCTGGTCGCCGATCATCTTTGCGGTGATCGATGTCCTGATTGCCACAATGCTGCTGTTCGCAATGCTGCTGGCCTCGCTGGCCTATGTGCAGGTGCTGAATGCCGAAGCCCTGAAAACCGGCGCGCCCCTTCCCTTTGACGTGGACAGCTTGCTGGACCTGATGCGAGAGGAGCCCGCGAGCCCTGCGCTCTGGTGGGTGTATGTGACGGTCTTCAGCACTTTCCTGCCCTCCATGGTGAACCTGATACTCGGTGGCCTCTCCATCCTGCGCGGCCTGCCCGGCCTTGGCCGGTTCGCGGCGCATCACTTCTTTCCCGAGGACCCGCGCAACCTGACCGGGGTGAAGCGGTTTGGCGGCAGCTTGCTTCTGACTGGGCAGTTTGCTGTCGCGGTGACCGGGGCGCTGTTGCTCGCGCTGCTAGCTCTCAATTTTGGATTGCAGTTCCTTGGTCTTGTGGGGATTAACCTGCTCAGCGTCGCAGAACAGGCTAATGACTGGATCATGCAGAGCATTACCCAAGCAGATTGACCCCAATAACGCCCAAACGGCAACGACACCTCGACGCTTGCATGGCCCTCGGTCCGTGTGTATCAGGCGCGTTCGCCGATGCGGCAGACGGTTCGGTAGCTCAGCTGGTTAGAGCGCGCGACTCATAATCGCGAGGTCGAGAGTTCAAGTCTCTCCCGAACCACCACTCGCGCCGGATCGCCCCTGATCAGGTCACAGATTGCCCCTGAAACTCAGTGTGATGATCCGCAACCGATGGCGGCTGGCCGCCCTCCTGCGCGCCTCATCCGCCCGGACCGCCATGATCTGCGCCCGGCTCGATTTGAGCTTCCGCTTCGACGGCTTCCCGGCGACGGACTCACTCTTTGAATGCGGGACCAATCGGATTTCGGCTCAGCTTGCTTCGAACTTACTTCAGCCTGCAACGGGCCACTCGCCCCGGCCCGCAGGCCGACGATATGCAGTTGCTTTTCTTCGAGTTTTTCTGGAGCGGGCGAAGAGATTCGAACTCTCGACCCCAACCTTGGCAAGGTTGTGCTCTACCCCTGAGCTACGCCCGCGTCCTGAATGGGTATGTACGCCTTGCGGCGAAGCGCACGGATTAAGCGCAAGCCGCGGGCTTTGCAAGAGCCAATTCCGGCCTCTCCTGCACAAACCCGGCCAAGCCTGCACCGGGCCTGCACAAAGCCGGAAAAGCCTCAGCCGCGCAGCACCGGGCGGATCTGGTCGGGGCGCACTTCCCGCCCCTCGGCATCGACGAATGCCGCCCGGATCGCGCCTTTCGACCCCGCCTTGGTGAAACTGATCGGCGGCGGCTCGCCCTTGCCGAGCCAGACATCACCCCATTGCGTCAGCCCGATCAGGATGGGCCGCAGCGAGATGCCCATGGCGGAGAGCACATATTCCGGCCGCGCGCGCTTGCCGGCCACCTTGTAGGTGCGCTTCGACAGGAGGCCCGCATCCACCAGCGTCTTCAGCCGGCCGGACAGCACGGTGCGCGGGCAGCCAAGCTCGGCCTGGAAATCATCGAACCTGCGCACGCCATACAGCGCGGCGCGCAGGATCAGCAGCGACCAGCGGTCGCCGATCAATTCGATGGCGCGGGCGAGGTTGCAATTCTCCGGCGGGATCGGAGAGCGGCGGGCGAGGGGAATCTGGCTCATGCCCTCTCCCTGCATGGGTTCGGTTTGCAAATCCAGAGGCAAGGCGAGGAAGGTTCATGCAATGGTAATGTGCGTGCCATCCCCTCGCCATGATTTGGCAATTATGAGCCAGCTGACCTGATGTCCCCAGACCCAGAGGAGCCAAAGATGCGCTTCTTCGCTGCCCTGCCCCTGATCCTCGCGCTCGCGGCTGCGCCGGCCTGCGCCGCGCCGCAGAAGCTGCAGGATGGGCCAGTTGCCGCTGCGCCGGCTGCAGACCCGGGCGCGCCGCTCTGGCACTTTGAAACGGCAACCCCGGGACTGGTGGCAGCCTCCTGCCCGGCCGGCGTGCAGAACCTCGATCCACTGCCCATCGACCTGATGGTCAGCCCCCTCGCCGCCGCTGACACCGCCCGCCTCAACGCCCTCATGCCATCCGGCGCAACGCTCGCCGGCGCCTGGGAACTCAGCTCCCGCAATCCCCTGTTCGGAGGCCTGTCCGGCCTCGCCCGCCTGCCGGAGGACGAGGGCGGCGGCCTGCTCGCCGTCACCGATGAAGGCCATTTCGCCTGGATCACGCTCGAAGGCGGCGCGCCCGCATCTGCAGCACTCTCGGCGATGCGGCGGCCGGATGGCCAGTCCTTCGCCTCCAAGCAGGACATGGACGCTGAGGGCCTGCTCTATCAGGACGGCATCGCCCTCGTCAGCTTCGAGCGCAACCACAGGATCGAGGCCTTCGCCCTCGGCCATTGTGGGGCGGCGGCCCGGGCGGCGCAGGTTGCGTCCCTGCCGGAGACTCAGCCAGCGACCCAGGGAGGCCGCCAGATCGACCCCAATCAGGGCGCCGAGGCAATCTTCCTGACGCCGCAAGGCACGCTGGGCTTCGGCTATGAAGGCACGCTCGGCGTCTCCCCGCTGGGCGAAGTGCTCGCAGGCGGCACCGCCCGCTGGACCGGTGTGCGTGCTCCCGCGCCGCGCCTTCACGGCCTCGTCGCCAAGGAAATCGCCGTGCACCCGCAGACCGGCGAGACCTTACCCATCTACCTCTTCCGCGCCTGGGATCCGCTGCGCGGCAACCGTATCGAGCTCAGATGGGGCGAGGGCGACCCGTCGGTGATCCGCATTTCCCGGCCCGCCCCGGTCGACAATTTCGAAGGCCTCGCCGCAGAATGGCTCGAAGATGGCCGCCTGCGCCTCTGGATCATCTCCGACGACAATTTCAATCGCAGCCAGCGCACCCTGCTGTTCGCCTTCGACATATCCCTGTGAGGCCCGCTTCCCAACGGCCTCCACACCCACTACATTCGACAAGCACAAGGGCTGCGGCGCGCGCGAGGGACTGATCTCCGGCGACCTTACTTTCCGTCAGGGAGCTGGCATCCTGGCTGGGACCGTGGTCCTGGCTCATCCGGCGCCCACCTAGTCTCTAGGTCGACGGGAGTGAAATGTGCCCGGCGGCGTTGTGGTTCTTGTGCACTTTATCCCCAGCCGCCAGACTTCAGGAGCTTTCATCCCGGCGAAAGTCGAGAACCAGATTCAGCGGCCAGAGCTAGTTTCCGGCTTTCGTCCGGATGACAGGCGCAGCCTCTGGTAAACCGATGTTGCGCCCGCTTCCCGCCGCGCAGTAGAAGCGCCCCATGACCATCGAAGCCGACAAGACCCAGCTGCGCCACCGGATGCGCACGATCCGCGCCGAGGCAGCTGCCCGCGATCCGGATGCTGCCGAACGCCTCGCCGGGCTGTTCCCGATGAAGCTGCTGGAACGCTATGGCCCGGTCGTCTCCGGCTATATCGCCATCCATGAGGAGCTCGACCCCGCCCCGCTGATGGACCGCCTCGCCCGCGCCGGCGCAGAGACCTGCCTGCCGCGCATGGACGAGGCCGGCGAGATCAGCTGGCGGCTCTGGTCGCCCGGCGAGCCGCTGGAACGGCGCGGCTTTGGCCTGCTGGAGCCGCCTGCCGACGCGCCGGAGGTGGCGCCGACCCTCGTGCTCACCCCGCTCCTCGCCTTTGACATCATGGGCAACCGGCTGGGCTATGGCCGGGGCCATTACGACCGCGCGCTGGCGAAGCTGCGCGCCAGTGGCCGCGCCTTTGCCTGCGCCGTCGCCTATGCCGCCCAGCAGATCGACCGTGTGCCCGCCGAGGCACACGACCAGCCGCTCGACTGGGCGATCACGCCCATCGGCTCGGTGCCCCTGTTCATGACCCGCAACCGGGCGGCCTTTGCCGCCCCGGCACCCGGAAATGACAGCCCCGCAGGCTGATTCCGCTTTCCTTAACAAAACCTTGGCGCGTATCTTGCTCATTTACGAAGGATTAACCTTCGGGGTGTGCCCATGCCGCGTTCTGGCGATGTCACGTTCAATCTCAGGAGCGACGCTGCCCGCAGCATTGACGCGCTTGTCCTGACCTGTGTCGCGGCTGTGGCCGGCCTTGGCCTGCTGGTTCTGTCGGCGACTTCACCGGAACTGCCGCAGACGGGCGATCCTGTTGTGTATGCAGCAGTTTCAGCGCCGCACGCAGACGCAAGCCGCCTGCCGCCGCAATTCTATCCCTGGCGGGCGCCGGAGCCGTTTGCGCCGCCCGTGCCGGAGGCCGCGCCCCCTGCCGCGCCGATCAGCCGCCAGCCGGCCTTCCTCACCCGGCTCGCCGATCCGCACAATGACCGCACCTTCCGCCCGGCCGCTTACGACAACAATAACAGCCATTACGGCGCCCACTGGCGCGAACAGAATGCCTCGCCGACCTCCAGCGGCACGCTGCTGACAGTGCGCCGCACGCCCGGCCTCACCGTGCCGTTTACCTCCTCCGAGATGTCGACCGGCCGCACCCATGGCTATGGCCGCTATGAGGTGATCATGCGCCCGGCCCGCGGCGAGGGGCTGGTCTCGGCCTTCTTCACCTATACCGGCCCCTGGTTCGGCGATCCGCATGACGAGATCGACATCGAATTCCTCGGCAAGGATACGACCCGCGTTTTCCTGAACTATTTCCGCAATGGCCGGCGCGGCCACCATGCCACGATCGAGCTGCCCTTCGACGCCGCCGAGGCCGACCGGCTCTACGCCTTCGAATGGACGCCGGAGACCATCACCTGGTTCATTGAAGGCGTGCCGGTCTATTCCAGCGCCGCCAGCGAAAGCCGCCATCCGGTGGCAGCGGGGCGCATCTATATGAATGTCTGGCCCGGCGCCCCGTCGATCCATGGCTGGACCGGACAGCCGCGTCTTGCCCAGCCGGCCGGGGCACATTTCAGCTGTGTGTCTTTCGTGCCGATGGGGGGAACAGGCCCGGCCTGCGCCGATGTCTACACCCCGCCGGGGCAGCCCCTCAGCCCTTGAGGTCGTTCATCACCTGCTCGCGCGCCACGGGCATCAGGCGGGCCATCTCTTCCCGGATCTGCGCATCGGTGCGGGAAAGCCCTGTCTTTTCAAGGTCGCCGCGCACCTTGCGCACGACATCATCATCGCCGGCCTCTTCAAGGTCAGCAATCACGACCTCCTTGGCATAGGCCTCCGCCTCAGCGCCGGAAATGCCCATCAGCTCCGCAGCCCAGAGGCCCAGCAGCTTGTTGCGGCGGGCGTTGATCTTGAACTGCGTTTCCTGGTCGAGGGCGTAGCGGGCTTCTTCTGCGCGCTCGCGGTCGTCGAATGTGCTCATGTTCGGGGCCCTTCTTCTGCCAGGTTCGGTGTTGGCGCTGATATAGGGCGGGCCTGCAGGTGTTCGCAATAATTGTTTCCGGCGTGCGAGTGGAGTAACAGTCCCGCCTTCAGGGGCGTGGGCGGGCTGATTCCGGCCTGCCGGGGCCGCGCCCCCTGACTGACGCAGGAAGGACAGGACCGGATGAGCAAACGCCGCATCATCTATGAGGGCAAGGCAAAGATCCTGTACGAGGGTCCCGAGCCCGGCACCCTCATCCAGTACTTCAAGGACGACACGACCGCCTTTGACGCCACCAAGAAGGCCATCCTTGATGGCAAGGGCGTGCTGAACAACCGCATCAGCGAATTCATCATGTCGCACCTGACCACGGTCGGCGTGCCCAACCATTTCATCCGCCGCCTCAACATGCGCGAGCAGCTGATCCGCAAGGTCGAGATCATCCCGCTGGAAGTCGTTGTGCGCAATGTCGCCGCCGGTTCGCTGTCGAAACGCCTCGGCCTGCCGGAGGGCCAGTCCCTGCCGCGCCCGCTGGTGGAGTTCTATTACAAGAGCGACGCCCTGCACGATCCGATGGTGTCGGAAGAACATATCGCCGCCTTCGGCTGGGCGAGCCCGCAGGAATATGACGACATCGTCGCGCTCGCCCTGCGCGTGAATGATTTCATGTCCGGTCTCTTTGCCGGCGCCGGCATCCGCCTCGTCGACTTCAAGGTCGAGTTCGGCCGCTGGTTCGAGAACGACCATGACATGCCGCGCATCCTGCTGGCCGACGAGATCAGCCCCGACAGCTGCCGCCTCTGGGACGTGAAAACCAACGAGAAACTCGACAAGGACCGCTTCCGCCGCGACCTTGGCGGTGTGACCGAGGCCTATGCCGAAGTCGCGCGCCGTCTCGGCATCATCCGGGAATCAGGCGAGGAGACCGACAACGTCATCCACTTCACCGGGGGCAGCAAATAATGAAGGCGGTCGTCCATATCTCGCTCAAATCCGGCGTGCTTGATCCGCAGGGCAAGGCCGTCGCCGACACGCTGACCCGGATGGGCTATGCTGAGGTTGCCGGCGCCCGCGTCGGCAAGGTCATCGAACTCGACCTCACCGGCAGCGAAGACCGCGCCGCCGCCGAAGCCCGCGTGAAGGAAATGTGCGAGAAGCTCCTCGCCAACACCGTCATCCCACGCAACCGCATCGAACGCGCGTGCCGCGCGGCCGGGCCCACCCGCCCGCACTGCCCGCGAAAAATCTTCCTTTGTGAGCGAACACTCACTTGCATTCGGCGGAAGCGTGTGCTACGCATCCTCCCATAGCAAGGGAGTCTGCCCCGATGGCCACCAGACCAAAGCCTGCCCCCCGCGCCAAGCCGGCCGCCCGCAAGGCCCCGGCCAAACCGAAGGCAGAGCCGGAAACGCCCGCCCGCAAGCCGCGCGTGCGCGATGCCCGCCCGAAGATCGAGCGTGCGGCCCTGAAACTGTTCATCCATGAAGGCGTCGACGCCGCCACCACGCGCGGCATCGCGGAGAAAGCCGGCGTCTCCGAAGGCGCGCTCTATCGCCACTATAAAGGCAAGGACGAACTGGCCCTCGCCCTGTTCATGGAGACGCATAACCGGCTCTCCGAAATGCTCGCCGAAGCCCTCTCCGGCCCTGGCAGCCTCGAGGAAAAAGTTCATGCAGCGGTCGAGGCATATTGTCAGCTGGCGGATGAAGATTTCCTCCTCTTCTCCTTCCACCTCGTCTCGCTCAACCGCTACCTGCCCTATGACAAGCGCCGCGACGATGACCCTGTCTCGATCACGGAACGGATCATTGGCGATCTGATGACGGCCGGCATTATCCCGAAGGGCGACCCGGCGCTGAAAGCGGCCATGGCGCTCGGCGTGGTGATGCAGTCCGGCCTCAACAAGATCTACAACCGCCTGCCCGGCCCGCTCGGCCGCCACGCGCCCGCCCTGTCGCGCGCCGTGCTCGCCGTGCTGAAATCCGGCTGATAATCCGCTTACGGAGCAAGACGCCCATGCGCGCCGCCCTTTTCCAGCTTGCCTACTGGCTGCTGTCTGCCCTCTATGTCCTCGTCTCGCTGCCCTTCCTCGCCTGGCCGGGCCACAGCCCGGTGCGCGCAATCATCCGCAGCTATACCCGCGCGATGAACCTCGCCCTGCGCCATATTGCCGGTATACGGAAGGAAGTGCGCGGGCGTGAGCGCCTTCCCGAGGGCGCCTTCGTCATCGGCGCCAAGCATCAGAGCTGGGGCGACGGCTTCCTGATCTATCCCGAGATCAAGGACCTCGCCTTCGTCACTGGTGACCATCTCGAACGCTTCCCCCTCGTCGGCGGTATCCTCAAGAAACTCGGCGCCATCGTCATCGACACCTGTGGCGGCGGCGAGAAGAAAGCCTCCTCCCTCGCCAATGGCATGGCCCGCGCCAAGGCCGATGGCCGCCGTGTGCTGATCTATCCCGAAGGCCACCTTGCGCCCGTCGGCTATCATTTCCGCTACAAGGCCGGCCTCTGGCACATGGCCGAGGCGATGGGCGTGCCCGTCGTGCCGGTCGCCACCAACCTTGGCGTCTTCTGGCAGCAGCAGGAAAGCCCGCGCCGCAAGGGCACCGCCGTGATCGAATTCCTCGACCCTATCCCGCCCGGCCTGCCGAAGGACGAATTCCTCGCCCGCCTGACCGACGCCATCGAGACCCGCACAGCCGAGCTCGTCGCCGAAGCCACGGGCGAGCCCGCCCGCCGCGCCACCCTCATCCCCGACCCACCCAACGGCATGGAAGCCAGCCCCTCCCCGGACAACCTCGCCGCCTTCAAGAAGGCATAACCCTAAGCCCCCTCTCCCTTGGGAGAGGGGGTTGGGGGTGAGGGGCTAGCACCAAACACAGCGCCTGCCCCCCACCTCGCCCACATACGCAGACAGACGCGCGGGGTGCGCCAAGATTCCCCTTGGATTCCCTCCCAAAACCCCCATCTCTCCCGCACACCCAAGGAGGACGGCCTCCCCCATTTCGGGAACGGTTCGGGACGGCCCGGCTTTACGGAGCCTTCCCATGTCCTGGGTTCTTCTTCTCATTGCCGGCCTGCTTGAAATTGTCTGGGCGGCGGCGATGAAACAATCCGCCGGTTTCACGCGGATCGTCCCCACACTGATCATGCTGGCCGCCATGCCCGCGAGCTTCATCCTGCTGGCGATGGCGATGCGCAGCCTGCCGCTCGGCACGGCCTATATGATCTGGACCGGCATCGGCGCGGCCGGCGCCTTCATCTTCGGCGTCATCTGGCTCGGCGAAGCGGTCACGCCGCTGCGCCTTGCCGCTGCCGCCCTGATCGTCAGCGGCATCGTGCTGATGAAACTGGCGGGCGGCGACTGAATGATCAGCGCGCGAAATATTTGTTCTCGGCTGCGTCGAACTGCACCATCCGGTCGGCGTCGCAGACGAGGTCGCTCATCCGTCCGGTTGACTGGCCCACGACGCCGAGCCGTTTGCACCCCGCTTCGATCTGAATTCTGCCACTGCCGCCCGCAAGTTCCGCAGCACAATCAGACAGCCGCCCCCAGCGCGGCCAGAAGGCACAGGAAATCGAGTCCGCGCGGCCATCGCCGTTGAGGTCATGCGTGAAGCTGCGCCGCCCGTCCGGATTGTCCTCGAACACGCTCGAGCGCAGCTCCGCCAGCGCCGGCATTTCCGGACGCACAGCCTCGCTCACCAGCACCGGCATGTCGCCCTCGAAGCGGAAAATGCTCGTCCACTCCCGGAAATCACGGGTGTTCATGCCCTCATTGACCGACACGAACTTCACCAGCGTCTCGCCGTCCTGCTCGATCAGCTCAGGCCCCTCCCAGGAATAGATGCCGGGAATCTGCCGCACGGTAAAATCCCTCCCGCCACGGTGCGCCGCGAAATAATAATCAGACGGACAACAATTGCCCCCGCCATTCACTGCGATGATCGCGTCGGTCGTCCCGTCGCCATTCAGGTCCAGCTGCAGCTCGGGAAAGGTGTGCATGTCCTCGAACACGCGCACGGTCACCGTCTCGCCATCGACCTCAGCGACAATCGTATCGCGCATCGCCCATTCTTCCGTGCCGCCGACGCGCATCGAATAAACCGCGCCGGGTGCAGCGTCCGCAGCCGGTGCGCTGTCTGGCGCCTCTGCCCCTGTCTCGGCGGAGCAGGCCGCAAGCCCTATCCCTGCCAGCAAAACTGCAAACACCTTGAGCATCTCATGTCCCCCTCAGGATCAGCCACCTGCCCCGGAATGTCCCTCAGGAGGCGGATGTCATGCAACCCCAAACATTATGAATTCAGCCTGAGCAGTCCGGCCCGCCATGCCGCCTGCTTGGCCTGAAGCGACAGCGCGGCGTGTGCCGGGCTGGTCGATGGCAGCACAGCCATCCCGGCCCCGGCGGGCATATGCGCTGCGCCATGCCTGCGGAAAACAGCCGCCGCCTTGCCGCCATTCAGGCCGATGCGCCGGATGCGCGGATGGGCGGCAAAGAAGGCGGCGAAATCATTCGGCGCTTCCTCGGTAATGTCTGCGTCCAGGCTGCCCGGCCGCACACAGGCGCTCAGCACATCCCATACCGCCACGCGCGCAGCGATCAGCGCTCTCACGCGCTGGGCATAGGCAAGCTCCGGCCCCGCCCCGAACAGCGCGCCCATCACTGGCCAGAAAGCATTGCGCGGATGGGCATAATACTGCCCCGCCGCCAGCGAGGCCGCGCCCGGCATCGAGCCAAGGATCAGGATTTCGGCATCCGGAGCCGCAATCGGGGGAAAGCTCTCAACCCGCATCCGCGCGGCCCGGGCGGCTCAATCCGCCGCAGCCGGGACGATCGTCACGCTCTCGCCGCAGCCGCAGGCGTCGGTCTGGTTGGGGTTCCGGAACACGAATTTCTCGTGCAGCAGCGTCATCTCATAGTCCACCTCGCTGCCGAGCAGGAACAACACCGCCTTGGCATCGATCAGGATGGTGACGCCATTGTCCTCCACCACCTCGTCCAGCGGCTCCGGCGCGGCGGCATAGTCCATGACATATTCCATGCCCGCGCAGCCGCCATTGGTGACGCCGACGCGCAAATAGCCCATGCCGCGCTCTTCCATGATGTCGCGCACGCGGGCCGCGGCGGCGTCAGTCAGGCGAACGGGTTTGGGGCGAGGTCTGCGGGCCATGGACGTTAAGTGGGCCGGAACGGTGCCCGGATCAAGGCCCCCCTGCCGCTGGCGCCCGGAATGTGGCAGGCTGGGAACCAACCTCGAAGGGAACATCCGATGGCACTGAAGGATGCAGGCGCGGTCACATTCATCCTCACGGCAGACCGGGCTGCCGCGAAACCCTTCTACGAAACGGTCCTCGGCCTCCGGCTCCTCAGCGATGATGCCTTCGCGGCCGTCTTCGATCTCGGCGGCGGCGCGGTCCTGCGCCTCACCGATATCGAAGGCCACACGCCCGGCCCCCATACCGTGCTCGGCTGGAACGTGCCGGATATCGAGGCCGCCATGGCCAGCCTTGCCGCGCGCGGCGTCAAATTCATCGAATATCCCGGCATGACCGACGCAAAGGGCCTCTGGGTCTCGCCGGGCGGGAAGGCCAAAGTCTGCTGGTTCAACGATCCGGACGGCAACAATCTGAGCCTGACCGCCAGCTGACAGCGCACTGCTGCCGGCTGCCCGATTCTTTGTCGCGCCCGCCCGGCGACCGGGCAGCGCAGGGGCATTCCCCTGCAAACCTGCCCACGGGCAGCCCCGGTCAATTGCACTCCCCCGCAAGGCGCCTAGTCCGGAAGGCAGGACATCAGTGCGAGGGAGTCCCGGTTGGCGCCAGACGCCGAAATCCTCAATACGGCCACGCTCGGCTTCATCGCTGCGATGCTGGCGGCCGGCGCCCTGGCAGGCTTCGTCGCCGGCCTCTTCGGCATAGGCGGCGGCTTTGTGGTCGTCCCGGCGCTCGCTGCCGTTCTGACGATGCTGTCGCCCGGCAGCGATACCAGCAAGATCATGCATGTCGCCATCGGCACCTCGCTCGCCACCATCATCTTCACCTCCCTGCGCTCGGTACAGGCCCATGCACGGCGCGGCGCGGTGGATTTCGCCATCCTGAAAGCCTGGGCGCCCTGGGTCGTGGCCGGCGTGCTGCTCGGCCTGATCATCGCGCGCTATCTCGACGGGCAGGCCCTGAAGATCACCTTCGGCGTCGGGGTGTTCCTGATGTCCTGGCATTTCCTGTTCCCGGTGCTCACCCGGCGCGGGCCGCTCTCGGACCAGATGCCCACCGGCATCATGCGCGGCGGGCTTGGCAGCTTCCTCGGCGGCTACTGTACCCTCCTGGGCATCGGCGGGGGCACACCGGCGGTCCTCATCATGACCCTCAGCGGCCAGCCGATGCACCGCGCCATCGCCACAGCTGCCGGCTTCGGCACGATCATCGCGGTGCCTGCCACCATCGGCGCCGTCCTCGGCGGCCTCGGCGAGACCGGCCTGCCGGTCGGCTCGCTCGGCTATGTGAACCTCATTGCCGCCCTCGCCATCATCTCGATGAGCATGATCACCGCGCCCTGGGGCGCCGCCTTCGCCCACAGCCTGAACGCCGCCCATCTCGGCCGCGCGCTGGGCGCCTACCTCCTCATCACCTCCTGCCTGATGCTCGCCTCGGCCTTTACCGGCGCGGCCCCGGCAGCCCCCGAACTCATCCTTCAGACTGCGGAGACAGACCATGGGATATAGGCTCACTCGGCGCGGGCTCCTGTCCGCAGGCTCCCTCACGGCAGCGACCAGCCTCGCCGCCTGCGCCAGCGGGACGACACAAGCCGCTGCCCTCGCCGAGGCCACCGGCGCCTTCCCGCCCGGCGCGCCGGACCCGCTCTTCGGCCCCGCGCCAGGTGTCGCGCTGCTCTCCCGCAACGAAAACCCCTACGGCCCGTCTGCCTCCGCCCTCGCAAAACTCCGCGAGGCCGCTGAGCAGGGCGCCTACTACGTCAATCCCGAAGCGACCTATACGCTGATGAAGCTGATCGCCGGCCGCCATGGCGTTGAGCCCGAACAGATCGTCATCACCACCGGCTCGGGCGAAGCGCTGAGCGCGCTGGCGCTGATGTATGGCCCCAAAGGCCCCATCGTCGCCCCGCGCCTCTTCTGGGACACGACCGCCATCTACGCCTCGAAACTCGGCCTCGCGAGCATCACCCGTGTTCCGCTGACGGAGGATATGGAAGTCGACTATGCCGGCATCGAAGCCGCCATCACGCCGGAAACCGGCATGGTCCAGCTCTGCAATCCCAACAACCCGACCGGTCTCACGACTCCCGGCCACATCATCCGCCCCGCCGTCGCGCGCATGGCGGAGAAAACCACGGTCGTTGTGGACGAAGCCTATATCGAGCTGACCGATGACGAGGCCGGCATCACCTGCCTGCCCCTCCTCCATGAGGGCAAGGATGTCATCATCACACGGACCTTCTCGAAGATTTACGGCATGGCCGGCATCCGCGTCGGCTACACGATCTCCTCGGCTGAAACGGCTGAGAAAATCCGCAGCACCGCCATGTCCTGGACACCCTGCACCTCCATCGCCGCCGCCATCGGCTGCGTCGATGACGAGGCCTTCATCGCCTATTCCAAGGCAAAGATCACCGAGGGCCGCCAGATGGTCGAAGCAACCCTCGACACGCTCGGCCTGCCCTATCTCAAATCGCAGGCAAACTTTGTCTATTTCCAGAGCGGCCAGCCCGCCAATGACCTGCAGAAAGCCATGGCCGCCGAGCAGATCTCCATTCGCGGGCAATACATGGATTACGCGCCATGGTCGCGCGTCTCGATGGGCAAGCTGGAAGATGTGGAGCGCTTCTGCCGCGCCCTGCCGAGGCTCATCAGCGCGTAACCCGCGCCGGCAGCCTCAGAGCATGTTCAGGGCCAGGCGCGCCTCGTCCGACATGCGCGCCGGCGTCCAGGGCGGATCAAAGGTCAGGCGCACCTCGACATCGGTCACCCCGTCCACGCCCTTGGCCGCCGTCTCGATCCAGCCGGGCATATCGCCCGCCACCGGGCAGCCGGGCGCGGTCAGCGTCATCTCGATGTCCACCTTCCGGTCGTCATCGATATCGACCTTGTAGATCAGCCCCAGCTCATAGATGTCGACCGGGATTTCCGGGTCATACACCGTCTTGAACGCCGCAATCAGGTCATCGGTTATCCGGTCGAGTTCCTCCTGCGGAATCGCCGAAGGTGCCGCCGGATCACGGGCGCCAAGAAGGTCCTGGGAGGTCATATCGTCAGCCATGTGGAACACTATACCAGCATTTTCCGCGCCTTGGCGAGCGCTTCGGCGAGCGCGTCCACTTCGGCCTCTGTGTTATACAGCGCAAAGCTCGCCCGCGCGGTGGCCGAGACGCCCAGAAGCTGCATCAGCGGCTGGGCGCAATGGTGCCCGGCGCGGATCGCGACGCCGTAGCGGTCGAGGATCTGGGCGAGGTCATGCGGGTGGGCGCCTTCAAGGCTGAAGGCCAGCACGGCCCCCTTGCCCGGCGCCTCGCCATGGATGCGGATGCCATTGACACTGCGCAGCGCCGCCGCCGCCCGTTCATACAGCGCATGCTCATGCGCCGCGATCTGCGCCTTGTCGAAGGCGGCGAGCCAGCGCAGCGCCGCGCCAAAGCCGATCGCTTCGAGGATCGGCGGCGTGCCCGCTTCAAACTTGTGCGGCGCGGTGTTGTAGGTCACGCGGTCCGTCTCCACGACCTCGATCATTTCCCCGCCGCCCTGATAGGGCCGCGCGCGGGCGAACGCTTCCGCCGTGCCATACAGCGCGCCTATGCCGGTGGGCCCATAGATCTTGTGGCCTGTGATCACATACCAGTCGCAGCCTATGGCCTGCACATCCACCGGCAGGTGCACCGCCGCCTGGCTGCCATCGATCAGGATTTCCGCGCCCGCATCATGCGCAAGCCGCGTGATCGCGGCCACATCCACCACCGTGCCGAGCACATTGCTCATATGGGTGATGGCGACCATCTTCGTCTTCGGCCCGATGGCGGCGGCCAGCGCGTCCATGTCGAGCGCGCCATCTTCGCTCAGCCCGACCCAGCGCAGCACCGCGCCTTGCCGCTCGCGCAGGAAATGCCAGGGCACGATATTGGAGTGATGCTCCATGATGGAGAGCACGATCTCATCGCCCGGCTGGATCCGCGCCGCCAGCGCCGAGGCCACAAGATTGATCCCCTCGGTGGAGCCCTTGGTGAAAACGATATTATCCGTAGACGGAGCTTTCAGGAAAGCGCGCACGCTTTCCCGCGCCGCTTCAAACGCCTCGGTCGTCTCATTCGCCAGCGTATGCAGCCCCCGGTGCACATTCGCATAGGCCGTGCGCATCTGGTCTGCCATTGCGCCAATCACCGCCTCCGGCTTCTGCGCGCTCGCCGCATTGTCGAGATAGACCAGCGGATGCCCGTTCACCTCCCGCGAGAGGATCGGAAATTCAGCGCGGATGGCAGGGATGTCCAGCTTACGGGGCATGGCGCACCTCCAAAGCCCCTTCTCCCCGGGGAGAAGGGTTCAAGAATGCCCTGAGCCACATCATCGCGCCAGCCATGCCCCCGCCTCCGCGCGCAGCGCCGCTTCCGCCGGGCCCGCCTCTTCCAGCGCTTCGGCGATGAACGCCTCCGTCAGCAGCGCGCGTGCCGTCTCCAGCGGAATGCCGCGCTGGCGCATATAGAACAGCTGGTTGGCATCCAGCGCGCCGGATGTGTTTCCGTGCGCACACTGAACATCATCGGCATGGATTTCCAGCTCGGGCTTGGCAAACACTTCGGCGCCATCTTCCAGCAGCAGCGCATTGTGCTGCATCGAGGCGTCCGTTTGCTGGCCGGCATTCTTGGGGACATGGAACTTGCCCTGGAACACGCCGCGCCCGCCATCCAGAACCGCGCCCTTGGTCGCCTGCCGCGTCACGCAGGCGCGCGCGCCATGGCGCACATGCGTGGTAATGTCCGCATGGAAACCATCCCCGGCGAGGTAAGCCGCGTTCAGCGTCGCCTTCGATCCTGTCTGCTGATGCACCAGCCGGGTCTCAATCCGGCAGGCCTTCGCGCCGAAGGACAGCACGGTCTGCACCGTCTCTGCGCCCGCTTGCTGCTCGATCTGTGCCGTGATCGCCACAGCTTCCCCGGCCCCGCCGCGCTGGTACACCGTCCGGCGCAGCTTCGCGCCGGCCTCCAGCTTGAACTCGATCAGCGAAGTGGAAAAATGCGCGCCGCCGACATGGCTCTCGGTCAGGTCAAGCTCCGTCCCCGAACGAAGGAGCACCACCACGCGCGCCGCATGGAAGGCATGCCGCCCTTCAAACAGCATATGCAGCCGCGCCGGCTCAGGCCCGGTCACTTCCACCACGACCACGGATGGCAACCCGCCGCCGCCCGCCAGCGCCGCGGCCAGCGCGCCGAGCGGCATATCCTCCGCCCCCTGAACAGCCATCGGATCTGGAAGCGTGCGGATCGTCAGCCCCGGCACGGATCGCGGCTCGCCGAGCCTGCCCGGGCTCAGATAGAGTTCCGGCACCCCCTCCACAGCCAGCGGATCGGGAAAAGCATTCTCCCGGTATCCCGGCAGGTCCCTGACCGCTGCCTTGAAATCGCTCCAGCGCCAGTTCTCCAGCCGACGGTGCGGCAGGCCTGTCGCGGCAAACGCCTCGAACAGCCGCTCGCGCCGCCCGTCCGGCGCAAAACCGGCATAGCGCTCGACAAGCGAAAACTCCGCATCCGTCGGATTACGGATCATATCCTTGAGCGCCGTGCTCACACTGCCTCCGCGAGCACGCCGTCATAGCCCTCTTTCTCGAGCCGGAGGGCAAGTTCCGGCCCGCCGGTCTTGATGATCCGGCCCTTGGCGAGGACATGCACCTTGTCCGGCCTGATGTGGTCCAGCAGCCGCTGATAGTGGGTGATGACCAGCATTCCCCGGTCGGGCGCGCGCAGGGCATTCACCCCATCCGCCACCGTACGCAGCGCGTCGATGTCGAGCCCGGAATCGGTCTCGTCCAGCACCATGAAGCGCGGCTCCAGCATCATCATCTGATAGATTTCCAGCCGCTTCTTCTCCCCGCCAGAGAAGCCGACATTCACCGGCCGCTTCAGCATCTCGCCGTCGAGGTTCAGCATCGCCGCCACCTCGCGCGACTTGCGGATGAAATCCGGCGCCGAGATTTCCTTCTCCCCGCGCGCCTTGCGCTGGGCGTTCATCGCCGTGCGCACAAAGGTCATCACCGGCACGCCGGGGATCTCCACCGGATACTGGAAAGACAGGAACAGGCCCTTGGCCGCCCGCGCCTCGGGGTCCATCCCCAGGATGTCCTCCCCGTCCAGCACGGCGCTGCCGCCGGTCACCTCATATCCCTCCCGGCCGGTCAGGATGTAGGAGAGCGTGGACTTGCCCGCCCCGTTCGGCCCCATGATGGCGTGTACCTCGCCGGCCGGCACTTCCAGCGACAGGCCATTGATGATGGCCTTGGCCGTTTCGCCCTCGCCGACACTGGCGCTCAGATTTTCGATCTTCAACATGCGCGGGATTTAGGGCGGACAGCCTTCTTTTGAAAGCGGAAAGCGCCGGGAATCGGCGGCTTGTGTCACATGGCCGTCATGCATCCGCGCCGGACAGCGCTTCAGCCGAGCGCAGCGGCCAGCAGCGGCGCCATGAAAATGGCAATTACCAGAAGGGCATAGCCCCCGATTTCCTTCAGCAGACGCGACATTCCCAGCTCCCCGGAGGCCACAAAGCGCCTCCACGGCAGAGATGAGAGCAAAAAGCGTGCCTTGGTCTTCGGGTCTTCGGCGGCCCCTCACCTCCCACGCCCTTCGGGCGCGGGCCCCTCCTCTCCCAGCGGGAGAGGGGTTAATGCGAAGTGCAACCCACCCCTCTCCCGCTTGCGGGAGAGGAGGGACCCATTGCGCAGCAATGGGAGGTGAGGGCCTTAACCCACCGAACCTTCCAGGCTCACTTCCAGCAGCTTCTGCGCCTCGACGGCAAACTCCATCGGCAATTCCTGCAGCACCTCGCGCACGAAACCATTGACCAGCAGGGCCACCGCCTGTTCCTCGCCAATGCCGCGCTGGCGCACATAGAACAGCTGGTCTTCCGACAGTTTCGTCGTCGTCGCCTCATGCTCCAGCTGCGCGTCGGCCCGGCGGTTCTCGATATACGGCACCGTATGCGCCCCGCACCGGTCGCCGATCAGCAGGCTGTCACACTGGGTAAAATTGCGCGCGCCTTCGGCCTTCTTGTTGATGGAAACGAGGCCCCGATAGGTGTTCTCGGACTTGCCCGCCGAGATGCCCTTGGAGATGATCCGGCTCTTCGTGCGCTTGCCCAGATGGATCATCTTGGTGCCGGTGTCGGCCTGCTGGCGCCCGTTTGTGACGGCGATGGAATAGAACTCGCCAACCGAATCATCGCCCCGCAGTACGCAGGACGGATATTTCCACGTCACAGCCGACCCCGTCTCCACCTGCGTCCAGCTGATCTTCGAGCGCGCGCCCCGGCAATCGCCGCGCTTCGTCACGAAGTTATAGATGCCGCCCTTGCCGTCCTCATCGCCCGGCCACCAGTTCTGCACGGTCGAATACTTGATCTCCGCATCATCCAGCGCAACGAGTTCCACCACCGCCGCATGCAGCTGGTTCTCGTCCCGCATCGGCGCGGTGCAACCTTCAAGATAGGACACATACGCGGCTTCATCGGCAATGATCAGCGTGCGCTCGAACTGGCCGGTATTCTCCGCATTCATCCGGAAATAGGTCGACAGCTCCATCGGGCAGCGCACACCCTTCGGGATGTAGACGAAGGATCCATCGGAAAAGACCGCCGAATTCAGCGTCGCATAGAAATTGTCCGTGGTCGGCACAACCGAGCCCAGATACTTCTTCACCAGCTCGGGATGCTCATGCACGGCTTCGGAAATCGACATGAAGATCACGCCGGCCTTCTTCAGCTCCTCGCGGAATGTCGTCGCCACCGAGACAGAATCGAACACGGCGTCCACCGCCACCCGGGGCTTCTCGCGCGCCGCTGCTGCCGTTTCCGCGGCCCCGGCGACGCCCAGGAGCACTTCCGCCTCGCGCAGCGGGATGCCGAGCTTCTCATACGTCTCGAGGATTTCCTTCGGCACCTCGTCGATCGAGTTATACTTCGCCCCGGCCTTCGGCGCGGCGTAATAGTGATAGGCCTGAAAGTCGATCTTCGGATAGCTGACCCGTGCCCAGGTCGGCTCCTCCATCGTCAGCCAGCGGCGATAGGCTTCAAGCCGCCATTCCAGCAGCCATTCCGGCTCATTCTTCTTCGCCGAGATGAACCGCACGGTATCCTCGGAGAGGCCCTTGGGCGCCATCTCCATCTCGATCTCGGTGACGAAGCCGGCCGAATAATTCTCAGACTCGAGCCGCTTGGCCGCCTCGACCGTCTTTGCATCAATGCCGTCCTTCACCTTCACTTCGGTGCACTCGTCATCATGCTCTTCAATTCCGCCGCAGCATTCCATCACGCCGATTCCTTCAACACAGTCCGCCGCGCCGCTTCCAGCCAGGCTTCTGCCACACGCCCGAAATCCGCCGGCGCGCTTGCCCAGCCAAAACTGGCGCGGATGGCCGATTCCGCAAGGGCGTCATCGGCGCCCATCGCCAGCAGCACAAGCGATCTCTTCACCTTGCCCGACGAACAGGCCGAGCCCGCAGAGACGCACACGCCTGCGAGGTCCAGCGCCATCACCTGCGTCTCCGCCCGGAAGCCCGGCCGCGCAAAATTCGACACACCCGCCAGCCGCGGGCTTTCCTCGCCTATCACAACAACGCCGCCCTCGGCCTTCAGCCGCGCTTCCATCGCTTCGCGCGGCCCGGCGAGTTTCGCATACTTCGGCAGGTCCCGAACTGCCGCCGCAGCAGCCGCCCCAAATCCCGCAATCCCGGCGACATTCTCCGTGCCCGAGCGCAGCCCCCGCTCCTGACCGCCGCCATATTGCACCGCCTTCAGCGGCGCCCCGGCCCGGTGCCACAACGCGCCCACGCCCTGCGGCCCGCCGATCTTGTGCGCTGACAACGCAAGGTAATCTGCGCCCAAGAGAGCAACATTCACCGCCGTCTTGCCGAGCCCCTGCACCGTGTCACAGATCGTCAGCCCGCCCGCCGCGCGCACCAGCGCAGCGGCCTCGGCCACAGGCTGCAAGATGCCCGTCTCATTATTCGCCAGCATCAGAACCAGCACCGGCGTACCCTTCGCCGCCCGGTCCCAGGCGCCCAGCCGCGCCTTCAGGTCCTCAAGGTCCACCTGCCCCGATGGCAGCACATAGGCGGTCTCCACCGGCACGCCGGCATGTGCCGCCGCCTTGCCCGCCGCCTCATGCTCGATGGCCGAGACGATCAGCGTCGCCGCCCCGTCCAGCGCCGCCACCGTCCCATAGATCGCCAGCGTCAGGGCTTCGGTGCCCCCGCTGGTAAACACGATATCCTCGGCCCGGCTGCCGATGGCCGCGCCAATCTGGCCCCGCGCCTTTTCGATCACGCCGCGCGCCGCCCGGCCCGCCCGGTGCACCGAGGAGGGGTTGGCCGCGCCAAGCTCCAGCGCTGCGAGCATGGCGTCGCGCGCTTCCGGGCGCAGGGGCGCCGTGGCGTTGTAATCGGCATAGATCATGGCGCCTATATAGGCCGCCAGCGCCCTGAATGCACGGGCTTCCTGCGCCTCTGCGCTCTACTGGGCGGGCGGAGCGACATAGCCGGCTGCCGGCCAGTCGGTGTCCCCTGTGCGGGTTAGGTTCATCTCGAACACTTGCAGAGGCTCGCCGCCCTCTGGCGTGTATTCGCCGATCTGGTCCCAGACGCCATCGGCCACGGTGGCCGTATACACTATCCGCGCGCCCGGCCCCGCCGGCGTGCTCCAGCGGAAGCCGGTCTCCGTCGGCTCGAACGGAAACGTCCCGGCATTGCCGCCGCTATAGCTGCGCATTTCCCAACTGCCGGTGTGATTGTTGCGCGAGACGGCCGCAAAGGCGCTGAAATACAGCGTGCCATCTGCCCCATATCCGCGGCCCTCGATCACAGTGACCGCGCCGTCCAGCATCGGCCCGACCCGCTCGGTCTGGATCACCTCATAGGGCTGCTGGTCCGGCCCGATGCCCTTGGCCGTGCCGATCCATTCGCCGAACAGGAAAGCGAGCGGGTGGCTCTCCGCCGCATCCCCAGCAGCCACCGGCGCCGCCGCAGGCGCCGGCTCCGCCATGCCAACCGGCCCGCCTGCACAGGCCGCCGCCGTCACGAATGCGCCCGCAAGCGCCAGGATCCTGATTTTCAAAGAAGTTTCCCCTGCGCATCAGATGCGGCACCTGCCGCAGGCCGACGCTAACAGACACCGCCCCCGGAGGTGCATAAAAATTTGCTTTTCCGGTCCCAATTGGCCTATCTACCCGCCCTTCTGTGCAAAAAACGCCGAGGTTGCGATGGCCGAGATCATTATTCCGGGTCCCCAGGGCCGTATTGAAGCGCGCTATACCGAGCCGCCCTATCCGGGCGCGCCCATCGCCCTCATCCTGCACCCCCACCCGAAAGCGGGCGGCACGATGCAGGATCCCATCACGATCATGCTCTACCAGCTCTTCGAGAAGCACGGCTTCGGCGTCCTCCGCTACAATTCGCGCGGCGTCGGGCGCAGCCAGGGCACCTATGATCAGGGCATCGGCGAACTCGAGGACGCCGCCTATGTCCTTGATTACCTTGAGAACCTGTCGGAAACCCCGCGCTATGTCTGGTGCGCCGGCTATTCCTTCGGCGCCTGGATCACGCTGCAGCTGCTCATGCGCCGGCCTGAAATTGACGGCTTCCTCGCCATCTCCCCGCCCGCCAACCATTATGACCTCTCCTTCCTCGCGCCCTGCCCGGCCTCCGGCCTGATCATCTCGGGCGACAAGGACGCTGTCGCCTCGCCCGAAGACGTCGAGCGGGCGCTGACCAAGGTGCGCGTCCAGAAAGGCCAGAAGGTCGAGCGCGCCAAGGTCGCCGGCGCCAACCACTTCTATGCCGACCGCCGCGACGAGCTGATCGGCCTGTGCGAGGAATACCTGCTGCGCCGCCTCGCCGAGGCCGAACAGCAACTCCGCCAGGAAGCTGAAGAAGACGACGCCCCCGCCCTCCTAGAAGAAGACGAAGACTTCGAGGATTGATCCTCTGCCCCGGCCCACTCCCCCGCTCGCCCTCGCGCAGGCGGGGGGCGGGCCGGTCCTTTCTGACACGCAACCCCGCGTGCGCGGGGATGAGCGGACAGGTCAGGCCGCCACCACCCCGCCCGTCATCGCCTCCGCCACGCCCGTTGTGCCCGGCCAGCTGAGCGGCAGTCCTCTCGCTGCGCGCACGGCCAGCAGGGCAAACGCCTCCGCCTCGATCGAATCCCCGCGCCAGCCGGCCTGTTCCGCCGACAGCACAGCGCACGGCACGCGCCGTTTCAGCGCCGCCATGAAGGCAGGATTATGCCGCCCGCCGCCGCACGCGATCAGCCGCGCCGGCCGCTCCGGCAGATGCTCGAACCCGCGCGCCACCGCCGCCGCCGAAAACTCCGTCAGTGTCGCCGCGCCATCCTCCAGCGACAGCCCGCGCGCCATCGAGGCGCTGAAATCATACCGGTCGAGCGATTTGGGCGGCGTCTCCTCAAACCAGCCATGATCGAGCAGCTGCGCCAGCAGCCCCTCATGCACTCGCCCAGCCGAGGCGAGCCGCCCGCCGGTGTCCTGCGTGCCTTTCCCATGCCCCTCGACCCATTCATCGATCGGTCCGTTTGCCGGCCCGGTATCAAACGCGATCAGCGTGCCATCGCCCATCCGCGCAGTGATATTCGCCACCCCGCCGAGATTGAGCACCGCCGCTGCCTCCCCGCCGAGCCGCGTCATCAGCGCACCGTGATAGGCAGGCGCCAGCGGCGCGCCCTGCCCGCCAGCTGCCACATCCGCAGACCGGAAATCATAGGCGAGCGGCACGCCCAGCGCCGCGCGCATGGCGCCCGCCTCGATCAGCTGCAGCGTCGCGCCCGGCGCGCCCGGCCTCGCCCTTCGGTGCAGCACCGTCTGCCCGTGCACGCCAGCAATCACAGGCACCGGCGCCCCGGCCTGCCCGGTCAGCATGGCCCAGGCATCGGCATGGGTCGCCGTGATCACCTCGCAGGCCGCCGCAAACGCTGCTTCTGGCCGCGGCCCTGTCCAGTTCCAGGCCCGCGCCGCGTCCGTCGCCGCCTGCAGCACGGCCCGCTCCCCCGGCGTATACTTGCGCTCCGCCACCGGGCCGAACTCCAGCACAGCTTCGCCATCGGTCAGGATCATCGCCGCGTCCACCGCGTCCAGCGAGGTGCCGGACATGAACCCCGCCGCCCAGACCGGGCCTGATTCTACAATCGCCCTGTTCAAGCCCTGCCCTTTCCGTGTTAGGCGCCCTTCGCTCCACGGAGACACAAGAAGATGAGCGAATACAAGTCGGAATTCCTGCGCGAGCTCAGCTGGCGCGGCTTCATCAAGGACACGACGCACAAGGCCGAGCTCGACGCCTATTGCGCTTCCGGCACGCCCGTCGCCTATGTCGGCTATGACGCGACCGCCGACAGCCTGCATGTCGGCCATCTGATGACGATCATGATGCTGCGCATCTTCCAGCGCCATGGCGGCAAGCCGATCACCCTGATGGGCGGCGGCACCACCAAGGTCGGCGACCCGACGGACAAGGAAAAATCCCGCCCCCTGCTCACCGATGAGCAGATCGCCGCCAACATGGCCGGCATCAAGCAGGCCTTCCTGCCTTACATCCGCTTCGGCGATGGCGCTTCGGACGCCGTCATGGTCAATAATGACGACTGGCTGGGCAAGCTCGGCTACATTGAAATGCTGCGCTCGGTCGGCACCTATTTCACCATCAACACGATGGTGAAGCAGGACACGGTCGCCCGCCGGCTCGAGGCTGAGCAGCCCTACACCTTCCTCGAATTCAATTACCTGCTGATGCAGTCCTATGACTTCCTGGAGCTGTTCCGCCGCCATGGCTGCCGGATGCAACTCGGCGGGTCGGACCAGTGGGGCAATATCCTCGGCGGCGTGGACCTGATCCACAAGGCGGATGGCGGGCAGGCCTTCGGCCTGACGGCGCATCTCGTCACCACTTCCTCCGGTGTGAAGATGGGCAAGACGGTCGGCGGCGCGGTCTGGCTGAATGCGGACCGCAAGAGCCCGTATGAATACTGGCAGTTCTGGCGCAACACGGAGGATGCCGATGTCGGCAAGTTCCTCCGTCTGTTCACGGATCTTCCGCAGGACGAAATCCTCCGCCTTGAAGCCCTTCAGGGCGCAGAGATCAATGCGGCCAAGATCGCCCTCGCCAATGCGGCAACGACGCTGCTGCATGGCGAAGCCGCCGCGCAGGAAGCCGAAGCCGCCGCAAGGGCAGTCTTCTCGGCCGGCGCAGCTGCAGACGCATTGCCGACCGTGAATATTCCGCAGGCGGACCTTGCCGCCGGCATCCTCGTGGCCGCCGCCTGCGCCGCTGCCGGGCTGACCAAATCGAACGGCGAAGCCCGCCGGATGATCGAACAGGGCGCGATCCGCCTCAACGATGTGCTCGTGACGGATCCCAACGCAACCCTCACCCTCGCCGACCTGAAAGACGGCGCCGCCAAACTCTCCGCCGGCAAGAAACGCCACGCACTGGTGAAGGCCGGGTAGGTACAACAGACCCGCCATCGCGGTTCCTTCGTCACACTCGACGGGCGACAGCCCGTCTGAGTGCCCATCTCCTCACCTTACCACAATTCCGGGTGGCGACACCCGGAGATGGGCGCTCAGATGGCCCCCGCTATCGCGGCGTCCATCGAGCGTGACGAAACTCAGGAACCGAGCGGTCAATGGAACGCTCTTCTTCCTCACTTCAAAACGTCTCTTCCTTGATCGGCGGAAGCTCTGTGGGAATGGGCTTGTCCGGCGGGCGGGGCATTGCCTCGGGGATGCGCGTATCGGAGGGGTTCTCGAAGATCCGCCGGATCACGCCCGGCGCCAGCGCCGAGAGCGGATTGACCGCCACATTGGCCTTGTCCAGAGTTCCGCGCACGGAATAGGTCAGCGAGAACACGCCCTCCCCGTCACGCCCGACGACGAGGTCGCCCAGGATCGGAATTCCTCCGAGGGCGGAGTTCACACCGAAGCTCGGCACCAGCACCCCATCCAGTTGCAGATCAGTCGTCCGCGTATCCACAAAGCCGCTGGCGGTCAGGCCAAGAGCCGGACCCTGCGCCTTCGCCCCGGAGACCACATATCGGCTGCCCGAAACCTTCAGCGGAATGTCGATCCGCGAGAACAGGACCCCCTCCCCGCCCAGCGTATCCGTCAGCCCCCGGAGCGAGGCGAGCGAGAGGATCTGCGTCAGGAACGGAGCCTCGCGCATCCGCGCATTGGTGATCTGCAGCGCAAGGTCGGCGGGCTGCCCGTCCTTTTCCAGCGTGCCGGAAATCACCATCTGGCCGCCGCTCAGGAAATCGGCGCCGAGGATTGCCCCCGTCAGGAAGCCCGCATCGCCGGACGTCACATCCAACCGCGCCGGGCCATTGCCCGTCGCATCGAGGCGCGCTTCCAGCGGGGCGCCGCCGGCGGTCTGCCCGCTCGCCTCCAATGTCTGCAGCCCGCTGCGCCCGGACGCTGCCATCAGCCTTGCCTGGCGCAGGTCCAGCCCTGGCCGCACTGTCAGCCGGTCGACGGAGGCGGCAAGCCGCATCGGAACCCCGTCATCTTCCGCCGCAGCACTCGCCGCCCCGAGCCCGGAGAGCACGCCCGAAATATCGAGATACCTGCCAGCCAGCGTCACGGTCAGGCTGTTGTCCCGCTCCCGCGCGACGGAGCCTGACACTTCAGCCGAATTGCGCAGGAAGGCTTCGCGCAGCGTGGCCGCAACAAGGCGCGAATCCGCGCCGAGGGTCAAGTCTCCGTCAAGGCGCGCAGAAGGGCTGCGAAAGCTCACGCTCGAGACAGTCCGTCCGTCCACCTCGCGGTGATCAATGGTCGCGGCGGCCTGCTCCCCGGCCGGCTTGATCCATCCGAACTCTGACAAATCAAGCCGCGCCGCAGACAGGTCCGCCCGGACCCGCGACTGCGCCACATCAGGACCATCCAGCTGGACCGTGGCTTCGAACGGCGCCTCGCCGGACATGTACGCCCGCCCGGTAATCCCGAACCGGTTCAGGAAATCAGGGGTCACGGTTCCACGCGCCGTAAGGTCGGAACGCGCATTGCCGGTCATGAAAGCCTGCGTCCAGCGGAAACTGACCGGCGCCGGCCCCAGCTGCCCATCTCCCCGGATCTCCGCCCCGGCCTGGTCCACCGTCACCGTGACCGCCCCGCCCGTCAGGTCATATCCGAGGGCCGCGGCCCGCAGGCCAACCTCCCGCGCGGTGCCGGTCGCGGAGAACCGGACATCCTCATACGGAACTTCGTTCAGCGCCGGCCGGAACATTTCGAATGTCCCTTCCCCCTCGCCGGAGAGGCGCGCCGGATCAAACTCGATCGCGAGCCGCGACTCGACCAGCGTCCGCATGAGCCTGTGCGCAGGGCCACTGGCGCGCCCGAACACGCGCATCTCCTCCCCGCGCGGCCAGAAGGCCGGCAAATGCACCAGCCCCTCGCTGACCTGCCAGCCGGAAAACTGGGCCCGGTCGGCAATCAACCGAAAGCTGTTGCCCGTGAGTTCTCCGCGCCCGAACGCATTGGTCACAGGCGGCAGATCATCAAGGAAGGCAACCGTCACATCCTCCGCGCGGAAGGTCAGGGCCAGATGATCGTCCTTGAGCGATCCATTTTGCAGGCTGTCCCCCTCCAGCCTCAGCCGGCCCCGGATGTCATGCACCGTCCCGCCGCTGATGCGCTGCACGGCAAAGCTTCGGGCCCCGTCGCCCAGCTGGACCGGCCAGAAGGCGTAAACGGTCTCGGGCGTTATCGCTCCGTTCACTGAAAAATTGATCGCGCCGAGCAAGGGAGGCTGCCCCGGTTGCCGTGCCGGCGTGCGCGCCAGCGCTCCGTCGACGCGGAAGGCCGCCCCGCTGCTCGCAAACTCTGCCGTCATTCCGCTGACGGACAAGGCATCGATGTCGGCCTCGCCCGCGATGCGCAGGCTGGCGAGGTCCAACGGGCCTTCGAACATCGGGGCAAGGTTCAGCGTCAGCGCCGGGCTGGTCATCTCGAACGGGCGCGGCCCCTCCCCGCGCAGGGCCGCATCGATCCCGATGGCCGCGGTGCCGGTCACCGGGCCGGCGCCGCGTGTGGCGAGGGTCAGCTCCATCCGGTCCGCCGCCCGGTCATAGGACAGCTCCAACCCCAGATCGCGGACCTCCAGCATCATGTCCGCCAGGCCGATCAGGCCAGCGCCGCTCTGCGTCTCGATCCGCACATGCTCCAGCCCGTCTTCCTCGCTCAGCCCGGCGGTCACCGCGATGGCCGAGACCAGCCCTTCGGCCGCTTCCGGGGCAACGCCCAGCCGTTCGGCGAGATCGCCCAGCGGCCAGGCATCCAGCGCCAGCTCCGCCTCCACGCGCCGCTCCGCATCCAGAAGTGACATCTGCAGCCGGATCGCGCCGGGAAGTCCCGCGCCCTGCCCGTTGCCGGACAGCGCCAGCGTCAGCCCCGCTTCCTTGCGCTCGATCCGCCCGGCCGCGTCATCCACCTGGCCGGTGATCGCGCGCCCTTCGTTCCGGATACGGACTTCAAACCCCTCGAACGCCGCCCGTTCCAGCGTCAGCCCGCCGCCCGCCTCGCGCAGCGCCCGCAGCCAGGCAGGCAGCACCTCGCCGGTATAGTCGATCCAGCCCTGCGGCGTGTCCGGCAGGTCCCGGGTGGGCGCAAAGGGCGGCAGGGGTTCCGCCGCCAGCGCCCAGCGGCCGTCCGGCAACGGATCAAGCGCGATCCATCCCTCGCTGAGATCAATCGCCAGCACCTCTGCCTGCCCGAACAGCAGCGACGAACCGACCAGCGTGATCTGCGCCGCGCGCGCTTCGGCTACCGGCTGGCGGGCATGGTCATACAGGCGCACATCCTGCGCAGTAATCTCGACCCGGCGGCTGCCGCGCGACCATTCCAGCTGTAGTGCGCCCAGCGAGACAGGCCGGCCCTCCCGCGTTTCGGCGAGCGCCCGCTCCACATCATCCCGGAACGGGGCAAGGTCGATCGGCCCGCTCGACAGGCGCAGGAACAACAGCCCGGCCAGCACCAGGGCCAGGAGGATCAGGGCGCCAAGGATTTCCAGGAAGATCACAACGGCGGTCTGACGGACCAAACTTCGGCTCCTCAGAAAAAACACAACAGCCGCAGGGTATTTTGCACAAAGAAACTATAAACAAGATGAACCGGACGAACCATAGGAGGATCACATGACGGCTGCGCCTGCAGAGGGAAAAAAGGCTCCGGAATTCAGGATGGAGACCCTTTCAGGCCCGAAACGGCTGAAAGACTATGCCGGCCGCTGGCTGGTCCTGTATTTCTATCCGAAGGACGACACGCCCGGATGCACCCGGGAGGCGCTGGACTTTACCGCCCTCGCCGCAGAGTTCGACGCGGCCGGTGCCGCCATCCTCGGCGTCTCGCGCGATCCGGTATCCAAACATGAAAAATTCGCGGCCAAGCATGGCCTGACCGTGGAGCTTGGCAGCGATGATGCAGGCTCGGTGTCCAAATCCTATGGCACATGGGAAGAAAAATCCATGTACGGACGAACCTATATGGGAATGGCCCGGCGCACCTTCCTGATCGGGCCCGACGGGCGCATTGCGCGAACCTGGCAAAAGGTAACAGTTGCCGGCCATGCGCAGGAGGTTCTGGACGAAATCCGAAGCCGTTCCCGCGCTTAGTGCCTGTTGCTGACGCAGCAGACGAGCAGGTTAAGCGCAAGTTAACCCCATAAGGCGAAGATTGCTGAAAAATATGTTTTGCAGGGGTTTCGCCCTCAGTCGAATTCGGTATCTATACCCCGGGGTGTAGGAGTTGCTGCGGAGGGGTCCGTGGCGCACATGTTCAAGTATCCAGCGGACGGGTCACTTACATGGCTAAGTTGAGTGCTAACCTCAAAACGGCGTTTGATCGCGCGTTCCCGGAACGTCAGATCTATCACCGGAGCGGAGGCACCGTCCGATACATATCCGTCTCTCCCTGGCAGCAGGCCATCATGGCCGCGGGCATCACCGCCCTGGCTGGCTGGACCGTTTTCGCGACTGCCAATTTCCTGGTGGGCGGCGGCCCCTCGGGCGCCGGCGCGGCGGAGAGCAAGGAACTCGCGAAATACGAGCGCTGGGTGCACAACCTGCGCGCTCAGGAATCGCTGCAGCGCACCCTGTTGGAAGAGCGCACCCGCGAAACAGCCGAGCTTGAAGCCAAGCAGCGCGCGCTGGAAGAACTGCTGAACGAGATCCGCGATGAGGACGGGCTGAAACTTTCCGCGCTCGAAGGCGATGGGGCTTCCCTGCTGATCGAGGCGACGATCGAGGAATCCGACCGGCGCCAGTCGCGCGACGCGCATTTCAGCTTTGCAGCGGTCGGCATGAACGCGGCACGCGGCACACCCCGCGCCATCGAGGCGGACATGCTCCGCCTGTTCAACCAGATGGAAGACATGGCCGCCGAACGGGCGGAGCGCGCCCGGGGCGTCCTGATGCTGACCCAGGTCAGCACCGAACGGATGGGCACCCCGCCCCAGGCCGGCGTTGGCGGGCCGCTCGTCTCGCTCGGCTCGCTCACCTCCTCCGGGGCCGCTGCGGGCCTGCGTGACACCAACTTCACCATCCGCCTAGACCAGGTGCGCGCGCGGATGCTCGAGATGAAGCATTATGAAGGGCTCGTCCGCGACCTGCCCCTCGGCAAGCCAATCAGCGTGCCGTATCGCTATACCAGCCGCTATGGCCGGCGGATTGACCCGTTCACCCGCCGGATGGCCGCGCACCTTGGCCTCGACATGGCCGCCTATCGGGACGCGCCTATCGTCACCACAGGCCCGGGGCGCGTCGTCCATGCCGGCTCTCGCGGCGCTTACGGGCTGCTGGTCGAGGTTGACCACGGAAATGGCTTCTCGACCCGGTATGCTCACCTGCGCTCGATCACCGTGAAGG
Organism: Hyphomonas sp.; assembly: GCF_046313735.1. Taxonomy (GTDB): domain Bacteria; phylum Pseudomonadota; class Alphaproteobacteria; order Caulobacterales; family Hyphomonadaceae; genus Hyphomonas. The sequence continues at coordinate 52,775 of NZ_JBKBXW010000008.1, forward strand.
TCGGCGATAAGGTCAAACAAGGTGATCTGATCGGACGGATGGGCTCAACGGGGCGCAGTACCGGGGATCACCTTCACTATGAAGTGTGGTACAATAATAAACCATACGACCCGATGAATTTCCTGAAAGCAGGCAGACATGTTCACCAAGAATAACAAACCGGCCCCGCCGCCGGCTGCAGAAGCGCAGAAACCGGTGCCCGCCCAGGAGGCCGTGCGCGGCGCCGTGACGAAATCGGCCGCCCGCGCCGCTTCGATCATCTGTGCAGACATGCGCATCAATGGCTCCGTGACTTCCGAAGGCGCCCTGCAGATCGACGGCATCGTCGACGGGGATGTCAGCGCGACCGACATCACGATTGGCGCCAGCGGCCAGATCACCGGCGAGGTGAAAGCCGAAGTCGTCAAGGTGAAGGGCAAGATCAAGGGCTCCATCCGCGCCCGGAAGGTCGAGCTGGAAACCGGCGCGCATGTGAAGGGCGACATCGTCCACTCCTCGCTGCAGATCCAGTCGAACGCCGTCTTTGAAGGCCAGGTCAAGCACGCCGAAGACCCGCTGCGGGATACCGGCCCGGTTGCCGCGTCCGATGTGAAACCGTCGGCAAGCGCCAGCGCCCCGGCCGCAGCCGGCAATGGCAATGGAAACGGGCATGGCGGAACAGTTGGCGCCCCGCCGGTTGCGCCCCCGGGCTGATCGCCCCGCTCGTCTGAGATCATCTCTGAAAGTCCAGGAACACCGGCAGTTTTTATTGCCGGTGTTTTTCTTTTGGGGCCGTGCCAAAGGCAGACAGGCCGTGCCGCCTCGCCAGTGGGGGCGCCCCCAACCTCACTCTCGCCGCCACCGCGCAGTCGACGAGCTGCTCCTGCGGTGCGGGTGCGTACCGCCCTTTAAGCCCCCCCCCTATAGGCCGCTGGCGGCGAAAGGCGCCAAGAAAAAACCCCGGACGCGGGGCCCGGGGTTTCTTTGAAGGCGTGTCCGGAAAGACCCGGCCCGATCAGACCGGCTGCGCGGAGACCCGGCGGCATTCCGGCGTGTCGCGGAACCGCTGCTCCAGCTCCGTCAGACGCTCGCGCACCGTGCGGCAGCCTTCCGGCAGGTTCTCGTCGCCAACCACCGACAGGCGCTGACAGATCTTCTGCTCGTTCTGGACATTGGACAGGGCGGACTGGACCTCGAAGCACACCAGCGCCGCCGCCGTGTATTCCTCCGAATCCATGAAGGCGAGCCAGCCGCGGCCAGCCGGGTTGTTGGCCTGGCGGAAGGCTTCGCGGGCGCCGGAGCGGTCATTGCGCTCATACCGGGACTGGCCAATGCGAACCCAGGCTGCCGCGCGGTCACGGATGCCGGGAGTGTTCAGGGCCCGGGTCAGCGCTTCTTCGGTTTCAGCCCAGCGGCCAAGCTCGTTATAGGAGGCGCCGAGACGCTCATACATCGCGCCGCCGCCGCCCATTTCGGCGGCCTGACGGATCACCGGGATCGCCTTCTCATGCTCACGCGCCACCTGGTAGAGGTTGGCGAGCAGGTCGAGCCGCTCAACGGTCTTCTGGATGCGACCGGCATTCATTTCCTTCTCGAGGATCCGGGCAGCGTGATAAGGCGCGTCCAGACGGTTATAGAAGTTCACGATCCGCATGATCTCTTCTTCGGTGCGCAGGAGGCCGGCGAGATACATCGCCTTCTGCACTTCGAAGGCACGCTGCTCCTGGTTGGCCTGGAACAGGTTGCCGGCGATGGCATCCCAATAGCGCCGCTCCTGCGGGTTGCGCTCGACGAGCACTTCCAGGATCTCGGCGACCTTGGCGTTGTTGTTTGTGCGGTCATAGAGGAAAAGGAGGAGGTCGTAGAGCTGCTGGTCGAACCGGCTGCCATCCTCGCGGCGGACTTCCTCGGCCCAGCGGACGGCCTCGGCATAATTGTCGGCGCGCTGGTTCAGTACGGCGAGCTGCCATTTCTGCGTCCGGTCCGGCCGGCCGCCGGCGCGCTGCCAGCGGGTCATGTATTCGAGCGCCTGACGCAGGTCTTCTTCCTGCAGATAGATCTGGGCGATGTTGTAATAGGTCGAGGCCATCTGGTCCTGCGGAATGGCGCCCATATTGATCAGCGACAGGAGGTCCTGCACCGCGCCGCGGCGGTCGCCGCGCTCCAGCTTCACATAGGCGCCAAGACGGACGATCGCGATCCGCTCATAGCAATTGAGTTCCATGGTCTGCAGCGTCTGGAGACGCGCGGCGGCGGTGTTGAAATCCTTGTTGGTCATCGCCGCGGTTTCGGCTTCGAGGTAGATCGCCCCGGTCCGCGCGCCGAACTGGGTCTCGGTACAGGCCTGCTGCGCCAGCGCGCTGCCTGCGCCCATGACCGCCATCACCCCGGCCACGATCGCCCCTTTGAGGATTGCCTTGAACTGCATCTGTCTTTCTCCTGACCGTTTGCACGGTGTCGTGATGTTCTGGGGCGCCTGGGAGGCGGCAAACCTCCGCCGGCAGCCCGGAAGGGCGGAGCTGGCCGCCGCGCCCGCCAGGACGCCGGCGGCCAGGCCCGGAAGCCCTACTGGAGCTTGAACTCCAGCGGGTAAACCACGTTGCGGCGCTCAACCGCCTGGCCGCGAACAATCTTCGGTGCGAATTCCACGCGGGACACGGCCCGTTCGGCTTCGGACTTGAAGATGTTATCGGTGCAGGTCGCCGAGACATTGTAGGGCTTGCCGCGCGTGTCCACGTCGAAGCGGACATCGCAGGAGCCGGAAATGCCGCGCTCGGCGGCGCGCTGCGGGAAGGACGGGGCCGGCGGCCGGATCGGCTGCGCGTCACGGTCCGACACCGCCACCGGGTCGATGGCAAGGCTCTGCATCCGGCCAAGGTCGAGGTTCTGCGGCGCGCCGCCCTCGATCTTCGGCGTCGGCAGGTTGATGCTCGACTTGGTGGCCGACTGTTTCGGCGGCGGCGGCGGCTTCTGGGCAGCATCAATCTGCTTCGGCGGGGTCCGGGTGCGCGTGCGCATCTCGCTATCCTGCTTCTGCGGGGTGATGGCGGACAGGGTCCGCGTTTCCGCCTCGTTCAGCTCGATTTCCTTGACCGAAATCAGCCAGTTCATCAGGAAAAAGATCGCCAGCACGATCGGCACCGCGATCAGGACACCGATCAGAAGGCGCAACAGGGGATTGTTCATCATGTCTGCGATCTCCTCTAGCCGCTGGTTTTTGCCGAGATATTGATGACCGTAGACCCATCAATCTTGTTGATGGCTTCCATTACGTCAACCATTACTTGCGCCTCGGCATCCACATCGGTCTGCAGGACGATCTCTCCGCGCGGGTTGTCTCCCCGCATCTCCCGGATAATAAAGCCTATTTCCGATGGGGCGACCCGCTGCTTGTCGACATAGATTTCACTGTTCTTGTCGATGGCGATCAGGATCGCGAGCGGCTTGACGCTGGCTTTGTTGTCAACGTCCGGCCGAAGAACCGGAACGCCCGGCTCCTTGATGAACTGCGCGGTAACGATGAAGAAGATCAGGAGGATGAACACCACGTCCAGCATGGGCGTGAGGTTCACATCCGTATCGTTCTTGGGCCCCCCGGAGGATTGGCGTTTTCTGCGTGCCATAGTTCGGGTCTCCTCTGGATCAGCTCTGCGAAATCACGATGTTCACGCGATCCCTGAAGCCGGCATTGTAGGCCTCGTCCCGTATCCGGATCACCATACCACTGCGGGTTCTCGGATGGGCCTGGATGATGAGCGCGCTGTTGGGCTGTTCGGCCACGACACGCTCGATGTTCGCCCGGACGGAGCCGATATCGGTCACCCTTCCGTTCACAGTGATGAGGTTGGACTCATCAATGAAGATCAGGATGGCCGGCACCGGCGGTGGCGGCTCGTCCGTGGGCGGCGGTGGCGGCGGCGGCGGTTCGAGGCCGATGGCCTCTTCCCGTGCGAAGGTCGCCGTCACAATGAAGAAGATAAGCAGGATGAACACAACATCCAGCATGGGAGTCAGGTCGACTTCGGCCTCATCAGGCTGTCTCGATGAACGTCCGCGCATCAGCTGATCTCCATCTCGTCTTCGACAGCCTGGACTGCGCGGCTGACCCGCCGGTCCATGCCCGAGGTGAACATGATGCCTGACAGGGATGCCACCATGCCCGCCATCGTTGGGATCGTGGCGCGCGACACACCGGCCGACATGGCCTTCGCATCCGCGCCCGAAGTGATCGCCATGATGTCGAACACCGCGACCATGCCGGTCACTGTGCCGAGCAGACCCAGCAATGGCGCAAGCGCCACCATTGCCTTCGTCAGCTGCACGTTCGCTTCCGCCTTGCCCCGGACTTCGGAGACGAGCTTGTCGCGCACCCAGTGGGCCAGGGCTGACTTGCGGTCAGACCGGGCGCGCCACTCGGCGACCGCCTCAGCGGCCACCTGCTTGTGCGCAAAGCGGAAATAGAACAGCCGTTCCAGGATCAGGGCCCACATCACGAAGGTTGCGGCCATGATGACGACGAGCACCGGGCCGCCGCGATCAAGGAAGGCTTGCAGGTCTTGGAAACCCATACCGGGTTACTCCTCTGACGCTACGGAGCCCGGGCTTATGCCCGGCCTCCTTGCAGCGATTCCATTTTCTCGGCGACGAGACCGGCAGCCTGCTCATCGAGCAGTTGCTGGTTGCCGCGCGCCATGGCCGAGACGACCGCGTGAATCAGGAGCAGCGGGATAGCTGCCACGAGACCGAACACGGTGGTCATCAGCGCGACCGAGATACCGCCAGCCATCAGCTTCGGATCGCCGGCACCGTAGATGGTGATGGCGGTAAAGGTGATGATCATACCGATAACCGTACCGAGCAGACCCATCAGCGGGGCGACAGCGGCCAGCACCTTGATGATGTCGTTGAGGCGCTCGATGCGGGGGCTCTCGCGCAGGATCTGCTCGTCGAGCTTCAGTTCGAGGGTCTCGACATCGGCATTGCGGTTGTTCTCGTAGACTTCGAAGACGCGGGCCAGCGGATTGCCGGTGCCGGCCTGTTTCGTCTTGGCCGTTGCGCGCATTGCGCCGCCCATCGTGAACAGGGTGAAGATCTTGAACAGGCCGATCAGGATACCGACGAAGGCAAGGAAGGCGATGACCGCGCCGACCGGGCCACCCTGGGCGAGACGCTCGCCGAAGGTCGGCAGGTCGCCGAGGATGCTGAACAGCGCGCCTCTGGACGGATCGACCGGTGCGCGGACCAGCTGGCCTTCACCCGCCTGGATCAGCGAGCGCATGGTCGAGGCATAGGTGCCGCCCGGCTGTTTCGGGAAGGCGGTCAGGAAGGTGCTGCCGGCGGTGTCGCTGCGGCCGACTTCGACGAACTGGCGGTCCGCCGTGGTGGCTGCGGTGAACACGCCGATGCGGAACACTTCGACTTCAGCGTTGGAGCCGTTCGGGCCGACGCCGTTGACGACAGCGTTGAAGGCTTTCACTTCCGACTGCGCGATCATTTCCTGCAGCATCGCCTTGGGCAGACGCTCCAGCTGGGCGCGGGTCGGCAGGGTGCGGGCTTCGGCGATCTCGGCGATGCCGGCCACGCGGCCCTGATAGTCGAAATTGGCGATCGAGTTGGCGATCAGCGGCATGGTGGCGCCGGCTGCAGACCGGAACTGGCCAAGCAGCTCCTGGAAGTCGCCGGCCTGTTCGGACACCTGCTGGTCGAGTTGCGAGAGGCGGGCCTCGTTGGCGTTGAACTCGGCAGCGAGCGCGCGGCCGCGGGCTTCGGCGGCGGCGAGGGCGTTGCGGGCCTCGGTCATCCGGGCGGCCTGGCTGGCGCGGTCGGCCTGGAATTCGCGCAGGCGCTGTTGGTCAGCAGCCGACATCTGTTCGGAGTCGCGGCGGACGGCGGCAAGGACGTCCGAAAGCGACTGGGCGAACACCGGCGGAGCGGCGAGGATTGCCGAAGCGCCGATCAGGAGGGACGCACCGGCAGCCTTCAGGGAAGAAGAAATCTTGAACATGCTGTGAAACCTTTAGCTTCTGACGGACGGCCGGTTACTGGACCGAGAATTTCTGGACAGGAGCGAACAGCACGACCTGCTGGGCCTTGCCTTCAGCGACGCGGATCGCCTGCTGGATGTCCGGAACATAGCTGTTCGGCAGGTCCACCCACTCGCGCGTGGCGCGGTCAAACCGGGCCGCGCGGCCATTCGGCGTCACATAAACCAGAGCCACACGGCCATACTGGAACATCTGGACGGTCGTCGGCGCGCCGTTGATCTCCATTTCTTCCGGCCAGGTATCCATCGTGCTGCCATATTCCATCTCGGCCGCGTAGGCTTCCATGATCAGGCGGTACTGTTCAGCGGCAGAGACGTTGGCCGAGGCCATCGCACCATCGAGGCCCGCGAGGCGGTCCTGGCGCAGGTCCATCTTGAAGGGCAGGTCCGCGTTCACGAAAAGCTTCAGGTCCTCGATCATGCTGAGCAGCATCGGCACCGTCTGGGCCGTGATGTCGTCGATCGAGCCGAGCTGCTGGGCGAGCGACTCGATTTCCTCGCGCTGGCCGGCCACGACGAGGGCCTGCTGGCGGGCGAACAGCTCAGCCGCGTCGCGGCGCTGCAGCAGCGTGCGATATTCGCGGGTCATGTCCGAGCGCTCATCATCGAGCTGGTTGATCTGCTGCTGGATCTGGGCTGCACGCCGGGTCGCCTGCTCGCCGGTGTTCAGCGCATCGCGCAGCTGGGCCTGGGCCGGAATGGCCAGCCCGAGAATGAGCGCAGCAGCGATCACACTGCGGGCGGGTGTAAGACGTTTCTTCATGAGGTCAGCCTCTCAACTCTCCAAACGGTGACGCGCCCCTGCGGGCGCGCAAATCCTGGTTCCGGGCGGACCTGCTGGCGAGGCCGTCCCAATTGTTCCCGGCTCAGACACACAAGAGCCAAAGTTTACCTGGAAGCGGTGGATCACACCATCACCTCCCCTGCTGGTAAGTCCGGGGCGTTTGCCGCCCTCTGTTCTTGTTACCCGTCTGCGCGGATCGATCCGGCTTTCTGCTGCGGATTGCCGCAAGCCTTAACGGTGAAGCGCAACGGTAACAATCCTCTAATTGCCGATCAATCCGGCTTTACGGTTCGTTCAGAAAATACCCCCGCCCGGATCGAACACAACCTGCCGCATGCAGCGCGCCCGGATGCAAGATCTCCTGCCCCCCGCGACCTCTAATCCGCAAATGTGACAATTATCCCGGCACCCGGCGCCCATTCAGGGATCACTGGCACGGATCACCTGTCGGACATGTGCCTCGCACGCGGGAGACTGAACTCCGCGCAGCGTCATTATAATGTCGGTTGGATCGGGCGGGAGAGAGATGGCTGGGGTGCTAGGATTCGAACCTAGGGTGGCGGTACCAAAAACCGCTGCCTTACCACTTGGCGACACCCCAGCAGAGGAAGCGCCAGATAGCTGCTCTTCCCGCCGCTGGCAACACCCGGCGCGCGGTGTTTTGCAGATGCCGCACCTGCTCATGCGGCGCTCCGGGCCGCTTCCCCAGGGTGCGTCAGATGAGCCCTTTACATCTTATCGATAATCAACAATATTCTTAAGGTTAGCCTCGCGCAATCCGCGCTGCTCGATCAGAAGGCCACCTTTTCCATGAGAACATTTCTGCTGTCGCTGGCAGGCGCCTTCGTGGCGATGATGCTTTTCTTCATTCTCGGCTTTTTCATGCTCTTCGGCCTGATCGCCAGCATTGCGAGTGCCAAGCCCCCGCATCCGGCCAGCATCGTGCTGACGCTGGACCTCAACGAATCCTTCGTCGACCAGGCGCCGACATCCGGCCTCGCCGCTTTCTCCGGCACGCCAGGCTTCATCGACCTTCTGACCAAGCTGAAAGATGCGGAGACGGACAGCTCCGTCAAAGGCCTTTATATTCGCGGCGGCAGCTGGGCGGTCGGCACCTCCCGGTCCGAGGAGCTGCGCCAGGCGATCCAGAGTTTCCGCGATTCGGGCAAGTTCGTCGTCGCCCACTCCCAGGGCATGTTCTCCAGCAGCGGCCCGTCGCTTTATCACTCCATCTCTGCCGCCGATGAAATCTGGATGCAGCCCGGCACGGAATTCATCATCAATGGCGTGACGTTCGAGGCTGAATTCTACAAGGGCCTGTTCGACATGATCGGCCTGACGCCGGAGATCTACGCCTTCTATGAATACAAGAACGCCCCTAATGCCTATTCCGAAACCAGCCTGACGGAACCGCACCGGGAAGCGCTGCAGGCGCTCGCCGATTCGATCTGGTCCACCGCGCTGGAGGCGATCTCCGAAGACCGCGAGATTGCGCTGCCGGCCCTGCGCGCCCTTCTGGAGCGCGGCCCGATGACGGCGGAACAGGCCATGGAAGCCGGGCTTGTCGATTCGCTCGGCTGGCCGGAAGAGGTTGAGGAAGCCACGCGCGAGCGCGCGGGGCGCAACACGGAAATGATCCGCCTCGCCCAGTATAACGCCCCTCCCGAGCGCGGGCGCAGCCGCGCCCCGGTCATCGCCGTGATCGGCGGACAGGGCATGATCGTGCCGGGCGGCGGCGGCTCCAGCTCGCCTTTCTCCTCCCCGCCGGAATTTGCCTCGGATGTGATCGCCCGCGCCATCCTCGATGCCGCCGATGATGACGATGTGCGGGCCATCGTCTTCCGCGTCGACAGCCCCGGAGGCGTGCCGAACGCCGCCGACCAGATCTGGCGCGCGGTCGAGCGGGCCAAGGAAAAGGGCAAGCCGGTCGTGGTCTCGATGGGCAGCGCTGCGGCCTCGGGCGGGTATTATGTGTCCATGGGCGCCAATGCCATACTCGCCAATGAAGGCACGATCACCGGCTCCATCGGCATCTTCGGCGGCAAGTTCGCCATCGAAGGCACGCTGAACAAGATCGGCATCAGCTTCGACACGGTGACCACCGGGGGCGAGTATGCCTCCGCCTGGGGCGTGTCGGAATTCACCGACGCCCAGGAACGGGATGTCCGCGCAATCCTGAAGCGGGGCTATGACCGCTTCGTCACCCTAGCCGCCGAAGGGCGCGGCAAGACGTTCGAGGAAATGGACCGTCTGGCCCGGGGCCGGGTCTGGACCGGGCGCGATGCCGTCGGCATTGGCCTGATCGACGCCACCGGCACGTTCATGGACGCGGTCGAAAAGGCCAAGGAACTCGGCGGGATCGATCCGGATGTGAAACCCCGCCTCGCCTTCTATCCGGTCCGCAAGAGCGGCTTCGAAGCGCTGGAAAACCTCTTCGGCGTCTCCGCCGAAGCGGCCCGCGCGGCGGCCCTTGTCGGCGCGATCGCCGGCGACCGGCGCACCGAAGCCCTGCTCGAGCAGCTCGCTGTCGCGGAGGCCGTCAATTCCGGCCAGACGATTGCGGTTGGCCCGCGCCTGCGCGAACGCTGAGGCTGGCAGAATGTGCCGCGCCGGGCTTGCTGCCGGCGCGGCATTGGTCTAGCCGCGCGGACAAGGCGCAAATGAGGCGGTGAGATGCAGATAATCGTGACCGGGGCGGCCGGCTTCATCGGCAGCGAAGTGGCCCTTCGCCTGCTGAAGGAAGGCTTTTCCGTCACGGGTATCGACTGCTTCACGCCCTATTACGACCCCGCCCTGAAGGAGGCCCGCGCCGCACGCCTCGCCGCCTTCCCGGCCTTCCGCATGGAGCGGATCCGGGTCGAGGACGCAGAGGCGATGGAGGCGATCTTCCGGCGCGACCGGCCGGACATCGTCCTGCACTTTGCCGCCCAGGCCGGCGTGCGCTACAGCCTCGACCATCCGCGCGAGTATATCGAGGCGAATGTCGTCGGCTCGTTCAATGTGATCGAGTTCGCGCGCCGCTATGGCACGCAGCACCTCCTGATCGCCTCGACCAGCTCGGCCTATGGCGCGAACCAGAAATTCCCCTTCGAGGAACAGGACGCAACGCCCCATCCGCTGACCATCTATGCGGCCACCAAGCTCGCCAGCGAATTCATCGCGCACAGCCATGCCCATCTTTACGGCGTGCCGACGACCAGCCTGCGCTTCTTCTCCGTCTACGGACCCTGGGGCCGGCCGGACATGGCCTTCTTCCAGTTCACCGGCCGCATTTTCCGGGGCGAGGCCATCGACGTCTACAATCATGGCGACCTGATGCGCGACTTCACCTATATCGACGACCTCGTCGAAGCGATCCGCCGGCTGATGGATCATCCGCCCAAGGCGGAAGGCGAAATCCTGCGCGGGGATTCGCTCTCCCCCGTGGCGCCTTACCGGCTCGTCAATATCGGCAATGCGAGCCCTGTGCGCCTGATGGACTATATCGAAGCCATCGAGGACGCCATCGGCCGCAAGGCGCAGATGAACATGCTCGGCATGCAGCCGGGCGATGTGAAGCAGACCTTTGCGGATGTGACGCTGCTCAACCAGCTGACCGGCTATACACCGGACACGGACTATCGAACCGGCATCGCGAAATTCGTCGACTGGTACCGGGACTATTTCAAGCCGGAGTGAAGCCCCGCGCGCTTCGCCGCCGCGCGGAATGCCTCCGGCACCGGCGCCGCCAGCTGCAGCCGCCCGCCCTCCGGATGCGGAATATCCAGCCGCGCCGCATGCAGCATCAGCCGCGCCCCGCTTGCTGCGCCCTCGCCATAGAGCGCATCGCCAAGGATCGGGCAGCCGAGCGACATGAGGTGTACCCGGATCTGGTGCATCCGGCCGGTTTCCGGGCTGAGCTCCATCAGCGCGAAGGCGCCATCCCGCGCAAGGATACGCCAGCCCGTGCGCGCCGCCTGCGCGCCCTTGCGGCCGGGCCGCGCCGGAATCATCCGCGACCGCCCGCTTTCCTCCACCTTCGCCAGCGGCGCATCAATCACGCCTTCCTCCGCCTGCGGAAGGTTGCCCTTCACCAGCGCGAGGTAAGTCTTCTGCACATCCCGCCCGGCAAACGCCTCCGACAGGAAGACAGCGGCCGGGTGCGTTTTTGCTGCGACAATCACCCCGGATGTGCCGGTATCCAGCCGGTGCACAAGGCGCGGCCGCTTGCCGTTCGATCTTGCAAATGACGCCAGCAGGTCATCGAGGGACCGGGACACCCCCCGCCCGCCCTGCACCGGCAGGCCGGACGGCTTGTCAAACGCCAGCACCGCCCGGTCCTCATGGATCAGCAGCCCACGGACGAACGCCGCATCCTCAGCAGAAACCGGCGGAATGGGGATGTTGCGGGTCATTGCGGAGGTGCCCCAAGGCCCTCACCTCCCACGACCTTCGGTCGCGGGTCCCTCCTCTCCCGCAAGCGGGAGAGGGGTTGGGACGCCGCCGCGAGCGCAACGCAAAACCCCTCTCCCTCTGGGAGAGGAGGGGCCCATCGCGCCAGCGATGGGAGGTGAGGGCCGCGCCGCACGCTGGTCATGCTACTCCCCCCGCCGGCGCGCGCGCAGGGCGGAGATGCGCTCAAGGGCTTCGGCAATAGGCTTCTCCCGCCCCTGCCCCTTGGGATCATAGAAAACGGGGCGCTTCATGCCTTCGGGGAAGTAATCCTGCCCGGAGACGCCATCCTCCGTATCGTGATCATATTCATAGCCCGCGCCATAGCCCTGCTCCTTCGTCATGCCGGTCGGCGCGTTGAGGATATGTCTGGGCGGCATCAGGCTGCCGGTCTCCGCCGCCGCGCGCCGGGCCGCCTTGTAGGCCACATAGGCCGCATTCGATTTCGGCGCGGTGGCGAGATGGATCACGGCGTGTGCGAGCATCAGCTCCCCTTCCGGCGAGCCGAGCCGCTCATAGCTGCGCGCCGCCTCGCCCGCGATCATCAGCGCGGTAGGGTCCGCGAGGCCAATATCCTCGCTCGCCATGCGGATGAGGCGCCGGGCGATGAACAGCGGGTCCTCCCCGCCCTCCAGCATCCGCGCGAACCAGTAGAGCGCCGCGTCAGGGTCTGATCCGCGTACGGATTTGTGCAGGGCGGAGATGAGATTGTAATGCTCCTCCCGGTCCTTGTCATAGGCGACTGCGCGCTTCTGCAGGCCGGCGGTAAGCTCCTCAAGGCTCAGCAGGCCCGGCTCGCCGCGCATGGCGAAGGCCTGTTCGGCGAGGTTCAACAGGTAGCGCCCGTCGCCATCGGCCATGCACAGGATGGCCTCGCGCGCCTCCTTCGTCGCCGGAAGACGCCGGCCCATCGCCTGCTCGGCGCGGGTGATGAGTTCGGCGAGGTGCGGGTCCTCCAGCCGTTTCAGCACCATCACCTGGCAGCGTGAGAGCAGCGCGCTGTTGAGCTCGAAGCTCGGATTCTCGGTCGTTGCGCCCACAAGGGTCACCGTGCCGCGCTCCACGAAAGGCAGGAACCCGTCCTGCTGCGCGCGGTTGAAGCGGTGGATCTCGTCCACGAACAGCAGCGTGCCCTTGCCGACCTTCCGGCGGGCTTCGGCCTTGTCGAAGGCGGCGCGCAGTTCCTTCACGCCGGTGAAGATCGCCGACAGCGCCTCGAATTCCAGCTCTGTCTCCTGCGCCAGCAGGCGCGCGATGGTCGTCTTGCCGGTGCCGGGCGGGCCCCAGAGAATCATCGAGACGAGCCGGCCATGGCGCAGCATCCCGCCGATCGGCCCGTCCGGCCCGAGCAGGTGATCCTGCCCGACCACATCGCGCAGCGTCTGCGGGCGCAGCCGGTCGGCCAGCGGGCGCGGGGCGCCTTCATCGAGGCCGGCGGCGGAAAAAAGGTCGCTCATCGGATGTGTTCTAGGCGAGTGCGCCGCTCATGATAAGCTCCCGGAAAAAGACCGGGAGGAAAGACAATGACATTGGACATCACACCCTCGGGCGAAGCCTGCGGCGCCGCAGTGCGCGGGGTGGACCTCGCCAGCCCCCTGACGCCGGACCTTGTTGCGCAAATCCGCGCTGCCTGGCTGGACCATCAGGTGCTCGCCTTCCCGGACCAGAGCCTGACCGATGATGACCTCGAACGCTTCACCCTCGCCTTCGGCCCCTTCGGGGAAGACCCGTTCATCGCGCCCATTCCCGGGCGCCGCCATATCATCGCGGTGAAGCGCGCAGCCGATGAGACCTCGCCCATCTTCGCCGAAAGCTGGCATTCCGACTGGAGCTTCCAGAGAACCCCGCCGGCGGGCACCTGCCTCTATGGCATCACCATTCCGCCCACCGGCGGCGACACTTTGTTTGCCAGCCAATACAAGGCGCTGGACGAGATGCCGGACGCGCTGCGCAAACGGATCGAGGGGAAGAACGCCATCCATTCGGCGAAGAATGCGTATTCCCCGCAAGGCATGTATGGCGCGGGAGATAAAGGCCGCTCGATGGACATCCGCCCCTCCGCAGAGGCCGAGGCGACCTGGACGCATCCCTTCATCCGCAAGCATCCGGAAACAGGCCGGGAAAGCCTCTTCGGCTGCGCGGGCTATATCATTGGCGTTGAGGACATGGACCCGGCCGAGGGCTGGGACCTCGTGACGGAAATCTATCGCTGGCAGACCCGGCCCGAATTCCAGTACCGCCATCGCTGGCAGAAGGACATGCTGGTGATGTGGGACAATCGCTGCACCCTGCACATGGCGACCGGCGGCTATGCCGGCCATGACCGCCTGCTCCACCGCACGACCATCGGGGCGGCCTGAGCCGCGCATATGCCAAGGGCCGGACAGGGCCTCGCCCTTCCGGTTTTGACTGGGTGTAGCGCGCGGAGACAGAATCAGGCCGCAGGCTCAGGGGTTAGTGTTGAAACAGGCAGTCGCGACCTGCCCGTCTCCGCCGCCGGGGCTCTCGCCCCCGCCCGCCAGTGCATACCCTGCACGGGCGACAGGGGGATCATACCATGGGTTTGGAGGTGTAGGATTGTTTTCCTGAATTTTCCTGCGATGTGGTGTGGTTGCTGGGGGTGGGTCAGCAAAAAGTGTTGGATAGAGGCGGGTCTGAGACAGCGGATCGTGATTTGTATGAACTGTTCATACATGCTAATACTCAGCCATGAAGGAGCCCTGCCCATGATGCGCAAGACGATCTCCATGCCGGACAGGATGGCGGCCTGGATTGCCGCGCGTATCGAGCAGGGTCAGTTCAACAATGAGAGCGAATACTTTCGTGATCTCGTGCGGCGCGATCAGGAAGAGGAAGCGCGCAAGGCCTATCTGCTTTCCCGTCTTGATGCCGGGGCAGAGCAGCTTGCTCGCGGCGCCTATACAGACCTCACAACGGAAGAAGAGATCGACCGGCTTTTTGATGCCGAAGGCTGATCCTCCATGGTGACGCTCCGCATCACGGAAGATGCCCAGCGCGATCTGGCAGAAATCAGGGCCTTTACCCGCCGCAAATTTGGAGCGCGGCAGACGTCACGCTACATGGACAGCTTGAAGGAAGGCTTCAAAACCCTTCGAAGGCATCCGGAAATCGGTTTTCCCATAGACCATCTCAAGCCGGGCTATCGTTGTTTCCGCGTCCAGCATCACGCGGTCTTTTACATGCTGGCAGGCGACGTCATCGCCGTCGTCGCCATCCTGCACGAAAGCCAGCTGCCGGCACGCCACCTGGAGCAAAGGTCTGGCGGCTGACATCGGAGAAACTGCACTCAATGACCCGCCAGAAAGGCGTACGGCGCACCCTGCGGGATACTGCCACGTAGGGTGCAGAGGAGACGGCGCACCTCAACCGGCTTTGCCGGTTTCGCTGCACCCTACGGGACGCGACCTTGTAGGGTGCAGCGAGCGCAGCGAGGTGCACCTGAACTGAACTAGGTCCGCACAGTGCCGCGGATGGTGCGGCCGTTGCGTTCCAGTTCGATTTCCCAGCTGCGCGCGTCCTGGCCGAGCACAGATTGCAGTTCCTGAACGGTGCGCGTCTGACGGCCATTGACCTCGCGGATGATGTCGCCGGGGCGGAAATAATTGCGCGAAATCGTGCCGCGCGTGACCGAGTGGACATAGATGCCCGAGCCCTTGGTAAAGGGGTCGAGGCCGTTCTCCTCGGCAAGGCGGGGCGAAAGCTCGATGACGCGTGCCCCATTGAACACCGACTGGCCGGCCAGCAGCACCACATCGGCCTCGGTCGCCCCCGGCGGGGGCTGCACGGTCACGGCAATCGTCTGCGGGCGCCCGCCGCGCAGCACCGTCAGCTCCGCCCGCTCGCCCGGATTACGGACGGCGGCCAGGAAGCGCAGGCCCTTCTCGTCAAACACTTCGCGGCCATCGATCATGGTCACAAGGTCGCCCCGGCGCAGGCCCGCCTGCTCGGCCGGGCCATCGGGATAGACTTCGGTGACCATCACGCCGAGGGGCCGGTTCAGCCCCTGCGCGCGGGCCATGTCGAAGCTGACCGACTGCGCCGCGAGGCCGAGCCAGGGGCGCACGAAGGTGCCGCCATTGACGGCGGCGTCGACCACGCGCTTGACCATCTCCGCCGGGATCGCAAAGCCGATGCCCGCCGATGTGCCGGTGCGCGAATAGATCGCCGTGTTGACGCCGACGAGCTCGCCGCGCGTGTTGATCAGCGCGCCGCCGGAATTGCCGGGGTTCACGGCGGCGTCCGTCTGGATGAAGAAGGCATAGTCGGTCACGCCCACATCGGTGCGGGCGGTGGCCGAGATGATGCCATTGGTGACCGTCTGGCCGACACCGAACGGGTTGCCGATGGCCAGCACCAGATCGCCGACTTCGGCGTCGCGCGTATCGGCGAAGGGCAGCACGGGCAGCGGCTCGCCGCTGGTGTCGATGCGCAGGACGGCGAGGTCTGTGCGGGCATCGGCAAGGATCAGCTCTGCGGGGTATTCGCGCCGGTCGCTGAGGACCACGCGGATCGAATCGGCGCCCTGGATGACGTGGCTGTTGGTGACGATCACGCCTTCGGGGCTGACGATGACGCCGGAGCCGAGCGAGTTCTGCACCTGCCGTGTCTGGGCGGGCACGCCATACATCAGCTGTTCCAGCGGGGTAGCGGCGGCGGAAACCGTGCGCGCGGTGTAGAGGTTGACGACCGCCGGGGAGGCCATGCGCACGAGCGGGGCGAAGGTCAGCGTGATCTCGCCGGAGGTCAGCGGCACGACTTCTGCGGGCTGGGGCAGCACCTGCAGCGGTTCGGGCGGGGCCTCGGCGGCCGCCGGGAATAGGTCTGCGACCACGGAGGGCACAGGCGCGGGCCGGTGGTCCTCGCCGTCCGTCTGGCCGAAGACCGGCAGGATGGCAAAGGTGAGGACGGCCAGAACGGCAAAGAAGGCAGCCGCCAGCAGTTTCGAGGCATGTCGGGTCATGGAGCGGAGGTGCAGCATGATCATGGCTCTAATGCGGTGCGAAATATGGCGCAATTCGCGCTGTCATGACATTTCAGATAGGGCAGCTTGCCGCAGGCGCAACCGCCGGTGGCCATGAACCGCAAAGCGGCTCGCGTCGCTGCTCAGCCGCCAATGCGCCGCTAGCCCTGTTCCGCTGCCGCGTCCCGGTCGCGCAGCTTCTGCAGGTTCTCGGCATGGCTCTCCCGGCTGATCTTGTAGAAGCTGACGCAGATCAGCATGAGCGTCCAGGCGGTGATCAGCGCCACCGCATAGCCGATACCGAGGGTGCGGACAGTTTCCTCTGTCGCCGCCGCCGCCCCGCCGCCCTGCGAGAGACCGGCCACAGCCAGGACCATCGAGGCGGTGATCACCCCGGCCCCTTGTGACAGCTTCCGGATGAAGCTGATGCCGGCAAAGAAGATGCCTTCCGAGCGCCGGCCCGTCTGCAGCTCGGAATCCTCGACAATGTCCGCCACCATAGAGCCGAGCAGCATCTGGGTGACGATGATCAGCGCGACATCGAAGACAGTGACGCAGATGATGAACAGGAACAGCGCGTCCGAACCGTTGGGCGGCAGGAGGCCGAACAGACGCAGCACCACCGGCATCGGCGCTATCGAGAAGGCCAGCGAGCCGATGATCAGCGCGCCGCGCTTCTTGCCCAGCGTCTTGCCGACGATCGGCGCGATGATCAGCGCCAGCACCGCCGAGACATAGACGCCCATCGTGAGGTTAGCGATCTGGCGATTGTCGAACTCCCAGAAGATCGTGTTGATATACTGGTTGAGCGTCGCCGAAACGCCGG
The DNA here is from genome assembly GCF_046313735.1 of Hyphomonas sp. GTDB lineage: Bacteria > Pseudomonadota > Alphaproteobacteria > Caulobacterales > Hyphomonadaceae > Hyphomonas. Next base: position 69,819 of record NZ_JBKBXW010000008.1, read on the forward strand.
TCGCGATCAGGCCGCAGAGGGTGGCGAGGAACAGCGCGCGGAAGGATTTGTTCGAGATCGTCTCGAAAATCTCGCCGAAGATCTTCTTCAGCGTCAGCGTTCGCGCCGGGGGCGGCGCCTTCAGGTACGGGATATGCGAATGGGTGCCTGCCGCGCAGATGAACACGCAGCCAAGGATGCAGAAGGCCGCGATGGTGCCATAAGTGTTCCAGCCATCGATGTTGAACACGCCGATGGGAATGTCCTCGGTCGGCACCAGCAGGAAGCGGAACAGGAGGATCTGGATCGTTAGCCCACCGAACCAGCCGAAGAAGAAGCGCAGCGCCATCAGCGAGGTGCGCTCGTCATAGTCCTGCGTCAGCTCGGCGGCGAGGGCGGAGCTTGGTACATCATAGAAGGTGAAGGCGACGCGCACGCCGATAGTGGTGGCGACGAGCCAGGGGAAGAGCTCATTGCCGGAGAGGCCCGCCGGCGGGTTCCAGGTGAGGAAGTAGACGAGCGCGGTCGGAATCAGCGCGGCATAGATGAACGGATGGCGGCGGCCAAACCGGGTGCGGGCATTGTCCGACCAGTAGCCGACCACGGGGTCCGAGACCGCATCGACGACGAGGGCGACCAGCAGCGCGACACCCACCAGCGCCGCATCGACCCCCATGATGTTGCTGTAGAAAAACAGGAGCGCGTAATCGAAGCCGTTGTTCTTGATGCCGTCAGCGGCGCCGCCGATGCCGAAACTGATGCGCGTGAAAAGGCTGGGCTTGCCTGTCGCTGATGCCGCCATGTCGTGTGCCGCTCCTTGGGGGTCGGAAGGCTTGCCGGTCTCTCTCTCAGAGACCGAGGACCATTTTTGCGATGATGTTGCGCTGGATCTCGTTGGATCCCGCATAGATCGAGGTCTTGCGGTAATTGAAGTAGGACGGCGCCGCGGTCAGCGTATGGACAGGGGTGGCCGGTGCCTCGTTCGCGCCGGCGGTGGCGAGGGCCTGCGTGTCCTCAACAAAGGGCGGGGCGTAGATGCCGGCAGCCTCGAGGGCGAGTTCGGTGATCTCCTGCTGGCAGTCGGACCCCTGGTATTTCAGCATCGAGCTTTCCGGGCCGACATTCTGGCCGGCCGACAGCGCCGAGAGCACGCGCTGCTCGGTGGCGTCGATCGCCTCGATCCGCATTTCCAGCAGGGCGAGCTTGCGGGCAAAATCGGGATTGCGGATGACCGGCTCGGCGCCGTCCATCTCGACCGAGGCGATTTTCTTCGCCTTGCGCAGCATGTGGCGCAGGCCGGGCGCATAGGCATTGCCCCGCTCGAATTCGAGCAGGTATTTGGCATAGGTCCAGCCCTTGTTCTCCTCACCGATCAGCGCGTCGGCGATTTTCACGCGGACATTCTCGAAGAAGACCTGGTTGATCTCGTGCTGGCCTTCCGGCGGGCCGTCGAGTGTCGGCAGCGGGCGGATGGAAATGCCCGGCAGGTTCATCGGGAAGACGATGAAGCTGATGCCCTCCTGCGGCTTGCCGGATTTGTCGGTGCGCACGAGGCAGAAGATCATGTCCGCCCACTGGGCGAGCGTCGTCCAGATCTTCGAGCCGTTGAGGACATACTCATCGCCGTCGCGCACGGCGGACATCTGCAAACCCGCCAGGTCAGAGCCTGCGCCGGGTTCCGAATAGCCCTGGCACCACCAGACGTCTGAGGAGAGGATGTTCGGCAGATGCTCTTTCTTCTGCGCCTCATTGCCGAAGGCCATGATGACGGGAGCCACCATCGAGACGCCGAACGGGGCCACATTCGGCGTGCCCGCGCCGGACAGCTCGGCATGCAGGATGTGGCGCTGCGTGGCCGAGAGGCCCGGCCCGCCATGCTCGACCGGCCAGTTCGGGGCGATCCAGCCTTTCTGGTGGAGCTTTTTCTGCCAGGCGACCTGGCTTGCCTTGTCGACATAGCCATTCTTGGAGAGCGCCATGCGGGCGCGCAGGTCTGCATCGAAATTCTCAGCGATCCAGTCGCGGACTTCCTGCTGGAACTTCAGATCGGACGGCGAGAGCGAGAGGTCCATGGCCGCCGCGCCCCTTATTCGACGATATCGAAATACTCGATCACCGGCGCGCCGCCGAGGACAGCGCCGAGCTTTGGCCCGGCGGCCTTGAAATAGTCCGTCTGGCCATGGGCCTTCAGGTCATCGGCGGAGGCATACTGCTCCATGAAGATATAATCGGTGGAGGAGCCACGCGCCTTGTAGAGCTGGTAGGTCAGGCAGCCCGGCTCGTTCGCCTTCACCTTGGCCATGAGATCCTTGGCGACGGATTCGAATTCGGCCTGCTTGCCGTCCTGAATCTTGAGCTTTGCGACAACACCGATCATTCGCTTCCTCCGTAACTTTGCGTATTTTACGCTTATCGACGCACAATATGGGCTCCGCGCCGGTTCACAAGGCTCTCGCTGGGTCAGCCCGCGCGCTTTTCGGCTCAGCCAGGCGGCTCTTGCGGTTCCGCCATGGTAAATTCTGCGTCAACTCGTATGGAACGGAACTTGCTGACCAGGCCCGGTAACGACGCATGACCCAATCCAGACGGAAACCGATGTTGACCGTGATCGAACCGAGCCTTGCCCATACGCCCCAGCTGAAGGTGGACCCGGCGGCGATTCTTGCCGTCATCCCGGCCCTGAACGAGGCGCGCCATATCGAGGAGTGCATACGCTCGCTGATGGCCGGCAGCCCGGTACTGCGGCTCGTGCCCCTGACGGTGGCTGATGGTGGCAGCAGTGATGGCACGCAGGCCATCGTGGAGCGGCTGAAGGGCGAGTTCCCGAACCTGCGGCTGCTGGAGAATCCGAAACGCCTGCAATCGGCCGCACTGAACCTTGCCGCCGAGACGCATTCGAGCGAGCGCACGCGTTATCTCGTGCGCTGTGATGCGCATTCGATTTACCCCGAGAACTTCATCCTGCTCGTTGCCGCTGCCCTGCAGCGCACCGGCGCAGCCTCGGTCGCGGTGCCGATGGACGCTGTCGGCGAGACCTGTTTCGAGAAGGGCAATGCCTGGGTGGTCGATACCCTGCTCGGCTCCGGCGGCTCGGCCCATCGGGGCGGGCAACGCTCCGCCTATGTCGATCATGGCCACCATGCCGGTTTCGATATCGAATGGTTCCGCAAGATCGGCGGCTATGACGAGACCTTCTCGCACAATGAAGATGCCGAATATGATGTGCGCCTCGGCAAGGCGGGCGGGAAGGTCTGGCTCGATGCCGGTATCCGCATCCAGTATGTGCCGCGCGGCACGGTGCGCAGCCTTGCGCGGCAATACTATAATTATGGCAAAGGCCGCGCCCGGAACCTCGCCAAGCATGGCTCGCGCCTGAAGGTGCGCCAGGCAGTGCCGGTGGTTGCCCTTGTGGGCAGCGTCGGCGGACTTCTGGCAGCGCCCTTCTTCCTTCCGGCGCTGATCCTGCCGGCCGGCTATCTCAGCCTGCTGGCAGGCGCCTCTTCCGCTGTTGCGGTCCGCCGGAAGTCAATTTGTGGACTATTCGCAGGTATAGCCGCAGGAACGATGCATCTTTGTTGGGCGGCTGGATATATTCGGCAGCAGTTTGCCCGGGGAAACCCGACCTGACCATGAGTGTCTTTGCATTTCCGGAACAATACACTAAATTAAAGTTTAAAATACGCGGATGGCGGTGATGCGGCGTGGGAACCTGACGACAGCGCTGAGGGCAAGCCTCGGTGAGCTGACGCGCAGAGCTGGCGCGGTCGGCAAGCGCGTGTTTGCGCCTGCAGCCCAGGAAGCGCCCCCCCAGAAAGCCGCGCCCCCGCCTGTCACCCGCGTGACGCAGGCCCCCGACGGCGTGTGCCTCTATGCCATCGGCGACATTCACGGGCGGATGGACCTGTTAACCCTTCTGATGCAGCAGATCGAAAGCGATGCCGCAACCCTGCCGGACGGCACAAAGGCGCAGATAATCTTCCTGGGCGATTATATCGACCGGGGCCTGCAATCGCGCGATGTGATCGAATACTTTGCGAGCGGCGCAGCCAGCCGGTTTGACCCGGTCTTCCTGCTCGGCAACCATGAAGAGGCGCTCCTGCGTTTCCTGCGCGAGATGGAGTTCGGCAAGCAATGGGCCCGTTTCGGCGGCGCCGAGACGCTGTATTCCTATGGCCTTGCCCCGCCCAATACCCGCGCGAGCCTCAACTCGCATGAGGAGATGGCGGCGGCGCAGAAGGCCTGGGAACGGGTCTGGCATGAGTTCCGCACCCGCCTGCCCGCCCATCATCTGAGCTTCCTGGAGGGCCTGAAACCCTGGCATGTGGCGGGCGACTACCTGTTCGTGCACGCAGGCCTGCGCCCCGGCGTCGCCCTGGAGCGCCAGAGCGAGCGCGACATGCTGTGGATCCGCGAGGAATTCCTGGATGACCGGGCGCCGTTTCCGCAACTGGTCGTGCACGGGCACACACCGGAAGATTCCATTTACCGCGATGACCGCCGCATCGGTCTCGATACCGGCGCGTTCCTGACCGGGCGGCTTTCGGCTGCGCGGCTTTACGGCACAGATGTTGCTTTTCTAAGCACCTGAGACCGGGTACACCCCGGCAGTCGGAGCGCTATATGCTTCGCAAACACGAGATGCCGGAGACATGACGATGCTGCACTTTCGCGCCCTGCTTGCCATTCTCAGCCTGACGCTCTTCACCCTGCTGGCGGCCTGCAATACCACCCCGACTGCCGGCGTCCGCGAGGCTGGACCGGTGGGCGAGTCCCAACGCCTCGGCGCCTATATGCTGGGCTCCAGCGACCGTCTGCGGGTCACGGTGTTCGGCCATCAGGACCTTTCCGGCGAGTTCGAAGTGGATGGCACAGGGTCGATCTCGATGCCGCTCATCGGGCAGGTGACAGCCGAGAACCTCACGACCGTCCAGCTGGAACAGGCCATCGCCGAGCGCCTTTCCGATGGCTACCTGCTGAACCCGCGCGTCAGCGCCGAAGTGATCAATTACCGCCCCTTCTACATCCTCGGCGAAGTGAACCGGCCGGGCGAGTATCCGTATACGAACGGATTGACAGTGCAGAATGCGGTGGCCGCAGCAGGCGGATATACCTATCGCGCCAACCAGCGGATCATCTTCATTCGCAGCATGGGTGAGGAGCGGGAAGTGGCCTACACGCTGACTCCCTCCACGGTTGTGCGCCCGGGCGACACGATCCGGATCGGCGAGCGGATCTTCTGAGACCCCGCCCCCAACACTGTTGACATGTGCTGAAACGCCGCCCCGGAACAGGGCGGCGTTTTGGTGAGTCGCTGGCAGATTCCATCGTCTTGAGAGGCAATTTTTGCCTGTTTGGTTAACACAATTGCCTCTCATGCGGCACACGCTGCACCACCGGCGAGCATTTGCGCCAATATTTTGCGAATACTTCGCCTGTTTGGAGAAACTTTTCGAAAGCTCTTATTTTGCAACAGCGAAGGTGGTATACGCTTTGCAAACGCCAAAACATGACAACGCAACGGCAGTTTCATAAAGGAACACGCCGCCGGTGGGACCCGGGTGTTGCAGTTAACAATGTTGAGCGGCGTAGAGTATGAAGGGGACAGGGATGGATTTCAGGATCACGGACACGGCGGACGGTGTTGAAACCGACGCTTTCACCGAGAACTATGTCCGCGCAGAATCAGGCGACCCGCGTCCCTCGCCGCCGGTTACGGCGAAGCGCGTGCTGGATGTCACGATCGCGGTGGTGGCCCTTATCTTTGTGGCCCCCGTGCTGCTGACGGTCGGCATCCTGATCCGCCTGCAGGATGGCGAGAAGGCCATCTTCCCGCACACCCGTTACGGCATGAATGGCCGCACGTTCAAATGCCTCAAACTGCGCTCGATGGTGCCCGATGCGGCGGAGCGCCTTCAGGCCCTTCTGGAAAGCGACCCGGCCGCCAAGCGCGAATGGGACGAGACCCAGAAGCTGACCCATGACCCGCGCGTGACACCGCTGGGCAAGTTCATCCGCGCCTCCTCGATCGACGAGTTGCCGCAGCTGATCAACGTGATCCGCGGAGACATGTCGCTGGTCGGCCCGCGCCCGATCTCGATGTCCGAGCGCAGCCGCTATGGCGAGGGCTTTGCCGACTATTGCAGCGTGCGCCCCGGCATCACCGGCAAATGGCAGATCAGCGGCCGCAGCAATGTGAGCTATCCCGAGCGCGTCGCAATGGACGTGACCTACGCCCGCACCCGCACCTTCTGGGGCGATGTGATGATCATGCTGAAGACCGTCCCGGCTGTGCTGTTCTCGGTCGGCGCCCGCTGATCCCGGCGCTTCACCCGGCCCCAGCCTGAGGGCTGGGGCAAGACACGAACGGAACCTGATCCATGCGGCGCTTCTGGCCGAGCCCTGGCACGACGCGCGGCGGTTTTGTCCTCGGCCTCCTCCTTGCGTCGGGCGCTTTGCTTGCAGCCTGCACGACCTATCCCGATCCGGAGACCGGCATCCTGCCCGGGCGCGAGCGCCTGCCCCTCCATGCCGAACCGCAGCCTGAAGCCGCGCCGGAAACACTGGAAGGCGCCTCCTTCCTGGAGACATTCGACGGGCCGCACGACCCAACGCGCTGGACCCGCAGCAACCTGAACTACCCTTCCGATTTCCACCCCGCCTGGCTGAGCCGGCATGTGCATCACACGCCCGGCCGGCTGGAGCTGGAGCTCGCCCGCCGCCGGGTGGACGGCAAGACGCTCGCCGGCGGCGAGTATCAGCGGCGGGGCTTCTATCATTTCGGGCGCTATGAAGTGGTGATGCGGGCTGCGCCGGGCTCCGGCACGGTCAGCGCCATGTTCACCCATACGCATGGCCAGTTCGGCGACCCGCATGACGAGATCGACATAGAATTCCTCGGCCGCGATGCGCGCATGGTGACGTTCAATTATTACACCGACGGCCGCCAACATGGCACAATTGGCATTCCGGTGCCCTATGACACGACCCGCGAGGCGCATCTTTATGCGTTCGACTGGGAACCGGACCGGATCCGCTGGTATGTGAATGACACGCTGGTGCACACCTCCACCCCGGAGGACCACCCGATCCCGCAGAGCCCAGGCCGGCTGATCCTGCAAGTGTGGAGCGGGGGACCGGGACAATACGCCTGGCACGGCCCCCCCACCTTCCACAACCATACGAGGGCGGCCTATTCCTGCGTCAGCTTCCAGCGCGCCGGAGACATGGCGCCGCAATGTTCGGACACATTTGTGCCGCCGGGAGATTAGCGAAAAGGCTGCGCCGCCAGGGTTCAGCGGCCAGGCGGCATCAGGGCTTCGAGGAAAAAGTTCTGGCGCGCGGCCTCGATCCGCTGGGCTTCGTCGCGTTCCCGCTCCTGCTCACGCTCATGATCGGCAGCAATCGAGATCTGCCCCGGCAGGGCGGCTTCGGCGCGCTCTGCCCGGTCGCGGCGTTCCTCCGATGGGGTCCGGCCATGGGTCACGGCGACCCAGTCCACAAGATCGCAGTCGTCGGCGAGGATACGGCCCTGCGCCCGCAGCGAGTCGATGATGGCCGCCTGTTCCGGCGTGACCTGGCATCCCCGCGCGGCGCGCGCGGGGCGTGGGGCGGCAGTGAGAAAGGCGGCGCCTGCTGCGGGGTCGCGGGCGCGGGCGGCGGGGTCGATCTGGTCGACGGCGCCGCGCCGCTCGGCCGGACCGATCTGATCAAGCGCGGCGCGGCTGCGATCCGACGTGCGGGCGCCCTGCTGGACCTGGTCTATGGCAGCGCTGCGCGGGGCCTGCTCTGCGAGGGCGGCCGCCGGGACGAGCGCCGGAAAAAGGATAGCGCAGAGGGCGGGAGCGAGCCTGCAGCGCATCCTATTCGTTCCTCTGGGTTATGATCATCTGCGAGCCGCCATATTGGGTGACTGCGATGCTGAGTCCATTGCCTTCCTGAAGCTGGACCAGCCCGTTGTTGCCGCCGATCTGCAGGAGGGTTGCAAGATTGTCATTGCCGAGCTGTGTCAGGCTCGCGGCATTGGCCGAGCCGGACTGGACGATTTCGGCGTGGTTGTTCGTTCCGATCTGATGCATCAGGAGCAGCGTGCCGCCGCTCGCGAGACGTTGATCCGCCATCAGATGGTTTTCCGGACCGCTCTGCACGGACAGCACCATCCGCTCCGTATCCGGAACGGATGGTACCAGGCTGCCTCCCCGGAGCAGTGAGAGAATCCCATTGCCCTCGATCAGGGAGGCCTCACCCTCACCGGCAAATGCCGGTGCCCCAGCCCCGCTGAAGAGGACGGCCGCAAGGACCGCCCCCCTGAGCTTGGCGCAGATCGGCCGCATCGCCCGTCTCTCCTTACTGGGAGATCGTGGAGACGTGGCCGAAGCCGGTTTGCGTGACCGTCGACACAGCGAGGCTGCGCATCTGGTTCACGTTTGCGAGGTTCGATCCGCCATCCTGCGTGATCGTCGAGACGACATTGTTCAGCCCCGAGGCGAACCCGCTCTGCTGGACGTTCGCCTGATTGTTGCCGCCAAGGCCCAGAAGGTCTTTCTGGGTGACATTGGCGGTCGCAAAGGCGCCGGCCTGCAGGATCGTTGCGCTGCTGCCGAAGTCCGAGATCTCCTGGCGGATGTCCGACAGGTTGTTGAAGCTGGCCCCGGTCGTCGTCAGGATGATCGTGCCATTGGTCGAGCGCTGATCAATATTGGTGATGTTCTGGTCACCATACATGTCTGCGTCGATCAGGCCGCTGTTGCCTTGCTCGAAGATGGTCGCCTCATTGCCGAAGCCGACCTGATTGACATAGATGGTCGAGTTCACGCCATTATTGTCAATCGTTGCGCGTGAGCGGCTGGAAACCGGCGAAGCGCCGACAGCATTGGTATAGTCGCCCTGGCGGACGATGACCGTGCCGTTCGTGCCGCCCTGGCGGACAACTGCCCGGTTCCAGATGCCGTTCTGCTGGACAGACGCCACCGGCATGACCGAACCATTCAGCTGACGGATGTTGATGAAGTTGCGATCGCCCCGCTGCAGGGCGGCCGCAGCGGCATCCGCAGCAATCTGGGTGATGTTGGCTTCGTTTCCAAAGGCCTGCTGGTAGTCATGGATCTGTTCGACCGTGGCGCTGGTGCGGGCCCGGCGCTGATCGATCGACGCCGTGTTGGCAAAGCCACCCGGACGCGGGCTTGTGGCCGTTGTCTGGCTGATCATGGCGCGGCCGGCATTGCTGCTCTGGCTGATCTCGGCCTGGTTCTGGCCGTTGATCAGTCCGTTCACGGCCTGGTCGATCGTGGCTTCGTTGTTGTTACCCGTCTGCGTGATGCGAGCCGAGTTGTCGATGCCCGGGGCCGGAAAGACCTGGGCGAAGGCCGGCGCGGTGCACAGGGCAACCAGCGCGGCGGATGCTACAAGATATCTGTTCATGATCCCCTCCATGAGGTGTGTACTGAACAATTACTGATTGACGAAGGCGTAGTTGTTCGTGCCCGCTTGCGTGATGATCGCAATGGCATCGAGCGAAGCCTGCGTGACAAACGCCCGGTTGCCCGTGCCGCCGCCTTGCGTGACCTGAGCATGGGCGCCGCTGGTGCTCTGATCGATGTCGATCAGGCCGTTGATGCCATTCTGAAGCACGTTGACGGAGTTCATCCCGCCGGCCTGGCTGATCAGCAGGTTGTTGCCCGTGCCGGACTGGTTGACGGAGGCGGTGTTGAACGAGCCGTTCTGGAAAAGGTCCATCGCATTGCCAGTGCCCGACTGGTTGAGCAGCGCAAAGTTGCCGTTCAGCTGCTGGCGGACCGCCATCGTGTTACCCGAACCACTCTGACTGACCTGGGCCGTCTGCGCCGAACCGCCCTGACGGATGTCGAGCGAATTGGCCGTACCAGCCTGCGTCCCGCCAACGAAATGCAGCAGGCCAACCTGTTCCATATAGGCCGTTGAATTGTCCGCCGACTGAACGAAAGCGTTCATGCCAGATCCGACCAGATTGGCTGCGCCGTCCTGGTTCACGGTTAGAACCGAACCATTGCCCGTCTGCTCGAGGAAGGCCGAGGAGCCGGAACTCGTGCCGATCTGTTGGACGAAGATGCTGCCGAAATTGCCGGTCTGGAGGACATTGGCGAAGTTCTCGGCGCCCGACTGGTCCACCGACATGGCGTTCTGCGTGCCGAGCTGCGATGCAATCACCGACTGGGCGGTGCCGCCCTGCTTGACGTTGATCACGCTGTCGGACGAGCCTTGGTCGATCGTCGCAATGCTGTCCGTGGACGTCCCATTCGTGATGCCCTGGTCAACATAGACCGTCGTGTTGTTGCCGGACTGGCCGACGGTGGACTGGTTGCCCGTCCCGTTCTGGGTGACATCGGCGGTCACCGGGCCGGTGGCGGCCTGGTTGATGGCGGAGTTGTTGCCCGAACCGGTCTGGTCGAGCAACGCAGCCGCATTGCTGCCGGTCTGGGTGATCGAGGACACGTTGGCAGGGCTTGCGCCGGCGCCGGTGTTTGTCTGCTTCACATCAGCAAGGTTTGCCGCGCCGCTCTGCACGATGGTGCTGTCATTGCGGGTGCCGGAGGTTCCGGCGCTCGACAGGTCGCTCTGATCGACCTTTGCGAGATTGTCCTGGCCATTCTGCGTGATCGCAGACTTGCCTTTCGCACCGGAGGCCTGATCGACCGTCGCGGTATTGTTCAGATTGTTCTGGATGACCGTCGATTCATTCGCGATCGACGGACTGGCCATCACGAGCGCAAGCGCCGCACCGGCCATGAGTTTCATACGCATAAAGTGTCTCCCTACTAAACTGCGTCCCAGGCCCGCCTCAGCAGCAAGACCCCAACCACTCCCTGTGTCCGCAGCCCGGGACCATCCCGGGCAACGAACGATGGTGACGCGACCCCGCGCCGCCTTCCGGTGCCGGTCCCCGCTGCTGCCTGTTTAGTCAGGGCGCGGAGGATTCGGCGAAACTGTTGCCCCGTTCAGCGATAGCCGCTGGACGAGAGGAGCGTTGCCGGCGGCTCAGCCACGGGAACGCCTTGTTCCGAGCGTCCCTGCTGCGCTGAACTGGTGCGGCGCTGCCGGCCGGGCGGACCCGCCTGCGCGGTCCGGCGCGGCTCGGTGCTCGCAAACTGGATGTCGTCCTCATTGAACCGGCCATCACGCTCTGCGCGGTAACGCTCAAGCCGTTCGGCGCCGGCCATTTCATCCTGGAAGCCCCAGACACCGAGATCGGCGCCTTCGAGGATCAGAAGCTCGACGGCCTTTTCCACCGCCTGGCGCAGGGCCAGAAGGTCCGGCTCATTCGTCGTGAAGCCGGTATCGACTTCGAGCAGTTCCTTGAAGCTGACATAGCGGAAGACGTTCGCCGCGACACCGAAGGAGGCAACCTTCTTGGAGGCGACAACCGAGGTGATGACCTCGCCGCTCCGTACACTGACGGCGCGGAGATAGACGGTGACCTTGTCTTCGCGGTAGCTCGTATGGGCGCCGATGCCGAGGAAGCGCGCGCCGGCCCCGCCGGTCACGGTGTTGGTATCATAGCCGATGATGCCGCCTTCGAGGATGACGCCGGCAAACAGCAGCGGCGGCAGGGCGGCTTCGTTGAGGTCTTCCTCGCCGAGATATTGCCGGCGCATTTCGCGGATGATCTGACGCTCTTTCAGGAGGTGGTCGAGGTTCTCCCGCTCGATCACTGTGAACCATGACCGGTCGCCCGCATCCTGCAGCGCTTTCAGCAGGATGGAGGTTCCGCCCTGGGTCACCGCCTTGGACAGGGTCTGCACCCTGTCCGAGGGTTTGAACTGGCCTGTCTGGTCATCGAAACGATAGACGGCGACGGCGGCGCGCTCGCGCGGAGGCGGCAGGCTGCGCAGGCTGTTCTGCGTATCGGTGCGCACTTCGGAAACGGCCGCACGCTGGATCATGCCGGGGTGGCCATCATTCATCGTGGTGGCGCAGGCACCGAGAAAAAGCAGGGCGGCGCAGGCCGCTGCCTGCAGCATACGGAGGACACTGAACATGTCAGAACCCTCCGTTCGTGAGGTCGCCGAGTTCATTGAAGGACGAGCCGAGCGTCGACAGCGCCGGCGGCTGGGCCAGCGTTTCTCCGGAAAGCAGGCTGGTCGAGCCCGCAGGCGCCGGCTGGGTGTAGCCGGCCATGCCGAACAGGTCGGACCCGCCGGACGGATCCACCTTTCCGCCCATCAGGGGGATGATGACTTCCGTGACCGTGCCGGTCGACAGGTCCTTGATCGTCAGGGTGACAGAATCCAGTCCACGGACGAATGTGATTATCTGGTCGCCGAAGGTGATCGTGCCGGATTCCTGCGGATTCGGCCCGAAAATCGCATCATTCACCTGCGCGGCAAGCGATGAGAGCAGCCGGCTCTGCAACTGGCGGAGGAACTGGTCCATCTGGGAATTGGAAACCGATGGGGCGTTCGGATCGCGATAGGTGTTCTGCGCATTCGCGATGGCCAGAAGGTGCGACGAGTTGAAACTGTCGCCGCCGAATGACGGGTTGATAGGTGCATATACGAGCTGCTGCGCCAGCGCGGGTGCAGAGACCGAGGCGAAGATGGCTGCGGCCAGGATTGCCCGCGCGGATTTGATTGATCCCACCATTATTTGCGTCCCTCCGTGAGAAGCATCTGCCGTCAACGGAGTATCGTTGGCGCGGCTTCTCTACCCTCAAGATGCAAGATAAACGCCAGTGGATCAGGGGGGTCAACACGAGTCTCGTCAGAGCGGCACGGACGCCGGGAATTCACCCGTATGGGGAGTGATGACACCGCCTGTTTAGCGATCCGGATCGATCCACACACCTGTCGGCGTTAAAATTCCCGTATGCGGAGAATATTCCGCGACCTCTACCCCTCTTGAGCCATTGCGCCGGTTACGTCCGAAGCTGAGCGGCTGGGTGATTGCGCCTTCAAAATCGCGGATATCCTCAAGTGAAGAGACAAATCGCTCGCGTGTGAGCTCCCTACCGGTGCGCATCAGTGTCTCGATCAGCACAGCCGCAACGGAGTAGGCTTCAGCTTCAGCGATGATCGTCTCGCGGCTTGTGCCGGCGCGCGCACGCGTTCGCGCAAGGGCTGTCTGCGCGCCCGGCGCCACACGCGAGAGGGGAGCTGGCAGCGCAACATAGGTCTCAGCCGGAAGGCTGCGGCGCTCCGCAGGCGGAAGTTTCACGAAGACAGTATTGGGAATGAGGAGCTGGCCGGCCTGCCGCGCGCCGCTCAGACAGTCAGTGGACAACAGGAGCCGGACCGCTGCGGACCCAGGCTGGCAGGCATCCTGAACCGTCACCACACCGAGCCGTTCGACTGCAAAGCGGCGCAGGGCGGCGGCCTCGTCTTCCGGGCCCGCCAGCAGGGAAAACCCGAGCGGATCTCCGCCAAGGCTCGCCGACAGGTACAGTGTTGGCTGGCCCGCCGCAGGCGCGGCGCCGGCTTGCGACACAACAAGGAAGGCGAATGTTCCTGATGCCGGCGTCCCTCCCGGCGGGGCCGCCTCGAACATCAGGGCGCGCCCGTGAATTCCGCCAAGCGCATTGATATCGCCGGCGAGCATGTCCAGAACCCGGCGTTGCGCTTCGCCGGCCGGGCCCGGAGCAAAGGCGACGGCAATGCGCACCTCTGAATCGTCCACACCTGGATCATTCAGCGTGTCAATGACTTCGAGAAAAGCCCACAGATCGGCAAGGTCTGTGTCCGGAAGGTCAAAACGTGGCATGGCTTCGGCGAGTGCATTGCCGCCGGGATCCTTGCCCGCGCGGATGGCGGCGCGGAAGGACGCCAGTGTATAGGGCGGGCGCTGGCGCCCGGCGCTGGCAGAGACGGTGTAAGGCCGGGTCAGCGCTCCGCGCGACAGGTCGGTTGGCGCGGCGCCCCGCTCGGCAAAGCCCGAGCCCGAGCGGCCATGGCAGGAGGCACAGGGAAAGCCCCTGGCCGGAAGGCGCACATCCATGCCGCCGACACGGGCTGTCGCGTGGTCGAGCGGAGAGCCTTCCTCGCCGAAGTAAATCTGGCGGCCACGGTCCTGCGCGGCCTGCAGCTCAGCTGCCGTTGCCGGCGGGGCGGGCGCCTCCGCCGCCGGAGGCGAACAGGCAGCGAGAAACAGGATCAGTCCGCAGGCTGACCATTGCCTAATTCCAGACATCGTCGGCGATGTCCCTGATCTGCCCGGCGATGATGGCATCGCTCAGATGGGCGGGAATCTTGCGCCAGCGCGCCGTGCGCGTATTGCCGACGAGCAGCGCGGTGAGGTGGGCATCGCGCTCGAACACCTGGCCGAGCTTCTGGCTGACGGTTTCGATGTTCCGGGTCGTGCCGGTGAGGAATATCCAGCCATCCATCGCCTTGAACTTTTTCCGGTAGTCCGACAGCACCGCCACCGTGTCATTTTCCGGGTCCACGGTGATCGATACAATGACGATGTCCTTGCCGATCCGGTCGCGCAGCCTGTCCTGGACACGCTCCAGCGTGGCATTGATCAGCGGGCAGGCATCCGGGCAGGTTGTGAAGATGAAACTGATGACGACCGTGCGCCCTTCGAGCACATCGGAATAGAATTTCACCGAGCGGCCTGTGTGATCCACAAGAACCGTATCGGTGAAATAGGCCCGGGCGCGCTCGTCCCCGGCGGAAGCGGATACGCTGCGCGTTTCCACACGGTCCGAGCCATGATTGTGGCCGCCATGGGCGGTTGCGCCCTGCGCTGCGATGAGACCGGAAGCCATCAGTGTCAGGATTGTCAGAAGGCGACGCATTTCGGAATCCTCGTTGATCAGTGCTGGTGCAGGACGGCGGGCGCCGCCTGGCGGCGGGCCATCAGGGCGCGCACGCGCCCCTCGATGACAGCCGGGTCCGGCAGGCCATAAATGCGGGAAAACTCGCCGGTTGCGGTGTCGCCAATGACGATCATCGCCGTATGGTCTTCCGGAACGATGGCGTAGGCGTTGAGCCAGGTCAGCGCCTCGTCCATCACCGGCTTCTCACCGGTCAGGAAGCTCCATTCCGCGCCATGGCGGGCGGCGAACGCGGCGAGGCGGGCCGGCGTATCCGTGCGCGCATCGACGCTCATCGAGATGAAGGCAAGATCATCGCCGCTGATGTCCGACAGGCGGCGGTGGCCATCGGCCATCAGCGCGGTCGTCACGGGGCAGATGGTCTGGCAACTCGTGAAGATGAAATCGACGACGATGATGCGGCCTTCCGCAATATCGGATTTGAGCCGGCGGACGGCGCCGGTCTGGTCGAGCATCGGCGCATCGCTGAGCACGACGAGTGCGCGCTGCACGGTGCCTTGTGCTTCCGGCGCGGCGGCGGCAGAATGGTGCGCATGCGGATCAGCGCTGCCTGCCGCCGGCGAGCATGCCGCAATCAGCGCAACCAGGATCGGGACGAAGAGGCCGGCACCGAGAACAAAGCGAAGCATCACGGCGCGCCTCCGCTGCGGGCTTCTTCCTGCGCCACCACTGTCAGGAAGGGCAGCTTGCCGAAATCCAGCCCCATGCTGCGCACGGCCGGATAGACATAATGCGCCCCGGCCTCAGCGGGCGTGAAGGTGACTTCGTAAACGCCCTCGCCGACAGCGCGGGCCTTGTGCTCGGCACGGTCATGGCCAGGCGCGCGGAAGGTGACCGCGATCACATCATCGCGCGCATAGGGCGCGCCATTGTTGGCCGTATCGGTGAGTGTAAAACGTACACGGACGGGCTGGCCTGCCGGCGCCATCATGCCGCTGCGGGTATCATAGGCGATGCGCAGCGGAGCTTCGTCGCGCGCGATGTGCGGGTTCTGCTCCGCGGTGAAGGGGAAGCACTGGATCATCTGGGGCGCATCCATCGTCAGGATCAGATGGAAATTGCCCGTCGCCGGGATTTTCACCACCGAGACATATTCGCCGGGCGCGGCTTCCTTGATCGTGCGGTCGACGACAAGCGCCGAGAGCGGACGGTGGCCATAGCCGCCGAAACTGCCCATCGGCGCGTTCATGCCTTCCATATAGTAGTAGACATTCGCGTCCCCCGGGCTGACGACCATGGTGGCGGCTTCGGTGACGGCGGTTGCGAAGAGATCAGACGGCAGGAGCTGCGGAGAGTCCGAGGGCGGACGTTCGCCCGCTTCAAAGCGGTTGATCGTCACCTGCTCCCGCCCGCCAAGGTCAGCGAGGCGGATCATCGAGACGGTGGTGCTCGTCAGGGAACGGACAAAGGCAAAGCTGCGCGAGAAGCTGATCTGGAACGGCTCACCGGCAATCTCCAGCCGGTGGATGAGCTGGTTGTTCGCCGTGTCGATCACATAGACGGTGTTGGCTTTCGGGTTGACCGAGAGCAGGAACCGCCCGCCGGGCGCCACACGCATCGGGCCGAGGCCGGGTTCGAGCGGGATCGTGGCGCGCACGCGGCTGGAGCCGGGCTCGGTGACGATCACTTCGCCGGTTTCAGCATCGGCAATGTAGACCGCGCGGGCGAGATCGGAATAGGCGAGCGAGATCGGCCGGCCGGTCAGGGTAAATTCGCCGGTCTTGCGCAGGCGGCGCACATCGATGACGGAGACGGTGCGGTCGTCGCGGTTGGTGACATAGGCGTGGCGGTTGTCGCCGGTCACCAGCAATTCGTGATGGCCGGCCCCGGTCGGGATCTGCGCGGCGATGGCGAGGGTTTCGGCATCGAGCACGGTGACGCCGGGCTCGGCGCCGGTGCGGCCGACCCAGATATAGCGGCCATCCGGCTGCACCATGATGCGCGTCGGGCGCTCGCCCACCGGGACGGTCTCGATCAGCCGGAAGGTATCGAGATCGACGGCGGCGACGGAACCGAGGCCCGGCATCGCGACAAAGACGCGCTTTTCATCCTGCGAGCGGGCCCAGTCCTCGCCGCGCCCTGGCAGGATGACCTGGGTGAGGAGCTTGGTGATGCCGCGCACGCCGATGATCGGATCAATGACGGCAATGGTGGGGTCAGAGTTGAGCACCACGAGATAATAGCTGTTGAGGTCGATCATCGGCCGGATGCCGACATAGCCGGCGAGATAGGTGCCGGCCGACGTGCGGCAGGCCTCCTCGCTGGCGGCGTCTTCCGCCCGCAGGGGGTCGATCCAGCCGGCGGGCAGCAGTCCCGAAACGGGACGGCCGGTTCCGGCGTCGGTGAATTTGAGCGAGAGGCGGGCAACATCCCCGGCCATCACGGGGCCATCCGGGGCCGTGACCGAGGTGATCGAGAATTCCACATTCAGGCCGTCGCGCGAAATCACCGGGCCGGCGGCACCCTGCTCTGCGGCGGGCGCGCGGAAGATGATGGCGAAGGCGAGGCCGGCCACGAGCAGGGCGGCCCCGAGGGTCACCCATGCCGGTTCTTTCAATAGACGCCTGAAATTAACCATACCGTGCTGCCTGCCCCCTCAACCTGCTTTCCGGCTGGCTCAGCAAGAAACTGGCCAGCCGGAACTTGCGGCGTGTCGTCAGGGGATCGGATTGTCCTCCTCGACCCGGAAGATACCCCACAGGCCGTTGAGATTGCCGAACGAGCCGATATCCCGGAAGAGATAGTCGCCCGGCGCGCGGAACGGTCCGCCCGCTTCGGTCACGACGTTCCAGCCATTGCCCGTGACGATGTTGTCGACCGTGGAACGATACACCTGGAACGCCGTCTTCGCCATCACATCCGACGGCATGTTGACCGAGATGAAGGGCTCTTCGGTCCAGTTGTGGCCGAGGATCGCCATCGTGGTGTTCCGCGCATAGCCCGTGGGCTTGGTGATGCGGAAGCGCACCTGGTCTCCGGGCCGGGCGAGGTAGACCGGCGTGGCCGGATCCGAATTGCCGCCCTGGGCATTCGCATAGGCCCGGAAGGCGTTGGGGATCGAGGCAAGGCCGGGGCCGGTCTCGTCGCCGAAGCCCCAGTCTGCGCCGGCGCCGAAGCCGAAGCGGAACCAGAGCGGCTCGGTGCCGAAATTGATCGCGGCGGCGCCGGCATCATGCGCGTCTTCCGGCACGCCGACCCCTTCACCCGCGATATTCTCGACCGGCGTGCCATCACGATACCGCAGGTTCACCGATTTCTGGATGATCATCGAGAAATCGCGGAACATGCTGCCGTTTGGCAGGGTCACCGTCGCCTAGGCGGTCGTGCCCGGATCGGTCACGAAGGTCGCGCCTTCCGGCAGCACCGTGATGGCGCCGAACAGTCCTTTCTGGCCCTGCTTGAGCGGGTCTGCCGGCATGACCGGAACGACCCCGAACTCGACCGGCCGCGCCACCAGCGGGAAGGCGTTGCCCATAAGGGCGCCATTCGCCTTCGACTTGCCGCTGCCCGCGCCCCAGACGCGCGGCTCCAGCTCCAGGTCGCCCGCGTAGAAGCGGTAGGTGCGCGAGCTGCGCGGTGCAACCGTCTGTACCGGGTTGATGCCGACATTCATGCCGTCATCGCGGGAGATGTCATAGGCCAGCTTCTGGGTATGCAGGCCGACATGGCTTGAAGGCCGGATCAGGTTGTTGTTGAAGGTCGTCGAGCCTTGCGGATCGCTCCGGTCACGGATCACGGTGTAGTGCTGCGTGACGTAGGAGGCGAGGTCCGGCACGGCATCCGGCAGGCGGTTGCGCAGCGTGATCTCGACACATTCACCCGCCGCCGCGCGGAAGGTGATGGGCTCGAAATTATACTGGTTCGGCAACCGGACGGGGCAGAACGGATTCGTGACACCGCCATTATTGTTGTTGCAGGCGGTCTGCTCGGCCGGGGTCGAGACATTGCGCAGCAGGTCGTGGGTCGGCACATAGACGAGCGCCGTCGGATCATGCAGGGGTCCGCGCATCCCATTGTTGAGCTGCGTTCCGCGCGTGTTGTAGCGCAAGGTCCCGCCCGCCGGATTAAGCGGGCCACCGACATGCATCACAGCCGAGTCATCATTCGGGATGATGGTCGTCTGGAAGTTATTCGACAGCATCTGGTTGACCGACACTGCCGTCACATCATAGCGCCGCACCGGAGCAGACCGCGGGCAGACCCCGTTGAACTCGCTGCGGTTGGTGATGGTGATCGGCATGGTACGCGGATTGTTCGGCAGCGAGGCAAGATCCGGCCGCGAGACCTCGTAGGAGCGCAGGACGCCCCATGAACCGGTCCAGAAGCCTTCCTGCGACGCATCGGACGTATACAGATAGTCTGAAACCACGCTGGCCTGGTCGACATCGCCGAAGATGTTCGTCGAGAACGACGCTTTCTCGGCAAGGCCGACCTGCATCGCGCTGCGCCAGCCGGAGTTTTCCGATGCGCCGAAGGAACTGCCGCCGGCAAGCCATTTGACACCATTGATGGTGGCCACATGCTCGTGCTCATGCGCCCCAGTCTGGATCCGTACACGGATTGCATCGCCGGCATTCGTGCGCAGGATCGGCGTGAAGGGATCGCCAGGCCGGATATCGCCGGTCATCGCCGGATAGGGCGTCGATCCGAGGCGCGTGTTGAGCGCCTGGATGGCCCGGTCCGTGCGAGTCTGGAGCGCGAAGGACAAGTCACCCGCCATGCCTTCGGCCTGCGCACCGCGCTTGCCATCCGGCCCGATCCGGTTGGGATCATAGACCCGGTAGCCGACCGGCTCGTTCCGGTAGTTGATCAGGAAGGTGCCGACATCATCCGATGACACCGCTTCGGGACACGGCCTCGGGACGCCGCCGGGACAGACCGCTGCGAAGCGGACGGCATCCGGGAAAGGCGCCGACTGGCGGTAGGACGGGTTCAGCGCATAGCGGAAGGTGTCATTGGTCGGCGGCTTGGGATTGCCGTGCCGGTCGACGCCCGCATAGACGCCTTCATTGTAGGCGTGGGCAAAGTCCTGCGCCTCGAGATAGAACTCCCGATAGGAATCGTCGGCCCCGTCGCCATCAATGTCGCCCGGCAGGATAATGGCCTGCCAGCTCGTCGGGCCGCCATCGGCGCGGGTATACATCATTTCCCCGGTCTCGTTATGCTTCCAGAGCGAGCCGGCCGGATTGACGAGCAGTGTGCCATAGAGGCCGACCTGCTGGTGCGTAGACGGACCGAAATGGTCATGCGTGAAGGTCACGCCGATGCCCCGGTCGCGGCCCTGCAGGTTGTGCAGCGGGTCCACGAACCAGCGCTGGATCATCGTCCGTGCACCGAGATATGTCCCGCCAGGACCCGCCCCGAAGAAGGGGTGGGGCTTGGCCGTCAGCAGCTGCGCCCCGGTGCCTTCTTCCAGCGAATAGCGGTTGATGGCGCGGATGCGGTAGCGGACGGTTTCAGCGCCCAGCGCGCCATCTTCATAGTTCCAGCCATTGGCGGCGCCATCGGCGGCCACAAGGTCCCATTTGGGCAGGTGGATGTGCTGGCCGATGATGTCGGTCGGCGACGTCACCTGGTAGTCGTCGACATAGTAGAATTCGGGCACCAGGTTGGTCTGGTAAAAGACCGCGCAGTCATATGAGTTGAGACGGATGACGAACGGCTCCGGCGGGCGCACCTGCGCCAGCGTCGGGGCAACATCTTCCCACAGGGCGATGATGCGCTGCTGTGGGAAATGATCGCCCACCTTGTTGAACACCGCATTGATCTGGATGTTGGCGCCCTTGTAGACGCGCGGGTTGTCCGCCCCGAAGGTCGCCGTGAACAGGTTGCCGAGTTGGCCGGGAACGCCGGAGAAGAACTGACCGGTCGTCCCGGTCAGGAACACTTCGCCCCGGTCGTCCATACAGGGCTCGAAGAAGGGCGCGCCCGGCGTGGGCAGGGCCCCGTTCGTGCGGAACTCCGCCGCCTGCACGGTGCCATTCATCAGCTGGCGGAAGGACGGATGCGCGCCCCGGGCGTGGAACGCCATGGCCGCACGTTCGATGTCATTGCCGTATTCACTCATGAAGACGGCCTTGGCCTTGTCGATATGCTTCTCGAAGCTGAACCGCGTCTCTGACGAATGCGTCAGGCCACCGGTGGAATAGCCGTCGAGGAAGTGGCGCGGCAGGCCGCCATCCCAGCCGCCGGTCGTCGGATCCAGCGGATTGGCCGCCATGTCGAGCGGCGGTGTCGGCGCACGCTGGCCGACCGCACCTTCCATGCCGCCGATCCAGAACGGATAGCCGGGATTCTTGAGGCCAAGCGGATTAAGCTGGTTGGCCGGGTCAGCCGGATTCAGACCGGCCATCACGACGCGGGTATCCACCAGCGACGGATCGCGGTCCGACCGGTCGATCACCGCCTGGCTGGATTCCGGCTTGCCGTCGCCATTCTTGTCAACGGCTGCGACATAGACACGGCCCGGCATCGGCGGGAGCGCCTTGCCCGGCAGCGGCACGATGGCCGGGATCGGTGTGCCGGCAATGATTTCGCCATCCGGCAGGGCGCGCGCGCCCGGCGCAGGCCGGCCGCGGTCAAGCGCAAACGGATCGCGGTGGAAGCCTTGCGCATTGGTTTTCACGTCCAGCACGGTGCCCGCCTCGAACACGTCATGGATGCGCCAGTGTGCCCACATGCCCTGCGCGAAGTGCGGATAATAGTGGCAGTGATAGATCGCGTCGCCGGCCGTCCGGTTGCGGTTGCCCGAGCCGCCGAACGCGATCTCGTATGTGTACGCACCGCCGGGGCCGATGCCCTGGGCGTCGATGTAGTTGGAGTTGTCGTCTTCCGGATTATACAGCCACTGGTGGTTGTGCAGGTGGAAGATGTGATGCTCCTTCGGGCCTGCATGCAGGTTCCGGAACTTCACGAAGTCGCCGATATAGGAGTGCGCGACGTTCGAAGGATCATCCGGGAACTTCGCATAACTGGCGCGGATGTTGCTGTCGCGCTCGCAGAAGGGATCGCCGGGCTGCGGGGTGCAGAATTCGAGGCCCGCATTGGCCGGCACATCCACCAGCATGGCCGGGTCGCCGACCGTGAAGGAAGACAGGAAGAATTCCTCATACGAACAGGAGAGGCAATCATGCGCCGGCCCGACACCGAGCCGGTTGGCGATGACCGTTGAACCCACACCGCCGGAGCCCATGTTGATCATGAAGCTGTCGCGCACGCCGTGCAGCGTGTGCGACATGACTTCATCCTCGAACCAGCCCGGGAAGGCCTGCATCGCGACGGTTTCGTCATGGAACATCGTGACGAATTCGCGGAAGGGTTCCAGCCGGTTCGGCAGAGCGGGGTTGCGCTTGCCCTGCGCTTCCAGCGGATAGGTGGAGGCCGGGAAACTGCCATCGGCATTCGGCCCGGCAATCACGGCGTTAAGGTCCGAATGGACCAGCCGCATCACCCCGCCCTGTTCCCGCAGCATGTTCAGGATCGGCAGGTTGCCCTTGCCTTCCGATCTCCACGGCTCGCGGTTCGGATAGCGCGCTTCATAATCAATGATCGGCTGGCCGCCGGGGGTGTGCCCGATGGTTGCAAGGCGCATGTCCTCTTCGGTCACCTGGCTGCGATAGTAGCGCGCGCCGGGGGGCTCGACCTGCACGACCCCGAAGAGGCCGTTGGAAATGTTCCCGCCGGTCGCCTCGCCGCCAAAGCTGGCGCCATGCGACAGAACGAGGTGCGCACCTTCATGCGCGGCAAAGAACCGGTAGGTCCGCGTCTGGCCGACATTGGCAAGCGGGTTCGTCCCGGTACCAACAAAAACGCCCGTGTCGAGCGCGGAATCGATCGCGTTCAAGCCCAGCGGCGTGAAGCCAACGCGGCGCTCTGCAACCTGGTCGTTTACCGTCAGAACCGACGGAACAGCATTATTCGGATTGTGCTGCGGATCGAGCAGGTTGGTCAGGCGCACTTCAAGGCAGTCACCTGCCGAAACACGGACAACCAGCGGGCGCGGGCGTTTATCGGGACGCAACCGGACATTACCGGGCGTCAGCGTGCCGCCCTGCGATTCAGGCTTTCCGGAGGAGCGGTCAACAACATCCGTACGCAGAGCATAGATCATGCCGTTGACGTTCTGCGCGCCCATTCGGTTGAACATCAGTGGCTGGTCGAGCACCACCACATCTGCCCTGACGGTCCGGCTGCAAACGGGGAGTTGTGCACTCGCCTCAAAAGCGAAAGTTGTATAGGCCGCAGCGCTCAGCACAAGCGCCGCGGCCACCTTCGATATCCCACCCAGCACAATTCCCTCCCCGTGGGGCTCCGCCCCTAATTCGTCAGTGCACGACTTGTCCCGAGCCGCTTCTTCTACATTGCAAGCAACATTACAGATAATTCAACGTCTACTAAAACCGCACCATTATTTGGAATATTGTGCGCTTCTCTCGCGATGCGCGATCAGGACTTGCACCTATATATCCGAACCGGAGAGCTAACCTTGCGCAAGGGGAGCCAACCTGCCCAATCCGCAGGCAGTTCAGTTTGAGAAAATCAACGGCGCAGAAATCCGAAACTCATCGCGGCCGCTTTTCGCGCTGATGGCAATATGCGCCGGAAGCGAAAGATCGTCCGTCCACATCGCCTCACGCGCGAATTGTGGCCCCTGCGGACTGCGGCGCCAGCCTGAATAGGTAAAGCGGATATCCTCGGCGCACCGGACAAGGATACGGCTGTCGGACGCGCTGGCGGCGAACTGCCCGGCCGCCGTCACATCTTCCCAGGTCAGGACGAGATCGGCGCCGCCCGGACATGCGCGGTCAGGCCGGGCGGCGAGCGTGATACGGGAATAGCCGGCGGGCTTGCGCCCGGCCTGCCCGTCCACGAGGAAGCTCAGCTGGCGCTCGCCGCCCCGGAACACAACCACATCCTCCGCTTCAACCCCGCGCTGCGGCAGCGCCCGGGCAACCCAGCTTTCGACAAGGCGGCTTGTCTGGCGCAGCTCGGCGGCGGCGGTCTCCGTCGCGGCCGATTGCCAGACGCGCAGCCCGGTGCGCACCGATTGGGTCACCGCCACCGAGACGAGGGCCAGCAGGGTCAGCCCCACCAGCACTTCCATCAGCGAGAAGCCCGCCGACCGGCTGCGCGGGGCCGTCATGGCGCCGCCTCCAGCCCCAGCTCCTGCGCAAGGCGCAATGTGGACACCCGCGCCGACCGGCCAGACGCTGCAGTCAGCTCCACCTCGATCCGCACGAACCGCGCGCCCTCTGGGCGCAGGCGGATGTCCCAGCGCGTGCCGTCTGCGTCCACACCCTGCAGCACCGGCCCGGCGCGGGCGGTCAGCTCTGCCTCAGTGATCAACTCCGCCGCGCGGGCTGAGAGTTCCGCCGCCGCGCCTGAGCGGCTGCGGATCTCGGCGGTCCTCGAATAGAGGTCCAGCAGCGCCACACTCGCCAGGCTGAACACGCTGAACGCGACCAGCGTTTCCATCAGCGTGAAGCCGGCTTCGCGTCTCATGGCGTGCGGCTCCGCTCGATGCGGGAGGTCAGCCAGTCGACGGTCACATCCTCGGAAACACCGGCGCCGGTCAGCGTCACGCGCCCGCCCGTCGAGGAGCCATCCGGCAGGAACAGCACCGCCGACGGACCAGCTGCTGCCGAGGAGAGGAGGCTTGCCTCGATCCGCTCCGGCAGGATGAGCGCCTCATCCCCGGCGATTTCAAACCGGCGTTCCTCCGGCAGGAAGGCAACGCGCACCATGCGGTTCTCCTCCTGCGCCCGGATACGCGCCTCACGGAACAGGCTGGTCACGTCCGAGGCCGTCCGGCGCAGCTCCATGCCGGGATTGGGCCGGATCAGCGCCATCGACACGACGCTCATGGCGAGCGCGAGGATGGTCAGTGCCACCATCAGCTCCATCAGGCTGAAGCCCGCTTCGCGTGTAGTCGCGGGCCGCGCTGTCATGACTGAACTGCCAGATCATTGACGCTCATGATCGCGCTCAGCAGCGTTAGCACGATGCCGCCGATCAGCACGCCGAGCAGCAGGGTCAGCACCGGCCCGGCAATCGCGGTGAGGCGCGAGATGCGCCGGCGGCTGCGTTCCTCGAGGATGCCGGCGGCCTGCGCCATCTGGCCGGCCATATCCGCCGAGCGTTCGCCGACCGCTGCCATCTGGGCGGCGGTGACGGGCAGCGCGCTTTCCTGAAGCATCGCCTGTGACAGGCGCTCACCGGTGCGCACCTCGCCCGCAATGCGCAGGACGCCCTCGCGGATCACGGTATTGCCGGTGCCTTGCGCAGCGACTTCCAGCGCGGGCACTAGGCTCATCCCGTTCTCCAGCAGCGCCGAGAGCGAGGCGAGACAGCGCGCCGCCTCCATATCCCGCACCAGCGGCCCGGCGACCGGCACCGCCAGCACAAGCCGCGCCAGCATCCGGCGGCCAGCCGCGCTGCGCGACCAGATCATGGCCATCAGGATCAGCGCCAGCGGCGTAATCGTCAGCACCGGCCAGAGCTCCTGCAGCCCCTTTGCCGCGGCCAGCAGCAGGCTTGCCGCCATCGGCGGTTCCTGGCCGGCCGTGCGCAGCACAGGCTCCAGCGCCGGGGCGACGACCAGAAGGATGATGAGCACTGAGGCGAGCGAGGTGACCATCAGGATCACCGGATAGACCAGCGCGCCGCGCACCGCGTCCGACAGCTTCGCCTGATTGTCCAGCGTTTCGGCAAGGCGGTGCAGCACCGGCACGACCGAGCCGCCTTCCTCGCCCGCCCGGACGAGACCGATGACATAATCGGGCGGCGGCGCCTTGAGCGCCTGCAGCGCCGCGCCGAGCGAAAGGCCCTGCAGCACGCCGCTGCGGATGTCGGCGGCAAGGCGCGCGCCGCGCCGGTCGCCGGAATCCTCGGCGAGCAGTTTCAGCGCTTCATCGAGCGGCAGGCCGCCGCCGAGCATGGAGGCAAGGTTGCGGCAGAAATCCCCGAATCCGGGGGCGACCTTCCGCCCGGCATTGACCGCATGAACAGGCGCGGCGGCGCCGGCCTCGGCAATCTCGAACGGGGTCAGCCCCTCGGCCAACAGCTGGCGCACGGCATCGGTCTCGCTGGGCGCAGAGACCCGGTCGGTGACCATGCGGCCACTGACGGCATAGGCGCGGTAGCGATAGTCCGGCATCAGGGCTCACCGGACCCGGTAACGGCGAAGACTTCAGCGAGTGAAGTGCGCCCGGACGCGGCGGCCAGCACGGCCTCCTCGAACAGGGTGCGCATGCCTTCCTGCCGTGCGATGGCGCGC
Organism: Hyphomonas sp.; assembly: GCF_046313735.1. Lineage (GTDB taxonomy): Bacteria > Pseudomonadota > Alphaproteobacteria > Caulobacterales > Hyphomonadaceae > Hyphomonas. The sequence continues at coordinate 95,876 of NZ_JBKBXW010000008.1, forward strand.
AGGCGGCTGTCCGGCGCGCGGGCGAGAATAGCTTCTTCGAGGGCAGGCGACATGGCCATGACTTCAGCAACGCTCATCCGGCCGCGATAGCCCGTGCCGTTGCATTCAGGGCAGCCAGCGGGCCCATGCCAGTCGCACGGCATATCTGCGGGCAGCGCCGCCTCCAGCCGGGCGGCGAGCGCTGGCGGCGGAGCGGCGGGCTGCCTGCAGGCCGGGCACAGCACACGCAGAAGGCGCTGGGCCGCGACGGCGTTCACCGTGCTCGACAGCAGGTAGTCCTCGATGCCCATTTCCAAAAGGCGCGTGATCGTGGCGGGCGCATTGTTCGTGTGGATGGTGGAGAGCACCATATGGCCGGTCAGCGACGCCTCGACCGCAATCTGGGCCGACTCCTCATCGCGGATCTCGCCGATCATCAGCACGTTCGGATTGTGGCGCAGGACCGAGCGCAGGGCGCGCGCAAAGGTCATCCCGATCTCGGGCTTCACCTGAATCTGCGAGACACCGGCAATCTCATATTCGACCGGGTCTTCGACCGACATGAACTTGGTCTGCGGGTTCATCAGATGGCGCAGGCAGGCATAAAGCGTCGTCGTCTTGCCGCTGCCGGTGGGGCCGCTGACGAGGGTGATACCTTCGGGCTTCGAGATGGCGGCGATCATCCGCTCGCGCGCCAGCGCCGACAGGCCGAGCGCGTCCAGATCAAGATGCGCCGCCGACTGGTCCAGCAGGCGCAGGGCGACGGTCTCGCCGTGCAGGCTGGGCATGGTGGCGACGCGCAGGTCGATCTCGCGCCCGCGCAGGGCAGTGCGGATGCGCCCATCCTGCGGCAGGCGGCGTTCAGCGATGTTGAGCTTGGCGAGCACCTTGATGCGCGACACAACCGCTTCCGGCGTGCCCTCCAGCGGCAGGTTCACCGGCGCCAGCGCGCCATCGACGCGGATGCGCACGCGCAGGTGATCCCGCTCCGGCTCGATATGAATGTCGGACGCGCGCGCCTCGACTGCGAGGGCGAGGACATCCTCCACCCAGCGGATGACCGGCGCGCCGCGCGCAAGGTCGATCAGGCGCTCTATGTCCGCTTCCGCTGCGCCGCCGGTGGCCGGGTCTGCCTCGGCGGCCGCCTCCTTCGGATCAGTTGCCGACAGCCAGGCGCGAACATCGGCGCGGCTCGCAGCGGCGCGGGGCAGCGTGCGCCCGGTCTTGTAGAAGACGGCCTTCGCATCTTCCTCATTCAGCGGATCGGCCATCGCGAGCACAACGGCGCCGCTGTCCGACTCCAGCGGAACAATGTCCGCATCCCGAAGGAAGCGGCGTTTGAGGCCCAGCAAGTCGGCGGCCGGGCGCCATCCGGTACCGGCGCGGACATGATCGATGCCCAGCATTCCGGCGAGCGCAGAGGCGACAACATCCTCCGGACACAGACCGAGCTTGACGAGGATCGAGGCGAGCGGTTCGCCGGTTTTCGCGGACGAGGCGAGCGCGCGGGAGAGCTTTACATCCGTAAGCTGTCCGCGTGCAATCAGCAGCGCACCCAGCGCCGCATGGGGATCGGCCGGACGCGCCGCTCCGCCGCCGGGAGCCGGTGCCGTCTCGCTGCCCTGCCTGGTCATTGCCGCGTCCCCAATCAATCGCCTGGCACAGGAAGTGCACTCGCCTTGCAGATGCAAACACTTTGCCAGATGCCATTTATCACATCACAGTTGAGTGTAGCGCGCAAACTGTGTTGATTGACACTCTGCGGTTTGCACCTGAATATTGATGGAAGCCTTGCATGACGGCCTGGGGGACAGGGCGCTTGCCGGGTGGGGGAAGGGCAAATGCCGAGGGACGACAGGACACGCGCCGCGAGCCGGACACCCGGCAGCAGCATGGCGCAGATCCTTGAATTCATGGAATGGTGGGGCGGCACACTCGCCTCCATGGTGCCCGCCTGGCTGCGCGGCGCCTTTATTGCGAAGCGCAACTGGGTGCGGGTGCAGCGTACGGACGATACGTTCCGCGTTTACTCCGCAGACGGATCAGACATCGGCACACTCGCGTCGAGCGCGAAGGCGCGCCGGCGGGCTCACTCAGGGGATGTGCTGGTCGTGCTGGATCCCGGCGAGGCATTCCTGCGCCAGCGCCGCCTGCCGGCCACATCCGAGGCAAACCTGCGCGCCGCGCTGCGCCTGCAGATCCCTGCCGATACCCCGTTCGACATTGATGAAGTGTTCGAGGACAGCCGGATTGTCGAGCCAGCCGCCACCGGCGGATTGCTGCTAGCCGAACAGGCGATTGTCCGCCGCAGCCTCGTGCACGAGGTGCAGGCCCTCGCGCGAGACTGCCGGATCGACCTTGCCGGGATTGATGTGCCGGGTGCGGAGGGTGAGCCGGGCGGGTTCAACCTGCTTCCGGAAACCGAGCGCGCCCGCAGCGATGCCTTCCTGCCCTCGCTCAATCGAGGCCTCGCTATCGGCTGCGTGCTGCTCGCGGGCCTGACGACCGGGCTGTATCTCGTGTCGCTGGACCGCCAGTTGGGCGCGCTGGAAGGCGAGATCGAAACGGTCCGGGCCGAGGCGGGCGATGTGCTGGCGCTGCAGCGAACCCTGCGGGCGCGCGCCGATGCCATCGGGCTGATCGAGGCGCAGGCTGCCAATCCGGTCCGCTTCACCGCGCTGGTGGACCAGCTCTCTGCCGCCCTGCCGGAGGATACGTGGCTGGAAGGCCTCGCCTATGACGGCAAGCGGGTGAACCTTGTCGGCCTGTCGCGCTCGTCCGACGGGCTGGTCGCCCGGCTGGAGAATATTCCCGGCATCGTTGCGGCGCGGGTTGTGTCTTCCGTGATGCGCGACCAGCGCCTGGATGCCGACCGGTTCCGGATCGAGCTGGTGATCGACGAGACGGCCCCCGCCCCAGCCGCAGCCGCCATCCCCGCCGCAGAATTCCTGCCGGAGGACAATGGATGAATTTCTACAGCCTCCCCCAGCCGCGCCAGCGGATGATCGCAGGCCTGCTGCTCGCCGGCGTGGCCGCTGCAGCGGCCGTGCTCGCGGTGCTGCCGGCCATGGATCATGTCCGCGCGCGTGAAGGCGCCATCCGCGCCGCCGAAGCCGATCTTGCGCGCTGGCAGGGCATTGCCGCCTCCCGCGCTGTGCTGCAGGCCGGTATGAATGATCCCGAAGCCGCCGCCCGCTCGGCCGCGCTCACCCTGCCCGCCTCGACCGAGGCGCAGGCGGCAGCAACCGTGCAGGCAACCATCCGGCGGATCCTGTCCGATGCGAGCGCGGACCTGAAAAGCATCCAGCCGCTGGAGTCGCGCAGCCGCGGATCCCTGCAGGAATCCGGCGTGCGGATCGTGGCGCTGGCAACCCAGCGCCAGCTGGATGCGGCCCTGTTCGCGATCGAGCATTCCAGCCCGCGTCTCTTCGTGCGCGAGGCGAACATCCAGGTCTCCGGCGCAACCCGGCGGCCGGGCGATGTCGTCGAGGAGCCTGTGCTCCAGGTCCGCCTCGACGTGTTCGCCTTCGCCCTGCGTGAAACAGATTGAGGCAGGATCCATGAGTTTCGTCCGTCTACCAACAGCCGGGGTCTCCCTGTTCCTGATCGGGGCAGGCGTCGCCCTGCTCTATCTGCTTGCCGTCCTGACAGCCAGCGGTAGCACGGCGGCCCGTCCGGAAACGCCAGTCCAGCCCGGCCTGACGGCACCGGTCTTGCCGGCGTTAACCGTCATCTCTGATGAGGATACGAGCGCGGCAGCGGAAAAGCCCCTGTTCCATCCCGATCGCCGGCCCTTCCAGGGCCCGGGAATTCCCGCCAGCGCAGCCATAGAGCCCGGCCGGGACGGCTCCGTTCCCCCCTTCGCCCTGCGCGGCGTGGTCCTGTCAGATGGCATGGCTCGTGCATCGCTCGCCCATCAGGACACCGGCGACATCCGGTGGATAACCCGAGGGGGAATGATCGATGGCTGGCAGCTTCAGCAAGTGCGTCCCGGAAGCGTCGTGCTCGGCCGCGACGGCCAGAACGTCACGCTGCAGCTCCATGCAGGCCGTCAGGTCGCCCCGGCAGACTAGCCGGACGCAAGGAACACAAGGCATGATGACCAAGGTTAACCCCGGCCGCCTGATGCGGCAGGCCCTTCTCGCCGGCGCAGCCACGCTCGTGCTCAGCGCCTGTTCGACCTATCAGACCTCACCGCCAACCTACAATGTCCGCGTCGCCCCGGCGCCGCCACCGGCAAGCCGCGCCGCGCCGCCCTCCTATCAGGAGCTGATGCAGGCCGAATCGCGGATGCAGGGCTTCGAACAGATCGGCACCGGCCAGATGCTGGCCCCGTCCGCAGGCGCCGATACGCGCGGCTCGATCACGATCAACATGGTCGATGTGCCGGTCGCCGATGCCGTCCAGCAGGTTCTGGGCGAGATCCTGCGCGCCAATTACGTCATCGAAACGCCGCTTCAGGGCGAAGTGACCCTGCAGACCAGCCGGCCTGTCACCCGCGAAGGCGCCCTGCGCCTCCTGACCTCCGTACTCGCCAGCCGCAACGCCGAACTCGTCGATGCCGGGGATTTCTTCCGGATCACCACGATGGGGCGCGGCGATGGCGGCAGCCTCAGCGGCGGCGCGCGTGTGCTGGCGCCGCGCTATGTCTCGGCCGAAAGCCTGAAGACGATCCTGGCCGGCAGCTCCGACCGCTCGCTCAGCGTCGAGGTCGATCCGGTCCGCAACGTCCTCCTGCTGCGCGGCAATGCCAATGCCATCGCAGAGGCCGAAAAACTCGCCGCCGTGTTCGATGTGAACTGGCTGCGCAACATGTCCTTTGCAGCCGTGCCGGTCAGCTTCGCTTCGCCCTCGCAACTCGTGTCCGATCTCGAAACAGTGCTCGGCGCGGCGAATGGCGGCCCGCTCTCCGGCATCGCCCGCTTTGTGCCGCTGGACCGGCTGAACAGCGTGGTCGTGATTACCCCGCAGCCCAGCTATATCGCTGAGGCCAAAGCCTGGATCGAGCGCCTTGACCGCAGCGGCGGACAGGGCGGACAGCGCCTGTTCGTCCTGCCGATCCAGAACCGCGCCGCGACAGAAGTTGCCGCGATCCTCACCGAGACCCTCGGCAGCGCGATGGGCGACACCGCGTCTGCCGGCCTGCGTCCCGGCGATGCCGCGATGTTCAGCTCGACCACCGGCGAAAGCGCCCCGGCGGGGCTCACTTCTGCCTCGCTCGGCTCCGGCTACAATGTCCCGCCCGCGCGGATCATCGCCGATGACGCGAACAATTCGATTGTCGTGCTCGCCAATGCCGAACAGTTCTCCATCCTGGAGAATGCCGTCTCCCGCCTCGATGCGATGGCCAGCCAGGTCTTCCTCGAAGCGACGATTGCCGAAGTCACCCTGACCGACAGCCTGTCCTACGGCCTCACCTGGTTCTTCCAGAGCGGCGAGTTCAGCGCCTCGTTCAGCGATGCCAGCAATGGCGCGGTGGCGCCGCAATTCCCGGGCTTCTCGGTGCTGTTCGCCGGCGCCAATGGCCGCGCGGCACTTTCTGCCGTGGCGGGCATCACGGATGTGAAGATCCTCTCGGCGCCGTCCCTGATGGTGCTCGACAACCGCACCGCCACCCTGCAGGTCGGCGATCAGGTGCCGATCGTCACCCAGTCCGCCGTCAGCGTCACCAATCCCGATGCCCCCATCGTCAATTCGGTCTCGCTGAAAGACACCGGCATCATCCTGAATGTCACGCCGCGCGTGAATGATGGCGGCGTCGTGATCCTCGAGATCGACCAGGAAGTTTCCGATGTGGTCGCCACATCCAGCTCCGGCATCGACTCGCCCACCATCCAGCAGCGCCGCATCAGCACCTCCGTGCTCGTGCGCGACGGCGAAAGCGTGGCCCTTGGCGGCCTGATGCGCGAGCGCCTCTCCGACGGACGGCAGAAAGTGCCGCTGCTCGGCGACATCCCGCTGCTCGGAAATGTGTTCACGACGAAACGGACCACTTCCACCCGGACCGAATTGCTGGTCATGATCACTCCGCGCGTCGTCCGCTCGACGGATGCGACGCTGGCTGTGACTGATGACCTTGTTCGCCGGATGAAGATGATCGAAGACACCTTTGTCGTCCGCCCGCTGGAGCCGATTGCCTCGGTTGCGAACGAGGCCGGCAGCGACTCATGAGCCCCCCGCCCCCCGGCCGCGACACGGCGCGGACGCGGGGCGCCTCACTGATCCTTGTGGTCTGGGCCATCGGGCTGATGGCAGTCATCGGCGCGCTGGTGGCGCGCGACGCCCATCTGGGCGCCCGCGAAAGCCGCCTGCTGCAGGACGACCTTGCCGCACGCCTGCTGATCGAGAGCGGCATCCGCCTCACGCTCGACCGGCTCGACGGGCCGGAACGCGCAGAGGGCCGCAGCTTCCCGCATGTCTGCGACCTGGCCGAAGGCCGGCTCATCCTCGATGTGCGCCCCGTCTCGGCCTTTATTGATCTCAATGCGGCGCCGGAAGAATTGCTCGCGGCCCTGTTCGCAGTTCTGGGCGCGCCGGAGCGGGAGGCGGACAGCCTCGCTGCGCGCATCGCCGATTTCCGCGACGCGGATGCAAGCCCCCGGCCCGGCGGCGCTGAACATGCGGAGTATCGCCGCGCCGGCCTCCCGCACGGCCCCGCCAATCGCCCGTTCAACCGGATCGGCGAGGCCTCCGAAGTTCTGGGGATGCCGCCCGCGCTGCTGCTGGCCGCGATGCCTCACCTGACGGTGCAATCCTACAGCACGCGCGTATCGCCCGCCTATGCCAGCGCCGAAGTGCGCGCCGCGCTGGAGCGCTTTGCCGCTGTGCCGGCCGCGACACTCGACGATGAGGATTGGGATACCGGCATGGCGGGCGGCCTGTCGCCGGTCTCTGCCGGGCCGGTCGTGATCCGGATCGAGGCGCAGCTGCCAGCCGGCCGGCGCGCCTCCTTCGCCGGCACCTTTTCGGCGCCGATGCGCGAGCCCGGCAGCCTGCGCACACTGGTGGAGGAATATCCCGCAGGCGGCGCCTTCATCACCGCGGCAGGCGCGGAGCTTCCGCCCCCGGTGGCCTGCCTGTGAGCGGCGGGCAGACCGGCGGCTCAGCGGGCCGGGCGGCCGATATCGGCATCCTCGCCGCTGCCGCCTTCAACCCCGTCGCGGCCCAGGGAATAGACCCGCACGCGAACGCCGTCCGGCGCGGTTGCATAGAGGTAGGGGCGGCCCCAAGGGTCTGCCGGAACCTCATCCTCATCGAGGTACGGGCCTGCCCAGCCGGGCGCGCTGGCCGGCGCCGCGACGAGCGCGCGCAGCCCTTCCTCCTCGGTCGGATACCGGCCGACATCCAGCATGAACATGTCGAGCGCGCCCTGCATGTTGCGCACCTGCGTCTCGGCGGTCTGCGACTTTGCGCGGCTGAGATAGCCAATGACGCGCGGCCCCACGACGCCCATGATCAGCGCGAGGATGACCAGCGCGACGAGCAATTCCATCAGGCTGAAGCCTGCCTGCCGGCGCCGGTTTCCAGCTGCGTCATTCATCTGTCTGCGTCCTTGTCCCACAAGCGCCAAGGATACCGTTTTTTCAGGGATCGCCAAGCACAAGCCGCCCGAGAGGGGAAGTCTGCATGACCGGCATAGAGCTTTTCGCGATTTTCAGCGGGTTCATCATCGGCTCAGGCATTGATGCAGCCTCCCGGCGCTTTGAGACAGGCACGCCCTGGCTCACGCATCGCTCGCGCTGTGATCATTGCCAGCGCCCGCTCAGATGGTTCGAACTTGTGCCGGTGGTCAGCTGGCTCGCCCTGCGCGGGCGTTGCCGCACCTGCAAGGCGAGTATCGGATGGAGCGCTCCGCTTACGGAGTGTGCCGGTGCACTGGCTGCGCTCGTCGCAGTTGCCTTGACGCCGCGTGATGTTCCGTACGGGATCATCTTCAGCCTCTCCTTCGGCTGGCTCCTGCTCGCCCTTGCGGCGATTGACCGGCGGCATTTTATCCTTCCGGATGTATTGAACGCCGCGCTGCTCGCAGCCGGCGCGATCATGGTGGCCGTGACGAAGCCTGCTGACTGGCCCATGCATTTAGCGGGCGCAGCAACCGGGTTTGGCCTTCTTTGGCTGGTGGAAATTGCCTATCGCCGCCTGCGCGGGATCGATGGGCTCGGACGCGGCGACGCAAAACTTCTCGGCGCAATTGGCGCCTGGGTCGGCCTCATTGGAATTCCGTCCGTTCTGCTCATTGCCTCTGTCGCGGCCATTGCCGGAACGCTCATCATTTCGCTCGTGCAAAAACAATCCGTATCCGGAAAAACACCTATCGCCTTTGGTCCCTGGATCGCGCTTGCCGGATTTACCGTCTGGCTGCTTCCCCCACCCGGATGGGTTTAATAAGTTCGCTCCCCTCTCAGGAGAAAATTGTTGCGTATTGGGGCAGGGAAAGAACATGCTATACTCCAGTAGCCGAGGGGACACAAACGGCTGGTAGAGTAAGCATCAATACAGTCCGGAAATTTAACCCGCGTACACCAAGGGGGACGCAATGTTCAGGAATATCACAATGGCAGCTGCTTCGGCAGTTGCGATGGGTACCATGTGCCTGCCGGCCAGCGCACAACTCGTGCCGCTGGAAATCGAAGGGCCGATGACGGCTTCAGCAGCGACCACTCCGGAGTCCGGCACCATCACCGCGATGGGGCAGGTGATCTTCTATGATGAGAACACAGTCTTCGCGACGCCGACCTCGGACAAGACTCAGACCCGCCGCACCAATGCGAACGGCGTCCTGACGAACCGCCCGCTGACGGCAACCCAATGGCTTCGCGGCGAGAACTTCGAAGGCCGCAACCGTCCGGGCTTCCTCAATGGAACCGTGATCGTGACCGGTTACTGGGACCCCGCCCTGAATGGCGGCGCAGGCGGTGTATATGCGGAAGAAATTTTCTCGGACATCGCCGAGAACGTCATCCTCGGCGTGATCACGGCGAACCAGTGCACCAATCCGACTTGCACGGGCCCTGACGATTTCATCCAGGGCAATGGCACGACCCCCTTCGTCGAGAACAAGGACCAGCGCCTTCCGGCTGAACCGATCCTGGATGGCGGCCTGTTCGAACTGAACCTGACGGGCGCAAACCTCGTCGGCACAACGTTTGGCGGCGAAGGCTATTATTCCGACGCGCCGGTCCATCCGCGCAGCGCGCCGGCCGAGCGTGCCCTGGTCTACTGGGATTTCCAACTCGGCGATTTCCGCCCGGACCTGCTTCTGCGTCCGAACCAGCCAGAGATTTCGGTGCTCCGCATCCGCTGCAATGTCGGCGACCGGCTTGAAGTGCGCGGCTGGGTACACCAGCCGATCAATTCCAACCTGAGCCCGGCTGTCGGAACGATCCGCGCAACCATGAGTTTCCCGGACAGGCCCGATGTTGTGGTCACGAATGGTACGCCGACACTGGCTGAGGCGACTGTGCCGCGCTACGGGATCTACCGCCTTCGCGGGGACGTGCCGGCCTGCGCCGACGATGTGAAGGTGGAGTGGATCGTCAATGGGCTGACGATTGCATCGGCCGATGCATCGGTTGATCGCCTGCGGGGCAATGATCCGGAGGAATGATCCGACATCGGCCTGATAAGGTCAGTAAACGGATGGCCCGCCTGAATGGCGGGCCATCTTCATTTGATCCGCGCACTTACAAAACTAGCTCGCCAGCTCTGCCGCGATACAGGCCTTCAGCCCCTCTTCCAGCGTGAAGCGGGGTGACCAGCCGATCAGCCGGGTCAGCCGCGAGGCATCCAGCGTGCTGACGGCCACATCGGCCGCCCGTCCGGCGGCAAAGCGCTTCGGGATGGCCTGGCCAAGCTCGCGCTCGATCAGCTGCACCACCTCCATCACGCTGGTGCCCTTGCCGGTGCCGACATTCACCGTCTCGTTCACCAGCGCCGGATGCTGTCCGCCGAGGATCATCGCCTCCACCGCATCGTCGATGTAGAGATAATCCCTCACCGCCCGGCCCTCATCGAGGATATCAACCGGCTCGCCCGCCCGCACGCGGGAGAGGATGGCCGGCACAAGTCCCTGCCCGCGATTGAGCCGCTGGCCCGGCCCGAACGGATTGGCAAGGCGCAGCACCGTGCCACTCAGCCGGCCCCGGTCTGCAAACAGCCGCAGATGCTGCTCCGCCGCCGCCTTCAGGAGGCCGTAGAACGAAATCGGCTTCAGCGGCGCCGTCTCCGGCGTCGGCAACACGTCCGCATTGCCATACACCGTGCCGCCGGACGACACATACACGACCCGTATCCCCGGGCGCTGCTCCGCCCATTCGAGGAAGCGCACAAACAGTTCGAGATTCGCGGCAATGAAGGCCGAAGGCTGCCCGGCAGAATTCGACGGCGTCATCGTCGAGATCAGATAATAGCAGGTGGCGCCCTCTTCGGCATGGGGATCCAGCGCGTCAAACCCGGTCAGGTGGCCGGAGGTGATCTGGTCTGCCGGGCCGGGCAAGCTCAGCGGCGCTGACAGTCCGGCCAGCACCGGCCGCTCGCCGCGCGCCGCCAGCGCATGGGCGAGGTGATGACCGAGAAACCCGCCAGCCCCGAGAATGATACTGCGTGCCATAGGGTCCTGTCGGCTTAGCGTCCCGACCGGCGGGAAAGGGTCTGACCTGCCGGAACGGCAAGGCGCCATGCTAGCCCGGCTTCAGCCCCGCCTGCAAATGCAAGTTTGAGGCGGCGCGCCAGCTCAGCGCCAGCCCCGCAGTACCCCCGCAAGCCCCGGCCTGACGGCGTATTCGCCGGCGCCATACTCCTCGACCCCATGGCGGTGGAACCAGTTGTGCAGCCCGCGCCGGCCCGCCTCCGTGCCGATGGGCAGCGCCTCGCGAAGGTCCGGCCGCAATTCCCAGAAGCCCATCATCAGACGGGTGATCACCCGGCCGTTCTTCTGGTCGATCCGGGGGTCCGGCGCGTTCCACCAGTCGAGGTCCGGCGCCTTGAACCAGTCTGCCGGCGTGCCGACTTCCGGCGGGCGGCGGCGCATGGGCGGCAGGATCGGGCTGCCATCCGCAAACCGGCTCCAGGCATAGGCAATGCCTGCCCATTGCGCGTGCCCCTGCGCGGCGAGGTCGGCGCGGTAATCGAGCGCCAGCGCATTGGCGATGCTGCCATCCTCGGGGCCTGCCGCCGTCGCAGTATGGCGGGAGAAAACATCCGGATCGGACGGGTCAACGCCGCTGAAGTGAAAGAAAACAAGGGGTTGGCCGTTCGCCTCGACCGCGCCGCTGGCTGTGCGCGTCAGGCGGCGCCGGGCGAGGTTCCAATAGGCGACGTTATACCCCTGATGCCGCAGGATGTGCAGGTTCGGCAGGAAACCCGGCGCAAAGTCGATGAAGCGCTGGTCAACAAACAGCCCGCGCTCGAAGGCGGCATAGCAGTCTGTGTGCAAGCGCGCCGCCCACCAGCGCAGGAAGGAAACGCTCTCCGGCGCGGCTGAAAAGGCCGCAAAACCGAGATTGAAGGCACCGCTCTTCAGAATGTCGATTTCGCCGGGAGAGGCGCCCTCCGGCAAGGGGCCGAGAATGTGCGGCGTGAGCACCGCAGACGCCCCTGCCTCCAGCGCGGCGGCAACCTCGCCGAGCGGCCGGAACACCTTGATATCAGGGTCCAGATAGACCGCCGCATCAAAGCCGCGCCGCGTCAGAAGGTCGAGGAAACAGTCCGCCTTGATCGCGGTGTTGAACTCCATGACGGTGTAGCGGAACGCCATGCCCTCAAGGTCCGGCAGGCCCAGCTCCCCCACGGGGATGATCTCCACACCCTCCGGCGCGCCTTCCTCCAACGGGGCATCGGCCAGGTATACAAAGAACGCAGCGCCGGGCTCAGCCGCCAGCAGGCTGTTGCGCAGCACCAGCGCATAAGCCAAGTAATTTCGGGAACAGATCGTGAAGTAGGCGGTTTGCATCCGCGTCTGCTAGCACTGGCGCATCCGGCCTTCAAATACTCACTCTCCAATTGAACAGGATTGATTTGCCGCTTCATTTGGCCGACAGGAGAGGGCCAAAGCTGACATTGAGAGTGGATTATGCAGGACCGGCCCGCCGGCGCAGGCGCGATCATGTTGGTTCGGCGCTATGTTTCGCAGTTTTTCTGGTCGGCCTGGAAGGCCCTGCCCCTCTCTGACCAGCAGAGACAGCAGGCGATCGACACCCTGTTCCGCCGGGCGCCGTTCGCCGTCTCATGGACGAAGAGCTATGCGCTCTGGCAGGCCGAACAGCAGCGCCAGGCCGAACAGCTGGCGCAAATGCTGGAGATCCAGCAGCGCCGGCAGGAGCTGCAGGGCGATGAACAGCACGGCAAGGAGACGTCCGCCGCCGCGCACGCGCGCTATGAAGAGCTCACCGCCCTGCCCCGGCCAGCCGCGCTGAAAGCCCGGGCGATCGCGTTTTACCTGCCCCAGTTCCACCCCATCCCCGAGAATGACCGCTGGTGGGGTAACGGTTTCACCGAATGGACCAATGTGCGCCGGGCCCGGCCCCTGTTCGAAGGCCACCGCCAGCCCCGGCGGCCCGGTGAGCTCGGCCATTATGACCTGCTCAGGAACCCCGAAATCCGCCGGCGCCAGGCCGCGCTCGCCCATCAGCACGGCCTCGAAGGCTTCTGCTTCTATTACTACTGGTTCGGCGGCCGCCGCCTGCTCGAACAGCCGGTCGATGCCTATGCCGGGGACGAGGCGGCAAGGCTGCCCTTCTGCCTCTGCTGGGCGAATGAAAGCTGGAGCCGGCGCTGGGACGGACGCGAGGACCAGCTGCTGATCGGCCAGTATCATTCGGCAGAAGATGACATCGCCTTCATCGCCAGCCTTGCCCGCTACCTCGCTTCAGAGAAATACATCCGCGTCGGCGGCCAGCCCCTCGTGATCCTCTACCGGCCGGACCTTCTGCCCGATGCCAAGGCGACGGCCGAACGCTGGCGCGGCTGGTGCCGGGAGAATGGCATCGGCGAGATTTTCCTCGCCTACACCCTCTCCTTCGCCTCCGGCTCGCCCGATGAGTACGGCTTCGATGCCGCGATCGAGTTTCCGCCCAACAATATGGGCCTGTCCCCGCGCGACAATCTCGTCGTGCCGACAGGAACGGAGTTTGCTGCGAAGGTCTATGACCTGATCGACCTGCCGCTGGAGTCGACACCTTACCAGCGGCCCTCCTTCAGACTGTTCAGGGGCGTCACGCCGCAATGGGACAATACCGCCCGCCGGATGGGCAATGCCGCAGTGATGCTGGATGCAGGCCCCTCCGTCTACGAACAATGGCTGCGCGCCGCTGCCGATGACATGGCGAAGCGCGAAACGCTGCCGGACGAACGCCTCGTCTTCATCAATGCCTGGAATGAATGGGCCGAAGGCGCTTATCTCGAGCCGGACACCGATTATGGCTATGCCTGGCTGAACGCGACCCGCCGCGCGCTCGCAGACGGCGACAGTGCCGAGACCGGCACAGCCGCTCCGGACACCAAGGCCGAACCCCGGGAAAAAATCCTCCTGGTGACGCATGACCTCAACCGCAATGGCGCGCAGATGCTGTCGCTGCACCTGTCGCGGATCTGGTCGCGCACCTTCGGCTTCGAAGTGACCACGATTGCCTGCGATGACGGCCCGCTGAAGGCGAATTTCGAGGCCTATGGCCAGCTGCTGATCTGCCCGAAAAGCTCCGCCGGCAGCAGGGATTTTGCCCGGACGCTTACCCGGCTGCACGAGGATGGCTTCACCCGGGCGGTGGTCAATTCCTGCGCCGGGGGCTGGATCACGCCGCACCTCGCCAGGGCCGGGATCGAGAGCATCGGCCTCCTGCACGAACTGCCCGAAGTAATCCGCCAGATGAAGCTGGAAGACGGCATCCTCGGCTTTGAGGCGCATTGCCGGCATGTGATCTTTGCCTCCGATTTCATCCGGGAGCGGACCGAAACGGACTCCCTCGGCCAGGCATGGCCGCGCCCCGTGATCCTGCCGCAGGGCCTGTTCAAGGCCGAGACCATCCTGTCGGTGGACGAGAAGGAGGCCGCCCGCGCCGCCGTCCGGGCGCGCCTGTCCCTGCCGGAAGATGCCGAGATCATCCTCGGCATGGGCTATGGCGACGCGCGCAAGGCGCCGGACATCTTCTGCAGCTGGGCGGTGGAGGCGGCGCGCCAGAATCCGCGCCTCTATTTCGTGTGGATCGGCGACCTGACCCCGGACATGCGCACCGCCTGCCATGCCATCCTGGCGAATGCCGGAGCGCTGGCCGATCATGTCCGTATGCTGACTTACCAGAGCAGCACCGGAGACTTCAACAAGGCCGCCACCGCCTATGCACTCAGCTCGCGCGAGGACCCCTACCCCTCCAGCCTGCTTGAGGCGCTGGCCTGCGGCACGCCCGCCTTCATCGTGTCCGGCCGGACGGGGCTGACCGCGCTCTCCCGGCATCCATCCGTGATCGAACTGCCGGATGATGACCCCGCCGGCTTCGCCGCCGCGCTCACCCGGTTCATCAAGTCACGCCCCCGGCGCGCCCGGGCGGAACAGGCCGCTGCCGACCTGATCCGCAGCGAGTATGGCTTCCAGTCCTATGCCGGGGACCTGTTGCGCCTCGCCGGCGCGCATGCCCCGCGCATCTCGGTCATCGTGCCGAACTACAATTATGCCCGCTACCTGCCGCAGCGCATCGCCACCCTCCTCAACCAGCGCCTGCCGGTCTGGGAGATAATCTTCCTTGATGATGCCTCCACCGATGACAGCCTGGAAGTCGCCGCCCGGCTGCTGAAGGATTGCGGGATCAATTACCGGATCGTTCCGAATACGGAGAATTCCGGCTCTGTCTTCGCCCAGTGGCAGAAAGGCGTGAAGCTCGCGCGCGGCGACATCGTCTGGATTGCCGAGGCCGATGACTGGGCCGGCGCCGATTTCACGCGGGCCGCCGCCGCCGCCTTTGCCGATGAGGACGTCGTCCTCAGCTACACCCAGTCCCAGATGGTCAGCGAGGACAGCGAGATCCTCGCCCCGGACTATCTCGCCTATGTCGCCGATATCAGCCCGGACCAGTGGCGCAGCGCCTATGTCCGCGATGGCGCCGAGGAGCTGGCCTGCGGCCTGTCCGTCAAGAATACCATCCCGAACGTGTCCGGCGCCCTGTTCCGGCGCGAGGCGCT
>NZ_JBKBXW010000009.1:0-1867 GCF_046313735.1 Hyphomonas sp.
AGCCCATCGGTCACATCCCGCCCGCAGAGGCAGAGAATGATTTCTATGCAGCACAGTCGCAGACCGCTATGGCTGCGTAACCCCAACCAAACGGCCTCCGAGGTTACCGGGGAGGTTCAGAGCATGGCGAAGGCTCATAGAAAGATTCCGAAATCAATAAAGCGGGAACTGATCAACCGCGCTGGCAATAAATGTTCAAATCCTGGCTGCTCAAACTGGCGCGTGCACATTCACCACATCCAGCATTGGGCAGTTTATGGAGCGCACCACGCAGAGCACATGATAGCCGTTTGCCCAAGCTGCCACGATGATATTCATCATGGTATCTTGAAGCTAACTGATGAAGACCTTTACGAATGGAGAGGTATTCGACGTTCTGACGCAAGAAATATTGCGCAGTTGTTTGTTGAACCATCCACCGAAATCAAATTGTTGGCGGGCACGATATGCCTGAAATCGCAAAACTCCGGGTTAACGGTGTTTGAATTCTCAAACCGAAACTTATTGTCGTTTTTAATATTGGATGGCGATATTCTGCGAGTGAACGCAAGAGTCGCCGACCGGTCAGGCCGCGAACTTGTTAGAGTGATGGATAATGTCGCGCGAACGTCATTCCCGAAACTAGTCGACTTTGAGCAAAGAGCCGGCCGGGTTCGTGTGAGCATTTCGGACACGAGCGATTTTGTTCCCGATTGGGTCGTAAGCAAGATTCGGCACTATGAACCCGCATATTGCAAAGACGGCATGATGGTTATGTTTGATTTGGAAGTCGTCCGACCTGGTGTAGTTAGAGTTAGAGGCTGCTGGCCAGCCCCTGACCGTGCTGTAGTGATCTCCGACGAAGCTTTGTATTTTTGCGAGTATCGTCAGCCTCGACCGATTGCGCTCTGCGGTGACGGAGAGGAATCGGTAATTTGTTTTACTGGGCCTTTGAACTCAGTGCTCTTTGGTTTTTAGCTCCCAAGTGGTGTTGCCGCCCCAATCGCCTCACGCGCCACAATATCCCCATCATACAGCGCCCGCCCCAGGATCGTGCCGGCAATCGGCGCATCGGCGGCCTTCAGGGCACGGATGTCTTCGACGCTCTTGACGCCGCCGGAGGCGATGACGGGGATGGAGACGGCGTTTGCCAGCTCTGCCGTGAACGGAACATTCACGCCGGTCTTCAGGCCGTCGCGGCCAATGTCGGTGGCGACGATGGCGGCGACGCCGCAGCCCTCGAAGGCGCGGGCAAGGTCCACCGCCTTCATGTCGCTCGTCTCGGCCCAGCCTTCCACGGCCACCATTCCATCCTTCGCGTCGATGCCGACCACGATGCGGCCGGGCAGGGCGCGCGCGGCGGTCTTCACAAGTTCGGGATCGCGCAAGGCAATCGTGCCGAGGATGACGCGCGAAATGCCGGCCTCCAGCCAGGCGTCAATCTGCGCGCGCGTGCGGATGCCCCCGCCAAGCTGAACCGGGGCTGGGGTGGACTTCAGGATGCTTTCGACGGCGGCGCGGTTCACCGGCTCGCCGGCAAAGGCGCCGTTCAGGTCCACCACATGCAGATGGGTGAAGCCCATCTCGTGAAAGGCGCGGGCCTGCGCGCCGGGATCGGTGTTGAACACGGTCGCCGCGTCCATCTCCCCGCGCAGCAGGCGGACACAGGCGCCGTCTTTCAGGTCAATGGCGGGGTAGAGGGTGAAGGTCATGGGTTCGGTCCGGGCGGTTTCATCCTCCCCCGCTTGCGGGGGAGGTGCCTGCGTAGCAGGCGGAGGGGGAAATTCGGGGCAGGTGGAGGTGGGGGGGGGGGGGGGGGGGGGGGGGGGGCGGGGGGGGGGCGCGCGGCGGGGGCGGCGGGGCGGGGGGGGGGGGGGGGGCGCGGGCG
>NZ_JBKBXW010000009.1:1877-110222 GCF_046313735.1 Hyphomonas sp.
CTTCCCCGGCGGGGGGGCCAATTCGGGGCAGGTGGAGGTGGCTTCCCCCTCCGACCCCTTCGGGGCCACCTCCCCCGCAAGCGGGGGAGGAGCGGGTCGCGGCAGGCTTCACGGCCTCCATTGCAGGAAATTGGCGAGCAGCGTCAGGCCGACGCGCTGGCTCTTTTCGGGGTGGAACTGCGTGCCGATGAGGTTGCCGCGCGCGACCGCCGCCGCGAAGGGGCCGCCATAATCGCACCAGGCGGCGGCTTCGCCTTCATCCTCGGGGCGGAAAACGTAGGAATGGGTGAAATAGGCGTGCGGCTGGTCGCCGAGGCCGGCCATCACAGGATGGGGCCGGGGCAGGCGCAGCGCGTTCCAGCCGACATGCGGCACAGGCAGGCCGGGGGAGGGGGTGAGCCCCTCGACGAGGCCATGGATCCAGCCGAGGCCGCGCGTCTCGCCGTCCTCCAGGCCAATGTCCGCCATCAGCTGCATCCCGACACAGATGCCCAGGAAGGGCCGCCCGCCTTGCAGCACGGCCTCCTCCAGCGCGTCCACCATGCCCGGGATGGCCCGCAGCGCGCCGGCGCAGTCTGCAAAGTGGCCGACACCCGGCAGCACGATCCGCTCGGCCCGGCGGATGGTGTCAGGGTCGGCCGTCACGGTCACATCGCCTGCGGCGGCGGCGAGGGCGCGCGCGCAGGAATGGAGATTGCCGGAGCCGTAATCGATCAGGGCGACGCGCGTCATGGCGCGCTCTTAGCGGCGGCGGTGGGCCATGGCAATTATGCCCCGGTAGAGTTGCTGGCCTGAGATGCTGCGCTGACCCGGATCGGCGAATTCCTGCGCCTTGAAGGGTATGGATACTCCCGAAGACCCGATTCCACGCGCCTTGCCCTGTCCGGCTTGCTCACAGCTGCAGGTGCTTCCAGCCAATTACTGTGAGACGTGCGGGCATCGTTTGCCTCAAGCATTCCATCGAAAAGGCGCGGCCCAGGCCCCAGCCAGCAGCCCCGCTCAGAAACCGGCTCCTGTGCCGTTACCGCCGTATATGGTGCGAAAAGGCCCGCCCCCGAAACCATTCGACCCTGCGCGTGCAGGCGAATTCTCGGGCATATCGAGGTCGCCGCCTCTGGCCGCAGTGGCGGCCGGGCGCTGCGTGCGCTGCGGCGAGCCGCAGGATGGCGTCGCGAACCTCAGCTATGCCTATGAACCGAAAGACGTGTATGGTGGCCGAACAATGTATTCGGCGGGGTATGACCCCGGAATGCCTCCGGAAGGTGGGCTGCTAGTCCGGCCGGGGCCGTTTCGGACCGGGCGTTTCGGGGACCAGCCAGAGATGGATTTCTGGGGCCAGCTGACGGCTGGGGCTGTCTTTGACCTGCACGTCGATGTCGTGCGGGTGTACGTGGCCGCGTGCTCAAGTTGCGGCGAAAGCGACGTCTTCGGCTTGCGGGCCGCTGGCGAAGGGCTCGCCAGGTTCCGGGTCGTGTCGCCCGTCAGGGATGGCGCCGGGGAGGAACCCTAAAGACTGCCCTTGGTGCTCGCCGGCTTGCCGCCGAGGCGCGGGTCGATGGCGATGGCGGTGCGCAGGGCGCGGGCGGTGGCCTTGAAGCAGCTCTCGGCGATATGGTGGCAGTTCTCGCCGTAGATGTTCTCTATGTGCAGGCACATGCCGCCATTGCCGGCCAGGGCATGGAAGAACTCCTTGAAGAGCTCGGTATCCATCTCGCCGATCTTGTCGCGCGAGAAATGCACCTTCCAGACAAAATACGGCCGCTTGCACAGGTCTATCGACACCCGCGTCAGGGTCTCGTCCATCGGGATATAGGCATGGCCGAAGCGCGTTATGCCGCCGAAATCGCCCAGCGCCTTTGCAATCGCCTGGCCGATGACAATGCCTGTATCTTCCACCGAATGGTGCATGTCGATGTGCAGGTCGCCTTTGCAGCGGACGGTCAGGTCCATCAGAGAGTGGCGCGCCAGGCTGTCGAGCATATGGTCGAAGAAGCCGATGCCGGTATCGATATCGGCCTTGCCGGTGCCATCGAGGGTCACGGAGACGGAAATGTCCGTTTCCTTGGTCTTGCGGGTCACATCTGCGGAGCGGGTCTGGGTCATGGCGGCCATATAATCCGTTGCTGGCCATACAGCTAGCACATCCCTGTTCACGGATTCCTAAACATCTATGGGTCAGTGTCAGCGGGCGTTATTGATCAGAGGCCCGTCCGGGACAGTTGTGAAACAAGGCACACTCCTTGGCCGTTTGACCGGCAGTCTTACGATCCCGGCCTTTGCGGGGATTGCAGGCGGGCTTTTGTCCTCCGTTCTGTTCGTGATCATTGTCGCGGTCGAAGTGTTCGTCCGCACCCGGGCCAACGGCGAACCGCTTGGGTTTTCCTTGCCCGTTCCCGTCGTTATCGCCCTGCTCGTCGGGACAATCCTGGTCTCGGCCTGTTTCTGTTACCTGTTGGCGCGGCCGCTGCAGGGCGTCTTCCTTCGTTTCACGAACTATATGATGACGACGCGCGGCGATACGGATGCGGACCTGCGCAGCCTGCAGTTCCCGGAACTCCGGCGCCTGCGCGTTGCCACGACCCGCGCTGTCAGAAAACTTCGCCGCGAGAATGAGGCGCTCCGCAAGATCGCCTATCGCGACGCCCGCACCGGCCTGCCGAACCTGGTTGCTTCAGAAAAGCGGATCACAGACTCCCTCCCGATGGCCAGTTTCGAGCGGCCTGCTGCCTTCATGCTGCTGGACATCGACCGCTTCGCTCATCTGGTGGAGCAGGTGGGTGTCACCTATGGGGACTCGCTCATCTATCTGGCTGCGCAGCGGATTACGCGCGCGCTGAGCGATGTGCCTGATCCGTCTGCAGCAGCACTTCGCGGCTCGATGCTTGCGGCGCTGTCAGCCGATCAGTTCACCCTTTACATGCCGGATGCTGTCAGCCGCGAGCACGTCATCGCCATCGCCCGGGCGATCCGGAACGCTTTTGCCGAGCCATTCACAGTCCAGGGGCGTCCGGTGACCATGTCGCTGTCGGGCGGGATCGTTATGGCGCCGGAAGATGCCGATTCTCCGCAAAAGCTGATCCAGAACGCGAAACTCGCGCTCCGGCTCGTGCGCAATGAATCCCAGTCGGGCTTCCGCTTCTTCACGCCGCGCCTCACCCGGATTGTTCAGGGCCGCTACCGGTTCGAGGCAGAATTGCGCGAGGCGGTCGAGAACCGCGAATTCAAGGCCGTGTTCCAACCCAAGATCGACTTTGCCACAGGCCGGATCGTGGGCGCCGAGGCGCTTGCGCGCTGGCGGCGGGCCAATGGCAAGCTGATTTCCCCGGCCGCTTTCATCCCGGTTGCCGAGGAGGCCGGCCTGATTGATGAAATCGGGCGGCAGATCCTTGAAGCAGCCTGTGAAGCCGGGCGTGTGTGGGAGCTGGAAGGGCATGATGTGACGGTGGCCGTCAACGTCTCGCCCAGCCAGTTCCAGCGCAGCGACCTGACCGAAATCGTGATGAGCGCGCTCAAGCGCTCGGGTCTCCATCCCCGGCGCCTGGAGCTGGAAATCACCGAGAGCATGGCGGTGTCGGACCCCGCGCGGGTTGCCGAGTTCATATCACCGCTCCGCGCGATGGGCACGAAGCTTGCGATTGATGATTTCGGCACCGGCCACTCCAACCTCGCGATGCTCACCCAGCTGCCATTCGACGTGTTCAAGATCGACCGCCAGTTCGTCTCGGCGCTCGAGACGGATCGCCAGGCGCCCGCGATCGTGGAAATGATCCTCGCCATGGCCGAGACGCTGGGCCTCAAGACAGTGGCAGAGGGCGTCGAGACGACACGGCAGGCGGATTTCCTGCGCCGGCGCGGTTGCACCATGGCGCAGGGTTTCCTTTACAGTCCTGGCCTGCCGGATCAGGCTTTCCTCGACCTGCTTCGGGCCTGGAAGCCGCTGGGCGCCAATGACGAATTGCGGTCTGGCGGCGCTCAGGCTCAACGGGAATAGATCAAGACTTCTGTCCCGCTCAGCAGTGTCTTGCCGGTGCAGGTGTAGCCAGTTTTCTCGGCAACCCGGATCGACGCCTGATTGCCAGGTTCGATGACGCAGCAGCTCGGTTCTGCCAAAGTCCGGTCGAGCCATTGATGCATCGCCTGCACTGCTTCGGTCGCGATGCCGCGCCCCCACGCCGACGGGCCAAAAGCCCAGCCGGCCTCTGCGCCGCTGACGAGTTCCGGCGGCAGGCCGCGCTGGAAGTCCGCAAAACCCGCCTCTCCGAGAAACGCGCCTGTCTTGCGGTCTGTGACGACCCAGTAGCCGAAGCCCCGCAATGTCCACAGTCCGGCGCCGCGCAGCAGCGCAAACCAGGCATCCTGGCGCGCCCGGGGCTTGCCGCCGATAAAGCGCGTCACGTCTTCTTTCGCCCACATGTCGGCGGCAGCATCGAGGTCTTCAGCTTTGGCGCCGCGCAGCGTCAGGCGCTCGGTTTCAAGAATCGGCGCGTTCATTCGGTCAGGGGAGTCCCGATTAGATAGTCCGTTGCCGCATCAAAGCAGCTGCCACGCAAGGCCACCCAGCCACCCGGCGAGTCAGGCTCGGTGAATATCAGGTCCATCTGGCCCCAGGCATGACTGGTCCTGCCTGAGAGCGGGTCAACCATAGCTGCCGGGCAGGGGCCTTCGGTGCCCGCATCCGGGTCAACCCACACCCCGGCATGGTATCCCCGGCCGGACGTTACGCCGGCAAGGCCGTCAAATATGGCTATCAGCCGTGCGCCGCCTTCGCCCGGAAATGAAAACACGGCCCGGCCATCCGGCAGGTCTGCCTCATAGATGACCTCTCCGATCGGGGTGCTCCAGGCCTCATCGGCATGAACCGGAAGCATGATCGGCCACAGGGCCAGCAGCGACGAAGCCATCAGTTTGCGCATTGCAGGCACCTTTCCGCTCGTTGTCATCCATAGCTGTTTGCATACGGACCATAGCAGCGCGCACGGCTCTCAAGAATAGGGCTCAAGCTGAATAGGCCGAGGCGAGATCCGGATCCTTCGAAGCGACAAGGTCGGCGAGGTCGGAGATGACTTTCGCCTGTTTCCAGGTGGCATCGTCCTGCATCTTGCCGTCGATCATTGCGACACCCGACCCATCCGGCATGGCGGCGAGGATCTTCCGGGCAAATCTGACTTCGTCAGGGTCCGGCGAGAACACGCGCTTGGCAATCGCGATCTGGTTCGGGTGCAGGCTCCATGCCCCCGCGCAGCCGAGCAGGAAGGCATTGCGGAACTGCTGTTCGCAGGCATCCAGATCTGCAATATCGCCGAACGGGCCATAGAAGGCATTGATCCCGGCCATGCGGCAGGCGTCGACCATCCTTGCGATTGTGTAGTGCCAGAGATCCTGCTGAGCGTTTGCGCGCGGGCTGCCATCGGCGTGCGGGTCTTCAAGGACGCGGTAGAAGGGGTGCCCGCCGCCGACGCGGGTGGTCTTCATCTTGCGGTTAGCCGCAAGGTCCGCCGGTCCGAGCGAGATGCCCTGCATCCGGGGGGAGGCGAGCGCAATCTCCTCGACGCGGGCCATGCCCTCTGCGGTTTCGAGGATCGCGTGGAAGAGGATGGGTCGGCTCAGCCCGGCCTTGGCCTCCAGCTGAGCAACCAGCTGGTCGGCATAGTGAATGTCCCAGGGTCCCTCGACCTTGGGCAGCATGATGACGTCCAGCTGCCGGCCGGCCTTGAGGACCAAATCCGTTACATCATCCAGGAACCAGGGGGAGTTGATGCAGTTCACCCGGCTCCAGAAACCCGTGCCGGAAGCCTGCCAATCTATCATGTTCGCCATTTCAACCGCGCCCGCACGCGCTGCGTCCTTCGCATCGGAGGGAATGGCATCCTCAAGATTGGCAAGCAGGACATCCACCTGCTTCGCCATATCCGGCACCTTTGGCCGGATTTTCTCATTATGCCCGGGAACGAAGTGGATCATCCGCTCCAGCCGGACTGGCAGGTCCCGGAATGGCTCCGGCGCCCCGATGGCAAGCGGCTTGAAAAACTGACGCGGCGTTTTCTGTGACATGGCTTGGCTTCCTCCCGAAGCGCATCGCCTAGCCAGAATGCTGCAGCGCGTCAAACTGCGACGGGGGGAACGACCCGCGCCGCCACGCGTTGACCTAGCGACAGTTTAAGGAGGCTCAGCCATGTCGCTTGTAATGATCCTGTTGACCATTTTCCTTCCGCCCGTCGCGGTGGCGGTCAAGGAAGGCCTGGGCCTCCAATTGCTGCTCAATATCCTGCTGACACTGATCGGCTGGCTGCCGGGCGTTATTCACGCCTTTTGGGTGAACACCCGGTCAGGCACTTCCGTCGCCTGAATGGGTGAGCCTCAGCCTTCAGACGGTATGCCTGCTTCGATCCGCTGCTCGGATGCCATGGCGCGACGGAAGATGATGACCGCCAGAACGGCCACGCCCACCGCTGCGACCACTTCGGCGCCGATGATCACCGGCAGGCTTGCATGAAGTTCCGAGAGGAACGCCCAGATGGATGTTCCAAGAAAAATCGCTGCGATTTCAACGAGAAGAACAGTTGCGATGAGGGCACGGAAAAAGCGGCCCATGAGAGACCCCGAAGCTGGAACACCAGCATGTGCTGGCCCGCCCAATATCGGACGGCGTCCGGTAGCGTGCAAGGGCGCAAATACGGTGCGGCGCTATCGCCGCCTGCGGCCAGGAAAACCTCCCGCAGCCGCCATCGGATGCGCGGTCTCGAGGAGTTCGGCCAGCTCGTCCGTCAGCACATGGGTGTAGATCTGCGTGGTGGCGATATCGGCATGGCCGAGCAGGGTCTGGACGCTGCGAAGGTCTGCGCCTCCCTGCAGTAGGTGCGTGGCATAGGCGTGCCGCAGGGCGTGCGGATACACACGGTCGGGCCGCAGGCCGGCCTTCAGCGCAAGCTCCTCGAGCATCTGGCCAAGGCGCCGGCGGGTCAGGTGGCCGTCCTTGCCGCGCGACGGAAAGACGAACAGGTCGGCCCGAGTGCGTTGGATCGGCGTGACGGGCAGGGCAGCCTCACGGTCTGCAAGCCATGCAGCTAGGGCATTAAGGGCCTCCCGGCCGAGCGGGCAAAGCCGGTCTTTCCCGCCCTTTCCGCGGATGATTATGTCCGCGGATAGCCATTGGCCACTCTTGCGCCTCGGGAGGTTGCCCATGCGTAGCGAGACGAGTTCGGAGGCGCGCAGCCCGGCACCATAGAGCAGCTCCACGAGGCAGCGCAGGCGGGCATCCCTGCCGCAAGCCTCGATCAGGCGGGCGACTTCTTCCCGGCTCAGCACATCCGGTACTTCCCGCTCGGGTGAGGGGCCATCAAGCCGGGCGGTGGGGTCGTCCGTTCGGTCGCCTTCCTGGAAAAGGAAACGGAAGAAGCGGCGCACGGCGGAGAGCTTTCTTGCCTGGGTCGACGGCGCCATGCCGCGCGCAGCAAGGTCCGACAGCCAGCCGGCGAGGTCCGGTGCGCTCGCCCGGGTCAGCCCCCCTCCGCAGAACTCCGATGCATCCAGCAAGTCCCGGCCATACGCATCCAGCGTGTGCGGGCTGGCGCCCCGCTCCGCAGACATCATCTCAAGGAAGGCCCCGATGCGTGCACGATCACTCATGACGCCAGACTAGGCGCGCCGCTTTAAGGCAGCATGAACAAAGAGCTAGTTGAAAACGCCTTCTACGGGTATGCGAATTTCGCCTTCCGGCGGGGCATTGCTGGCAGCGCGCTGCCCGAGCCACCACATACCGCCCACGATAACGACGACCGCGACAAGGAACAGGATGAGGTATTTGCGCATGAAGCTGGTCCTGATTGGTTCAAGTCACAGGCTGATTCTGCCCGCCGATCTGGCTGCTTATGTGGCACCCCTAGGATATCTGCGCAACGCCGGGTAAGAAGTAGTTATGCCGTCTGACGCAGACCCTCCGAGTTCTCTGCCGCCCTATCAGGGGCGCACAATTGCGCTTGTCGGTCTGATGGGGGCAGGAAAATCGACAGTCGGGCGGCGTCTTGCAGAGCGCCTTGGCCGCGAATTCTTCGATAGCGACGCTGAAATCGAAAAAGCAGCCGGCTTGTCGATTCCGGACATATTCGCCCTGCACGGGGAAGCTGATTTTCGCCGGGGAGAGAAACAGGTCATCCGCCGCCTGCTCGAGCGGCCTCCGCACGTCCTGGCAACGGGGGGAGGGGCGTTCATTGATGCTGACACCCGCGCCCTGATGCGCGAACGTGCCGTCACGGTGTGGCTGAATGCGGACCTCGAGACCCTCTGGCGCCGCGTCCAGAAGCGTGAAGACCGCCCGCTCTTGCACCGGCCCGACGCCAAAGCGCACCTGACGAACCTTGTGACTGAACGCCAGCCCTATTATGCGCAGGCCGACCTGACCGTCCATTCAAAGGACGGACCTCATGCGCAAACTGTGAACGCGATCCTGAAAGCCCTTCAGACCTGGACCCCGTCATGATCACTGCCTCATCGCTGGAAACGGTGCGCGTCAATCTCGGTGCGCGTTCCTATGACATTGTCGTTGGCGCAGGGGCGCTTGCCGAACTCGGCCGGCGCCTGCCGCCCATGCTGAAGCGGCCGAGAGCCTTTGTCCTGACCGATGAAACCGTGATGCGGCACCATCGCGGCGCGCTGGAAGACGTATGCCGCAGCGCCGGGATCGCGCTGGACTGGATGGCGGTGCCCGCAGGGGAGCAAACCAAGACCTTCAGCCAGCTGGAAGCTGTCCTCGACTGGCTGCTTGCGGGCGGCGCGGACCGGGGAGACATCCTGATCGCATTCGGCGGCGGTGTGATCGGCGATATGGCCGGCCTGGCGGCCAGCCTGATGAAGCGCGGGATGGGGTTTGTGCAAGTGCCGACGACGCTGCTCGCCCAGGTCGATTCCTCTGTGGGCGGAAAAACAGCCGTCAACACACCGAGCGGCAAGAACCTGATTGGCGCTTTTTACCAGCCCCGGCTCGTGATCGCCGATACCGGCCTGCTCGCCACGTTGCCTGCACGCGAATTGAGAGCCGGTTATGCCGAGATCGTCAAATACGGCCTGATCAATGATGCTGCCTTTTTTGAATGGCTTTCCGAAAAGGGCAGCGATGTGCTCGGCCTTGAGCCGGAAGCTATCCGCCATGCGGTTGCGTGTTCCTGCGCCGCAAAGGCGGCCATCGTGGCGGAGGACGAAACAGAATCGGGGGTGCGCCAGCTGCTCAACCTCGGTCACACCTTCGGACATGCGCTTGAAGCCGCCAATGATTATGGGCCCGACCTCCTGCACGGCGAAGCCGTCGCGCTCGGCATGGCGCTCGCTTTCAGGTATGGCGCGGCGCAGGGACTCACGCCCGCCGCCGATGCGGAGCAGGTAACCCGGATGCTGGGCGCCAGCGGGCTTCCTGTTTCTCTTGCGGGCTGGGACCTGCAGCGCTTCGCGCCGCAACGGCTCGCCAGCCTCATGCAGCAGGACAAGAAAGCGCGCGGCGGACGCGTTCCGTTGATTCTCGCGCGCCGTATTGGCGCAGCGTTTGTTCATCCTGATGCAGATCTTTCTTCTGTGGAAGAATTCCTCGGCCGCGAAATATCCGGGGCCAAGTGAGCCAGCTGGGAACAAGAGATGATTGCCGGATACGCAGCCGCCATATTCTGCCTACTGATGATTTCAGCCTTCTTCTCGGGATCCGAGACCGCGCTGACAGCGGCGTCCCGCGCGCGGATGCACGCGCTTGAAAAGGAGGGTAACCGCCGGGCGCAGACCGTAAACAAATTGATTGCCAATCGTGAGAGCTTCATCGGCGCAATCCTGCTTGGCAACAATGTCGTCAATATTCTTGCTTCTGTTCTCGCCACTTCGCTTTTCACGATGATGTTCGGTCCTGGGGGTGAGGCGTTGGCGATCGCCACGCTCGTCATGACCGTCCTGGTGCTGATCTTTGCGGAAGTTCTGCCAAAAACTTATGCCATTTCGAGGCCGGACGCAGTCGCGCTGACAGTTGCCGGGCCGATCCTGCTGCTTGTGCGTTCGGCTTCCTGGGTCATTAAGGTCATTCAGTGGATTGTCGCAGTGTTTCTTCGCCTGCTTGGTGTGGGCGCGCCCGCGAACCCTCTGTCTGCGGAGGACGAGATTCGCGGAGCGATTGATCTGCATGCCGCTGAAGGCGGGGTGGGCATGGCCGACAAGTTGCGCCTCGTCGGCGCGCTCGACCTGAAAGACCTCCTCGTTGAGGACGTCATGATCCACCGCAAGAACATCCAGATGCTGGATGCGGATATGGACAGGCGGCAGCTGGTGATGAAAGCCCTGTCCAGCCCCCATACCCGCCTGCCGCTCTATCGCGGCGAGAAGGAGGAGATCATCGGCATCCTCCACGCAAAGGATTTGCTGCGCGCGGCCCTGCCGCTGGGCGGTGACCTTTCAAAGCTCGATCTCGAAACGATCCTTCGCCAGCCCTGGTTCGTTCCGGAAACGACGCCGGTGCAGGAACAACTCGACCAGTTCCTGTCGCGCGGCCAGCATTTTGCGCTTGTCGTCGATGAGTATGGTGAGCTTCAAGGCCTGATCACGCTCGAGGATATCCTGGAGGAGATCGTCGGCGCGATCCATGACGAGCACGATGTTCAGGTTCAGGGTGTTCGACCCCAGCAGGACGGGTCGGTCAATGTGGATGGCTGGGTGCCGATCCGCGACCTTAACCGGGCAACTGGCTGGAGCCTGCCGGACGAGGAGGCTGTTACAGTCGCCGGACTGGTCATTCATGAGGCGCAGACAATCCCCGAGCCCGGCCAGAGCTTCGTCTTTCACGGCTACAGGTTCAACATCCTCAGGCGGCAACGCAATCAAGTGACCGGGCTCAACGTCTCCAAAGCCGAAGACCCCGCCTGAGGGCCGATCAATCCGGGGCGCGTGCTTTCAGGGAAAGGGCGTGGAGGCCGGTGTCGAACTCCTTCTGCAGCACTATCATGACAGCGCGCTGCACCTGGACGCGCGACAGGCCGGCAAACGCCTCTGCGACGATTTCGACAGAATAGTGGGTCTCCCCGCCGGGCGCTGCGCCGGCATGGCCGGCATGGGCGGCGCTATCGTCCTTTACGGTCAACAAGACAGGCTCGAAAGCGACCGCTAGCACTTCTTCAATCCGCGAAAGCCTGTCAGTTGGTTGTGGCATCTTTACCCGGCGCTCCTTATTATCCCTGCCCATGTCCGACGGAGAGCGTTTCATCTACCGCGTCAAGTTCACCGATATACGTGTGAACCCTCCCGCCGACGAGGCTTCTCGTCAGCGGGCGAAGCGCACGCGTGTCTGCGAACAGCCGGGATGCGACCTTGAGGGCGCTCACCCCGCGCCGGCACCCGGCGGAAAAGGGCGCCGCTGGTTCTGCGAAGGCCATGCGGCGGCGTATAATCGGGGTTTCAATTTCTTTGAGGGGATGACGGAGAGCGAGGCTGCCGCTTTCCTCCGCGCCGAGCGCTATGGCCACAAACGGACCTGGCGCTTCGGGGCCGGGCCGGTTGGCGGACAGAAGGCGGCTCAGATGAACGACCCGCGCAAATGGTCCGGCCGGGGCTTTTTTGACATGGACGACACGCCAGCGGCTGAAGCGCGGGTGGCGGCCCATCGCTCCAGCCTGCAGATTCGCGCCCTGAAAGAGCTGGATCTTGAGGCTGACGCAACGTCTGCCGAAATCCGGGCGCGCTATGCCGAATATGTCCGCCGGTTCCACCCGGATTCCAACAAGGGCGACCGCTCGAGTGAGCACAAGCTCGCGCGGGTTCTGCGGGCAGGCAAGCTGCTCAAGGCGTCGGGGCTGATGAAAGCCTGACCACTGCGCTGCGGGGCGCCATCGCCGCATGGACATGTGCCCGCGAGGTGTGGTGAAAGGCGCGAAAGATCTACTCACGGCCAGACTGGCCAGAATGGGAACAGGCAGACATGAACAAGGGCCTCGTCACGCTTGTCGGCGGATCCGGATTTATCGGGCGCTATGCGGCCCGCGCGCTCGTGGAGCAGGGGTGGCGGGTCCGGGTCGCCTGCCGCCGGGTACATGCGGCTCTTGATGTGCGCCTCGCCGGGCCGCCCGGCTGGGTTGATGTGGTGCAGGCCAACATTCGCGACCGGGCCTCGCTTGAGCGCGCCCTGGACGGCGCTGATGCGGTGGTGAACCTTGTCGGCATCCTGTTTGAGAAGGGCCGCCAGACCTATCAGGGTGAGCAGGCCGACGGGGCGGGGCTGCTCGCGAGGATCGCGGCAGAAAAAGGGATCACGCGGTTTGTACAGGTGTCTGCCATTGGCGCCGATCCTCAGTCGAAATCGCCCTACGGGCGCACCAAGGCAGCTGCTGAAGCAGCGGTCAGGGAAGCTATCCCCTCGGCGGTCATTCTGAGGCCTTCCATTGTGTTCGGGCCAGAGGACCAGTTCTTCAACCGGTTCGCCAATATGGCGCGGTTCGCGCCGGTTATGCCGGCCATTGGCGGCGGCCGAACCAAGTTCCAGCCCGTTTTTGCCGGGGACGTGGCGGCGGCAATTGCTGCAGCGGTGACGCGGGATGACATTTCCGGGAAGACCTTTGAACTCGGCGGCGCGCGCAGCTACACCTTCAATGAGCTTTTCGATATCATCCTGAAGACCATTGATCGTCCGCGGTTCAAGGTGCCGGTGCCATTTTTCGCGATCCGTCCTGCGGCCTATATCGCTGGTGCGGTCTGGCGCTTTGTGCCGCCGTTCTCCTGGGGCCTATTTGGCGCTCCGCCGATTACGGGCGCGCAGATTGAGATGCTCACAAAAGACAACGTCGTATCCGGCGATCATCCCGGCCTTGCAGACCTTGGCATCACGCGCCCGGAAACCGTCGAGGCGATTGTGCCATCCTATCTGTGGCGCTTCCGACCCTATGGCGAGTTCCACAAAGCCCGCGAGGCCTGAGGCGCCCTCGTTGCCTGCTCAGAACCAACCCATGACGAACGGGGACGTCAGGAGCAAGAGCACGCCCAGCGCCAGCCGGTAGATGACAAAAGGCAGGAAGCTCATCCGCCGGACAACGGTCATCAACAGTCCGATCGAGGCGTATCCTGAGACAAAGGAAAATGCCGCGACAATGAGGCCGTCGGTGAACGTGAGGACCGACTCGCCGTCAGATGTCATGAGGCCGAGGATCCCATAAAGGCTGACAGCCGCCAGCAGCGGCGCACCGATCAGCATGGCAAAGCGCGCCGCCTCGGTACGCTCATAGCCGAGCGCCCGCGCGGCGGTCATGGTGATGCCGGATCGGCTTGTGCCCGGGATGATCACCGCGATGAGCTGAGTGGCGCCAATGAGTATGGCGTCGCGCAGGGTCATGTCGGCTTCGGTGCGGGTGCGGCCGCCCTTCACATCGGCCCACCAGAGAAGCGCACCGAAGAAAATCGTGGCGGCGGCGACGGTATAGACGGTGCGCATCCCCGTCTGGAATACTTCCGGGGCCAGCCGGTCATAAAGAAGCGCGCCAATCATCGCAAAAGGCGTTGCAACCAGGATGCAGAGCGCGAGCCGGGCGCCGCGCGAAAGCGAAGCGGGTTTCCGCACAGGGGCGAGGGCCAGTTCGAAACTCCCGAAGATTGCCGCGCTGACATCCTTACGGAAATAGATCAGCATCGCCACCAGAGTTCCGGAATGCGAGATCGCGTTGATCAGCAATTCATCCCGTCCGGTGACACCGAAAAAATCCGATGCGAGCAGCACATGCGCCGATGACGAAATCGGCAGCCATTCGGTCACGCCCTGGACGATGGCAATAAGGATCAGCTGTATCAGGGACATGCAACGGCCAACTTTTTCTGGAGACCTTGCGGTTAAAGCAATTTGGATGCCGTTGGCAGGGTCAAATTAAAGTATCAAGTTGATATTATGAGTAAGCACCGAAGCTCGGCTGCGCGCCGGCAGTGAGGAAAATCTGCAAGTCAGATATCAATTAGATATTATAATTGATAAAAGCTGCTTCCCCGGCGCGCTCCGCCGGTCTAAAGCCATGCGGCTGCGTTCAGGAGGACGGAAATGGCGGAAAAAATGCTCCAGTTCACAAAGGTTTCGCGGGCAATGCCGGCGAAACGCCCGCCTGTTGAACGCGCGTCTGATTTCGGCGAGATCTATGCGGGCTACACGCCCGAGGCCGCAGAGGCACAGGCCAGTCGCTGCTCACAGTGCGGGGTGCCGTTCTGTCAGCAAGGGTGTCCGCTCCAGAACAATATTCCGGACTGGCTGAAGCTCGCCGCTGAAGGCCGCATGGAAGAGGCCTGGCGGGTGTCATCCGCAACCAACAACATGCCGGAGATCTGCGGCCGCATCTGCCCTCAGGACCGGCTGTGCGAGGGTATCTGCACGATCGAGCAATCTGGCCATGGCACAGTGACAATCGGCTCAATCGAGAAACACATCACGGATACCGCGTGGGCCGAAGGCTGGGTTCAGCCAATCAAGCCCATGCGGGAACGCGCCCAGTCTGCCGGCATAATCGGCGCTGGCCCGGCAGGGCTCGCTGCTGCGGAACAACTCCGCCGCAAGGGTTACCAGGTCACCGTTTATGATGCCTATGACCGGGGAGGGGGGCTGCTGATCTATGGCATTCCCGGTTTCAAGCTTGAAAAAGATGTCGTCGAGCGCCGGATCAAATGGCTGGAGGACTCAGGGATTACGTTCCGGTTCAACACCCGCATCGGGGTCGACAGGAGCCTCTCCGAGCTTCGCGCTGAACATGATACAGTGCTGATCGCCACCGGCGTTTATGCAGCGAAAGACCTGAAGTGTCCCGGCAGCGGCGCAGATGGTGTTTTCGCGGCGCTCGAATACCTCACCGCGTCCAACCGGGTCGGCCTCGGGGATGTCGTGGAGGAATATGAATCCGGCGCGCTCAATGCTGCAGGCAAACGGATCGTTGTCATTGGCGGCGGTGATACCGCCATGGATTGCGTGCGAACGGCAATCCGCCAGGGCGCAAAATCGGTTACCTGCGTCTACCGGCGGGACAGGGCCAACATGCCGGGCTCCCAGCGGGAAGTGCAGAATGCCGAGGAAGAAGGCGTTGTCTTCGAGTGGCTCGCCAATCCGGAATCGATTCTCGATACCAAGGCCGGCAAGGTGAAGGCAGTCCGGGCAAGCCGGATGAAGCTCGGAGAACCCGATGCCTCCGGCCGTCAGGCGCCTGTGAAAACCGGGGAAACATTCGATCTGAAGGCCGACATGGTGATCAAGGCGCTGGGCTTTGACCCGGAAGACCTGCCGGCTCTGTTCAATGAGCCGGCCCTCACGGTCAACCGGTGGGGCGCCGTGCGCATCGACTATGCGACGATGATGACCAGTCTGCCGGGCGTCTATGCCGCCGGGGATATCGTGCGCGGCGCCTCGCTGGTGGTCTGGGCCATCAAGGATGGCCGGGACGCGGCCGAAGCAATGCACAAGGCAATGAAGGCCGCAGATGCGGCAGCGAAAGTGGCGGCGGAGTAAATCAGATGTCTGATTATGTGAAACAGTATGAGCAGAACCGCCAGCGGCTGATCGAGGCGAATGCCTATAACCCCGACGATGAGCGCGACGCCTGCGGCGTTGGTCTCGTTGTGGCGCTTGACGGCAAGCCCCGCCGCGAGATCGTGGAAATGGGTATCAAGGCGCTCAAGAATGTCTGGCACCGCGGCGCAGTCGATGCAGATGGCAAGACCGGGGACGGCGCCGGTATCCGGCTTGATGTGCCGCAGGATTTCTTCCGCGAGCATGTCAGCCGTACGGGCCATAGCCCGACCGATGACCGGATCTGTGTTGGCCAGATATTCCTTCCGCAGACGGATTTCTCCGCGCAGGAGGCCGGGCGCACCCTGGTGGAGCGCGAAGTGCTCAACTCAGGCTTTTACATTTATGGCTGGCGCCAGCCGCCGGTCGATGTGTCAGTCATCGGGCAAAAGGCCAAGGACACGCGCCCGGCCATCGAACAGATCATGTTCCGCGATGCCCGCAACCGGACGCCCGAGGAGCTTGAACGCGCCCTTTATATCTGCCGAAGGCGGATCGAACGTCGCGCCCGCGAAGCGGCGATCCCTTCCTTCTATGTTTGTTCGCTCAGCCATAAATCCCTGATCTACAAGGGCATGTTCCTTGCGCAGGATATCGACAATTTCTTCCTCGACCTGCGCGACCCGCGCTTTGTCTCGGCCTTTGCGATCTACCACCAGAGATATTCCACCAACACCTTTCCCCAATGGGCGCTTGCGCAGCCGTTCCGCCAGATCGCCCACAATGGTGAAATCAACACGCTGCGCGGAAACCGCAACTGGATGAAGAGTCACGAGATCCGAATGGTCTCTGAGGCGTTCGGTGATTATACGCAGGACCTGAAGCCCGTGATCCCGGATGGAACATCCGATTCCGGAGCATTGGACGCAGTCTTCGAACTTCTGTGTAAATCAGGACGCCCGGCCCCGATGGCCAAGGCGATGCTTATTCCGGAAGCCTGGTCGAAACGGGACTCGGTCATGCCGGTGGCGCACCGCGCGCTGTATGATTACTGCAATTCGGTGATGGAGCCCTGGGATGGCCCGGCTGCTATTGCCGCCTATGACGGGCGTTGGGCGATTGCAGGCCTGGACCGGAATGGCCTCAGGCCTCTGCGCTATGCTCTGACGACGGATGGTATCCTGGCAGTCGGCTCGGAAACCGGCATGTGCCCGCTGGGTGACCATGAAATCGCGCGCCGGGGATCCATCCCCGCCGGCGGGATGATTGCGGCCGATCTCGGGACAGGCAAGTTCTACGACCACCGGG
Source organism: Hyphomonas sp. (assembly GCF_046313735.1). Lineage (GTDB taxonomy): Bacteria > Pseudomonadota > Alphaproteobacteria > Caulobacterales > Hyphomonadaceae > Hyphomonas. The sequence continues at coordinate 18,664 of NZ_JBKBXW010000009.1, forward strand.
AAATCATTGATTACCTTGCCGCTCAGGCCCCTTACGAAGATTGGCTGCAGGCGGTCGTTGAACTTGAGCCGGAAATCGGACCGGGGCCGGAACCGGCCTTGTTCGGACGTGAGGACCTGCTGCGGCGCCAGACAGCCGCAGGCTTCACGCTCGAAACGCTCGAACTGATCCTTGCGCCGATGGCAGAGGGGGCAAAGGAGGCAGTCGGCTCCATGGGTGATGATACAGCGCCGGCAGTGCTGACATCCGCCTATCGCCCGATGAGCCATTTCTTCCGCCAGAATTTCAGCCAGGTGACCAACCCGCCGATTGACCCGCTGCGGGAAGGCCGGGTCATGAGCCTTCGCACCCGCTTCAAGAACCTCGGAAATGTTCTGGATACAGACAAATCCCAGCAGGAAGTGTTTGTCCTCGAAAGCCCGGTGCTGACAACCGGCATGTATGAGCGTCTTATCGAACGGCTCGGCGTCGGCACGGAAATCATCGACTGCACATTTGCCGCCGAAGATGTGACTTCCGAAGGCGCAGCGCTCAAGGCTGCGCTGGAACGTATCCGGCGCGAGGCTGAAGAAGCAGTCCGGGCCGGGCGCGAACACATCATCCTGACGGACGAACACCAGTCGGCCACCCGGATCGCCGCCCCGATGGTTCTCGCCACCGGCGCTGTTCATTCCCACCTGGTTGCTCAAGGGCTGCGGACATTCTGCTCCATCACGGTCCGGTCCGCTGAATGTCTGGATACGCATTACTTTGCGGTTCTGGTCGGCGTTGGTGCGACCTGCGTGAATGCGTACCTCGCTCAGGATGCGATTGCTGATCGCCATGCGCGCGGATTGATGGGCGATATGTCGCTCGGAAAAGCCGTGCAGAATTACAAGGAAGCCATTGAGGCGGGTCTTCTCAAGATCATTTCGAAAATGGGTATCTCCGTCATCTCGTCATACCGCGGAGGATACAATTTCGAGGCGCTCGGGCTCTCCCGCGCATTGGTCGCGGATTACTTCCCCGGCATGTCCAGCCGCATTTCCGGCCTCGGCCTCGCGGGCCTCGAAGAAAACGCCCTTGTCCGGCATCAGAAGGCTTTTGATGAGGACGTCATCTCGCTTCCTGTCGGCGGGTTCTATCGTCTGCGGGCGTCGGATGAACCTCATGCCCTTGATGGCAACCTGATCCATACGCTTCAGGCGGCGTGCGACCGGGGCGACTACTCAATCTACCGGAAATATGTCGATGCGGTTCACAACCGTGACCCGATACAGTTGCGAGACCTCCTGGATTTCAAGGCCGCTGGACCGGCCGTGCCGCTGTCTCAAGTTCAGTCGATCAATGAGATCCGCAAGCGGTTCGTCACACCGGGCATGTCGCTCGGAGCGCTTTCGCCAGAGGCGCACGGAACGCTGAACATCGCCATGAACCGCATCGGCGCAAAGTCCGTATCCGGAGAAGGCGGTGAGGACCGCGCGCGTTACCGTCCGCTTCCGAACGGCGACAACATGAACTCTGCGGTCAAGCAGATCGCCTCCGGCCGCTTTGGTGTGACGGCGGAATATCTCAATGAATGCCGTGAAATCGAGATCAAGGTGGCTCAAGGCGCAAAGCCGGGCGAAGGCGGCCAGCTTCCGGGCTTCAAGGTCACGGAACTGATTGCGAAGCTGCGCCATGCAACGCCAGGCGTGACGCTGATCTCGCCCCCGCCACATCACGATATCTATTCCATCGAAGACCTCGCCCAGCTGATCTATGACCTGAAGCAGATCAACCCGGATTGCCGGGTCTGCGTGAAACTCGTCGCTCAGTCCGGCGTCGGCACGGTCGCGGCCGGCGTTGCAAAGGCGAAGGCAGACATCATCCTGATCGCCGGCGGTGTCGGCGGCACGGGCGCGAGCCCGCAGACATCAATCAAGTATGCTGGCCTCCCCTGGGAAATCGGCCTGGCGGAAGCCCATCAGGTGCTCTCCCTCAACAATCTGCGCGACAAGATCACTTTGCGTACGGATGGTGGCCTGCGCACGGGCCGTGACATTGTCATCGCGGCCATGCTGGGCGCCGAGGAATATGGTATTGGCACAGCCTCGCTCGTCGCAATGGGCTGTATCATGGTGCGCCAGTGCCACTCGAACACCTGCCCGGTCGGCGTCTGTACGCAGGATGAGGCGTTGCGTGCACACTTTACGGGTAACCCCGACAAGGTCGTGAACCTCATGAGTTTCATCGCTGAGGATGTCCGCGAAATACTCGCCTCTCTCGGCCTGAAATCGCTCGATGAAGCCATCGGTCGCACGGACCTCCTGAAACAGGTCAGCCGCGGCGCGACCCATCTCGACGACCTCGATCTCAACCCGCTCCTTGTCCAGGTCGATACCGACAGCCCGGTTGTCTACAAGCCGAACCGGCGCGAACCTGTGCCAGATACGCTGGACGCTCAGATCCTGCGCGATGCCGAACCCTTCTTCGAGCGCGGCGAGAAGATGCAGCTCGAATACGGCGTCCAGAACACGATGCGGGCCATCGGCGCGCGCGCGAGCTCGCGCATTACCCGTAAGTTCGGGATGCATTCCCTGCCGGAAGGCCGCTTGCACATCCGGCTGGAAGGATCGGCTGGACAGTCGCTGGGTGCGTTCAGTGTCCAGGGCTTGCTCCTTGAGGTTCTAGGCGACGCGAACGACTATGTCGGCAAAGGCCTCTCCGGTGCGACGATTGTCGTCACGCCGCGCCCGCGTGACCGGCGTGCGGCGGTCGGCGATGCGATCATCGGCAATACCTGCCTCTATGGCGCCACTTCGGGAAAACTGTTCGCAGCAGGTACAGCAGGTGTCCGTTTCGCGGTCCGCAACTCCGGCGCAAAGACGGTTGTTGAAGGGTGCGGCGCCAATGGCTGCGAATACATGACCGGTGGAAGAGCTTTGATTCTCGGTTCGGTTGGCGACAATTTCGGCGCCGGCATGACGGGCGGCGCAGCCTTCATCTGGGATCCTTCAGACCGTTTCGAGCGGGTCGTGAACCCGGACTCGGTTGACTGGTATCCGCTGGCCGAAATGCCGGCCGAGCATATCGGCGAGGCGCGCGCCCTGCTTGAGGAACATGTCCGCCGCACCGGTTCAGTGCGGGGCAAGGAACGCCTTGACTATTGGGAAACGACGCTCAGCCAGACACTGATGGTCGTGCCGAAGGAAATCGCGGCCCTTCTTCTGAAAGGCAAAGGCGACACTGCCCGCCGGAAGGAAGCCGAACGGGCCTGATCCTTCCGGGTCAGGCCCCCGGCTTCTTGCGGCGCACGCGCGGCCAGATCAGCCGCAGCCAGATCCAGAGCAGGGCGCCAATCAGCAGCAGCCAGGGCAGCCCCACCGCGAAGGCCGTGATGACAGCGGCCAGCGCGCTCGCAAGATTGTAGAAGAATCCGCTGAAGGCATCGCCCAGCGGTTTCAGGGCGCCTTGCGAGACCGGATTGCGCTTCGTTTCGTAACTGATCGACAGCCGGCTCATATCGACCCGCTGGCGCAGGGCGGCGAGCGTCGATTTCAGCGAGTCGATCTCGCCATTGACGCGCGCCAGCTCTCGCTCGGTCTCCAGCACATCCTTGAGTTCACCCGGCCGCGTCGCGAGCAGCTGTTCAAGACGTCCCTGCAGGGTTGTGAGCGCTTTCACGCGCGCATCGGTATCAACGATGGAAACGGTCAGATCTTCGGCGGTGGTCTGCCGGCTGGTAACCTCCCCGCGAACCGCCTGCACCTCGGCATCGATGCCGCCAAGGAAGCTCTCTATCCAGGCAGGCGTTGCCCGAAGGTTCAGGAAAGCTGAGGCCTCGTCCTCGGAATAGGCATACAGGTTTGAATTGGTCACGATACAGACGGACGGGCCAGCTGCGTTGCAGGCATCGATATGGCCCTGAAGGCTTGGCTCGATAGACCGCACAGGCAAGCGCAGACCGATTGAGTGGGCGTAGGCGATGTATTGCTGAGCGACGGGTTCACTGCCGCCGCCGCCAGCTTCGCCGCTGGCCATGTCGAACTTTGCGTCGGAGCGCTGCATGGCCATCTCAATCGGGGGCGCGGGGGCGGTTGCAACACGTCCGCCATCATATCCCGAGCCGCCGCACCCTGCGAGCAGCAGGGCTGAAAGTCCGCAAAACAAAGTTGTCCGTATCATGACAGGTTCCCTCCCCAAGGACTGGGCGTAAGGAGGCATCATCCGCATGAAAATGGCAAGAGGATGCTCTAAGCCGGGCGAATTGGCGCGGGCCGGGTTGCTATGGGCGGAAGCCGATGCGCCGCTCCCCCGTTTCCAGGCAACGCTGCGCATGGTGGATGAAATCCACGAGCAGGGGCCTTGTGTCCCGCGGGTCGATGATTTCCTCCGCAAGGAAACTTTCTGCCGTCCGGAACGGGGATCGGATCGCCTCGAACTTCCGGTAGAGCTGGGCTTTCAGCGCTTCAGGGTCTTCAGCTTCGGAAAGCTCCTTGCGGAACGCCGCCTCGATGCCGCCGGCCATCGGCAGGGACCCCCAGTCGCCGCTCGGCCAGCAGTACCGCCACTTCGTCCGGCTCTGGTTCATCATCGCCGATCCGGCAAGGCCGTAAGCTTTGCGGATGACGACGGAACAAACGGGCACATCGGCCTGATAGACCGCTGTCATCGCCCGCACACCGGCGCGGGTGACCCCGGCAGTTTCCGCCTTCACTCCGACTGCAAAGCCCGGACAGTCCACGAAATGAACGACAGGCAGGTGGAAGGTAGAGCAGAGGTCCATATGCCGGGTAACCTTGTCGCACACATCCGCTGTCCATGCGCCGTCCAGGAAGAACGGGTCGCCTGCGAGGATGCCGACCGGATAGCCATCAATCCGCGCAAGCCCGGCAACGATGCCCCGTCCCCAGTATTGCCCGATCTCGAAGAAGCTGCCCTTGTCAACGCTCGCTTCGATGATCCGGCGCGGCTTGTACGGCGTGCGCCCGTCCTTCGGGACGATTGACAAGAGGCTGTCATCACGCCGGCGCGGGTCGTCGGCAGGCGGCGTGCGCTCAGCCAGTTGGTGCACCGACAAGGGCATGTAGCTCAGAAAGCGCCGCGCTGCTGCGAAGGCATCCGCCTCTGTGTCGACGACGTTATCGACGGTGCCATTCATCGCCTGGATCTTCCAGCCACCGAGTTCTTCCTTGGTGACATCTTCACCGAGTGCGATCGCGACCGGTGGCCCTGCCACGAAGACCTGGGAGAGTTCCTTCACCATGATGCTGAAATGGCTCGCGGCCACCCGGCCTGCGCCCATGCCGGCGCATGGGCCGAGCGCCAGCGAGACAAACGGCACCTGCGTCAGGCCGTGGGTGATCTCGTTCCAGCCTGGCGTCTCTGGGATATAGGTGCGCGGATCCTTCTCCAGCATCTTGACGGATCCGCCCCCGCCGGTGCCGTCAATCATCTGCACCAGCGGCATCCGGTATTCGGCGGCCATCTTGATGGCCTGCACCATCTTCTGCCAGATCGAGGCGTCGGCCGCCCCGCCGCGCACCGTGAAGTCATCCGCCAGGATCACAGTGGGGCGGCCCTCCAGCGTGGCCCGGCCCATGACGGAGTTGGAGGGCATGAAGCTCGCGAGGTCCTCATCCAGCCCATACGTCGCCTTGCCGGCGATTTTGCCGATCTCATGGAAACTGCCGGGGTCGGCCAGGAAGGCGACACGCTCCCGGACGGTCAGCTTGCCGCGCCCACGCTGGCGGGAGACAGGCTCCTCGCCGCCCATTTCCTCTGCAAGCCGTTCCCGGCGGCGAAGTTCCTCAATTGCTTTTTGCCAGCTCATAGGCCCACCTGATTGACGTGCCGCCGCGCACGTCAAGGGATTCTTCTTGCCCGCGCGGCCCCGGTTTGCTTTACCCACAGCAGGTCTCAATCCAAGGAGGAAGCCTGATGGATCTCGCCCAACTCACCGCCCGCGCGTCGGAAGCACTCGCTGGCGGCAGCGATTTCAAGAAGAAGGTAAAGTTTGATTTCGGAAGCGTCGGCAAGCTGCTGATCGATGGTGCCGCCGGCAAGGTCGACAATTCCGATGATCCGGCCGACGCGACGATCTCGGTCAGCTGGGATGATTTCGTGAAAATCGCTTCTGGCGCAATGGATCCCACCATGGCGTTCATGCAGGGCAAGCTGAAAGTGGCCGGCGACATGTCGGTTGCCATGCAGCTGCAGTCGCTGATGAAGAAGCTCGCGGGCTGATCACGCGCCCAGGTGCTTGACGGATCGGGCCGCCCCGGGGGAGACCTCTGGGCGGCCCAGTCTTTTTTTGCCGGAACAAGCTGCCCCATGACCCAGACGCCCGAGCTTGACCGTTTCATCGACGTACCCGGGAATCCAGCACCGAAGGGCGCCGAGATCATCTGGTTTGAAGGCGGGGGAAACCGCCGGCTGCGGGCGTGTGCTGCGCCGGCTCTGTCGGCATCTTCGCCGCGGGGAACGGTCATCGTGTGCCCGGGGCGCACCGAGTTCATAGAAAAGTATTTCGAGGTTGGCCGTGAGCTGCAGCAGATGGGCTTTGCGGTTCTTATCCTCGACTGGCCGGGGCAGGGCTTGTCCGACCGTCTGCTGCCAGATGGCCGCAAGGGACATATCGACCGGTTCGAGACCTTCATGACCGCCCTTGCCAGCGGGCTGGAGACTTTGGATGAACGGCTACCGAGACCCTACGTCTCGCTCGCGCATTCGATGGGCGGCGCCATCGCGCTGGCCGCCATCGCGCAAGGGTTTGTAAAGGTCGAGGCGGCCGCTTTCTGCGCGCCGATGTGGGGCCTCAAATCGAAATTCTTCGGGATGCGCTACCTGGTCTGGGCGATGCGCGTGACAGGCCGATCGGGCGATTACGCCATTCAGCCCGGGCCGCCGGAGCGGTTCGAGACCAATATCGTCACGCATGACAAGCGCCGCTGGGAAATCCAGCGTGCACTCACGGATGCGCACCCAACGCTGGAACTGGGCCCGGTGACCTGGGGCTGGCTTGATGCCTCGCTGAACATCCTTGAGACCTTCACAAAACCTAAGGCCCTCGCGCGGGTGAATATCCCGGTCTTTGTCGCATCAGCCAGCGAGGAAAAGCTCGTCGACAACGCCTCCCACGCCGCCATCGCCGCGCGCCTGAAGGATTGCGAGCACATCACGGTCGAAGGCGCGATGCATGAAATCCTGATGGAAACAGACGACCGGCGCGCGGAATTCTGGGCGGGTTTCCAACGCCTCCTGAAGCGCGCAAACATCTGACAATTACAAAACAATACAAAACCAGACGGGGCGGAAATGGCAGTCATCTCACTCTCGCGGATCATCGCGCATTGGGCGGCAATCCTGCCGGACCGGGTCGCCCTTGCGCATGAGGGGCAAGGGGTAAGCTGGATAGAGTTTGAGCAGCGCACGAATCGCCTCGCGCGTGCCTACCAGGCGCTTGGCGTAAAGCCCGGAGACTTCGTGACGATCGCGCTGCCGAACGGGACCGAGTTCTTCGAGGCTTGTTTCGCAGTCTGGAAGGCTGGCGCAACACCGCAGCCCATTTCCGCGCGCCTGCCCAAGATCGAGCGCGACCAGATTGTCGAGATTGGCGCGCCAAGCCTCGTCGTCGGCGTGCAACCAGGTGAGTATCCGCAGTCTGCCTGCATTCCGGAACAGTTTGTGCCCGACGTGTCGCTCTCTGATGCGCCGCTGCCGGAAATGACAGCCGAGAGCTTCAAGGCGATGACCTCCGGCGGCTCGACCGGGCGGCCGAAGCTGATCGTTTCCAAGACGCCTGCGGCCGTCGATCCCGACCTGCCGATGCTCGAAATTGTCACGGGTGGCACAATGCTGATCCCTGGCCCGCTCTACCATAACGGCCCGTTCCTCTGGGCGATGCAGGCGCTGTTCCGTGGGTGCACGGTTGTTGTCACGACGCGGTTCGACGCCGAGGAAACGCTCCGCCTGATCGAAGCGCACAAGGTGGATGTGGTCTATACGGTGCCGACCATGATGCGCCGCATCTGGGCGCTGCCGGAAGAGACGCGCAGCCGGTATGACCTCTCCAGCCTGCGCGCGCTTTGGCATCTCGCCGCCCCATGCCCGGCCTGGCTGAAGGAGTGTTTCATCGGCTGGCTAGGGGCCGAAGTGATCTGGGAGCTGTATGGCGGCACTGAGGGGCAGGGGTCGACCATCATCCGGGGAACGGAGTGGCTCGCCCATCGCGGCTCGGTCGGCCGCCCGGTGGAAACGTGTGAGATGAAGATCGTTGGCGAGGATGGAGAAACGCTTCCACCCGGAGAAGTGGGTGAAGTCTTCATGCGTCCGCATACAGGTCAGGGCACCACTTATCGTTATATCGGCGCGGAGGCCAAGGCCATCGAAGGCGGCTGGGAAAGCCTTGGCGACATGGGCTGGATGGACGCCGAGGGGTATCTCTACCTGACTGACCGGCTATCGGACATGATCATCGTCGGCGGCGCCAATATCTACCCGGCCGAAGTCGAGGCCGCGATTGATGCTTATCCCGGTGTGCGCTCGTCGGCCGTCATCGGCTTGCCGGATGAGGACATGGGCGCGCGCCTGCATGCCATCATCGACCGTCCGGAGGGTCCGGCCAGCGACGCAGACATGCTGGCCCATCTTTCCGGCCGGCTGGTGCGCTACAAGGTTCCCAAGAGCTTCGAATATGTCGCCGAGGCTGTGCGCGACGACGCCGGCAAGGTCCGCCGCAAGGCTTTACGCGAGGCGAGGCTCGCTCCGGCCCCTTGACTTACCTAGGGGCGCCATAGCTCCCGTCCTGCCAGATTGGGAGGATCAAGACCATGAAAGTTGCAGCCGTAAAGAAGCCTGGCGGGCTCGACAAACTCGTCATCGAAACCCGCGACGACCCTAAGCCGAAGGCTGGCGAAGTTCTCGTCCGCGTGCGCGCCAGCTCGCTCAATTATCACGATTTCATTGTTGTCCTCGGGGGTATCCCGACACCCGACAGGCGTATCCCGATGTCGGATGGCGCCGGTGAGGTGGTCGCGGTCGGTGAGGGCGTCACGAAATGGAAGGCGGGAGACAAGGTCATCTCGCTCTTCTTCCCGAACTGGCAGTCCGGCCAGATTGAGGCCGCCGGTTTCCAGAGCGTCCCGGGCGACGGCGCCGATGGCTTCGGCTGCGAGCTTTATGCCGGCCCGGAAACCGCCTTCACCCGGATGCCGGAGGGATGGACGTTTGAGGAAGCTGCGACGCTCCCTTGCGCGGCGCTGACGGCTTGGCGCGGCATGTTCGTCGAAACAAAGACCAAGCCCGGTGACTGGGTGCTCGTACAGGGCACCGGAGGGGTCTCAATCTTTGCGCTGCAGTTCGCAAAGATGGCCGGCGCGCGCGTCATCGCGACCTCATCATCTGACGCCAAGCTGGAGAAACTGAAGAGCCTCGGTGCCGATCACGTGATCAACTACAAGGAAACGCCGGACTGGGGCAAAAAGGCCTTTGAACTGACCGGTGGCCGCGGCGTCGATGAAGTGGTCGAGATCGGCGGGCCGGGCACGATGGCGCAGTCGATCAATGCCTGCCGGCCGGGCGGGCACATCTCGCTCATTGGCGTGCTGACCGGCATTTCCGGCGAAGTGCCGACCGCTGCGCTGTTCTCGCGCAACATCACAGTGTCCGGCATCACGGTCGGCTCACGCCGCCACCAGGAAGACATGGTCGATGCGCTCAACGCCTCGCCCAGCCTTCGGCCCATCATCGACAGCCGCTTCCCGCTGGACCAGATCGCGGCCGCCTTTGCCCATCAGGCCAGCCAGCAGCATTTCGGCAAGATTGTCCTGACGATCTGATCCTGCTGCTTGCTGAACCGCCGGAGCGAAGCCCGCCTATTCGGCGGGCTTCGTCACGCGCAGGTCTTCCATGATGCTCTCGCCATCGGCGGTATCTGGATCGCCATTCTTCTTGTGAATGGCATAGACGACACCCGACAGGAGCAGGATGGCGATCAGGTTCGGGAACGCCATCGAGGCATTGGCGATGTCGCCGAAGCGCCAGATGAAGTCGACCTCCTGAAGGCTGCCGATAAAGATGATGATGACCCAGACATAGCGGAACGGCTTGGTGGCCCATTCGCCGGCGAGGAAGGTCGTCGCCTGCTCGGCATAGTATGACCAGCCGATGATCGTGGTGAAGGCGAACAGGGTCAGGCAGAGCGTGACCACCCATCCGCCGACTGGACCAGGCACGGCATCTGTGAAGGCCCGGTTGGTCAGGGTTGCGGCATCGGTGCCCTCAGCCATCCAGAGATGTGTCGTGGTCTCCGCAAGCCCGGCAGCGACAAAGGCCGGCTTCTCAAGCAGGGCCGGAGCGGTGGCGAATGTTCCCTCGGCGGTCAGGATCACCAGCGCAGTCATCGTGCAGAGCACCATCGTGTCGATAAACACGCCGATCATGGCGATCTCGCCCTGCTTGGCGGGGTTTTTCATCTGCGATGCCGCGTGGGCGATGGGCGCAGATCCCTGGCCGGCTTCGTTAGAGAACAGGCCGCGTGCCACGCCCGCCCGGATCGCCCAGAGGACGCCATAGCCTGCAAGCCCGCCGACTGCGCTTTCAAGCCCGAAAGCAGAGGCGAAGATCATGCCGAACGCGCCCGGAATATGGGGAATGTTCAAGAGCAGGATAACCGTACAGGCGAGCACATAGACGATCGCCATGGCCGGCACGAGGTTTCCGGCGACGCGCCCGATGGACTTGATCCCGCCTATGATCACCGCAAAGACGAGACCTGCGAGGATCAGGCCGAGCACCCAGATCGGGATTGAGAAGCCCGCGCCCTCGGCGACAGACTGGATATTTGCCGTCATCGCATTGGCCTGGATCATCCCGCCGGTGGCTGTGGCGGAGAAGATCGTGCCGATGCAGAAGATCGCAGCGAGCCAGGTCCAGTTCCTCCCGAGCCCTTTCTTGATGTAATACATCGGCCCGCCATTGATGCGGCCATTCTCGTCGATCTCGCGATATTTGATGGCGAGAGAGCTTTCGGCGAAGGCGAGTGCCATGCCGAAGATCGCCGTGATCCACATCCAGAAGATCGCGCCCGGCCCGCCAAGGGTGAGCGCGGTGGCCACCCCCACGATGTTCCCTGTGCCGACCTGCCCCGAAAGTGCTGTTGCGAGGGCCTGGAAGGGCGTGATGGCGGCCGCGTCGCCATTTCCCTTGCGGCCGCGCCAGACTTCCACAATCGCAGGAACAAACCGGCGCAGCGGCCGGCCGCCCAGGCGGATCATGAAAAACAGGCCGGTGCCAAGCAGGATGACCGCCATCGGACCGAAGGGCAGGACTTCTTCCCCGTTCCATTCGCCGCCCCAGATGAAGTTCGATATGTTTTCAACAGCGCCAGCAAACGCTTCGTAGAAATCTGCGAGCATGAGTGTGAGGCCTCCCCGGCGCCAATCTTGACCAATTCGGGGCACACTAGCCCGCTTCTCCTGCCTGTGAAGCCTGCGATTGCTGTCGGGGCAAGGGGATGGAGGAAGGTTCTTCCGGCTTGCCCGCTTTTGAGGCATAAGCCGCCGGATGACCGTCACCCTCAGCGCAAAGCCCCCCAAGGGTCTGTTTATCAGGACCTATGGCTGCCAGATGAATGTGTATGATTCAGAACGCATCCGCGATGTTCTGAAGCCACTGGGCTATGCCCCTGTGGAAAGCCCCGACGCGGCAGACCTTGTCGTCGTCAACACCTGCCATATCCGGGAAAAGGCGACCGAAAAGGTCTATTCCGAGCTTGGCCAGCTGAAACGCCTGAAAGAGGCGTCTGGCGGCCGCATGACCATTGCGGTCGCCGGCTGTGTTGCCCAGGCCGAAGGCGAGGAGCTGATCCGCCGCCAGCCGGCTGTCGATCTCGTGCTCGGCCCGCAGGCCTATCACAAGCTACCCGAAATGATCGCCCGCGCCAGCCGCGCCATCGGTGACCGGCTGGAAACCGAGTTTGACACGATCGAGAAGTTCGACGCCCTGCCGAAAACCCGCGAGGCAGATGGCCCCACGGCTTTCGTCTCGGTTCAGGAAGGGTGCGACAAGTTCTGCACCTTCTGCGTCGTCCCTTACACGCGCGGCGCCGAAATCTCCCGCCGGGTGGACGATATTGTTGCCGAAGTGCGCAGCCTCGCCGTCCAAGGGGTCCGCGAGATCACCCTGCTCGGCCAGAATGTGAACGCCTTCCATGGCGCGGCCCCGGCGATTGAGGGGCAGGGGGTATGGTCCCTTGGCCAGCTCTGCCGCCACATCTCCAAAGTCGGCGGGATAGAACGCATCCGCTACACGACCAGCCATCCGCGCGACATGGACGATGATCTGATCGCCGCCCATGGCGACACGCCCGCGCTGATGCCGTTCCTGCACCTGCCCGTCCAGTCAGGCTCCGACCGTATCCTGAAAGCCATGAACCGCGGCCATACGGCGGATGCCTACCGCGACATCATCGCCCGCGTGCGCAAGGCCCGGCCCGATATTGCGGTCGCCTCGGACTTCATCGTCGGCTTCCCCGGTGAGACGGATGCCGACTTCGAGGCGACGATGCAGCTGGTCCGCGATACCGGTTTCGCGATTGCCTATTCCTTCAAATACTCCTCGCGCCCGGGCACTCCGGCGGCAGAGATGCACGGCCATGTGCCGGAAGCGGTGAAGGATCAACGCCTTCAGGCGCTTCAGGCGCTGCTGCGGGAACAACAATCCGCGTTCAATGCGGCCCAGATCGGCCGGACGCTGCCGGTGCTCGTGACCGGCAAGGGCCGCAATCCCGGCCAGGCTCATGGCCGTTCGCCCTATCTGCAGGCTGTCCATTTTGACGGGCCGGACCATCTCACAGGCCAGATCGTGGACGTGAAGATCCGGGCTGCCAGCCTCAATTCGCTCACCGGTGAACTCGTATCGCTCCGCGAGGCCGCTCTGTGAGCGGAAAGCGCCGGTCTACCACAGAGACGGAAACGCCCCCCGTACGGCGCCTGTATGAAGTGCGCAATTCTGCGCGCCTGCAGGATCTGTGCGGCCCGCATCACCGTCATCTGACCCTGCTCGAAACCCGGCTGAAGGACTATGGCCTCAGCGCGGAGAGCCAGGGCGGCGGGATCCTGCTACAGGGAACCGATGAAGGTGTTTCCGTCGCCGAGGCGGCGCTCGCCGAATTTGAACGCCGCCTGCGCGGCGGCTCGGAGGCTTCGGAAATGGAACTCGACGGGGCGCTTGAGGCGGCGCAATCCCCCTCCCAATCCTTTTCCAGCCTGCGCGGCCTGAAGAAATCCGTCGCCGCGATGACGCGCGGACAGGCCCGCTATCTCGAAATGCTCGCCAATCCGGACAATGCGATGGTCTTCGGCGTCGGCCCGGCGGGCACCGGCAAGACTTATCTTGCGGTCGCGACCGGTGTGGCAGAGCTCAATGCCGGCCTTCGCCAGCGCCTGATCGTGACGCGCCCGGCGGTCGAGGCGGGTGAAAAGCTCGGCTTCCTGCCCGGCACGCTGGAGGAGAAGGTCGATCCCTACATGCTGCCGATCTGGGACAGCCTGCGCGAGCTGATGGGGCAGGAACAGATGGAGCGGCGCATGGCGCGCGGAGAGATTGAGGTTGCGCCGATTGCGTTCATGCGCGGCCGCACGCTCAAGAACGCCTTCGTCATCGTCGATGAAGCCCAGAACACGACCGCCGCCCAGATGAAGATGGTGCTGACCCGGCTCGGCCGCGACAGCCGCATGGTCATCACCGGCGACCCTGACCAGGTTGACCTGCCGGCGAGCCAGACGTCCGGCCTGCGCCAGGCGCTGCGGATTCTCGGTGAGGTCGAAGGCATCAGCGTGCACCGCCTGACGGCTGCTGATGTGGTGCGCCACGGCCTCGTCAGCCGTATCATCGACGCCTATGCCGCCGCCGGTGAGAGCTGATCTGCAACCCATGGTCTCGTTTGATCTGCTCATCGAGGACGAACGCTGGTCAGCGGCCGGCGATGTCGAGGCACTTTGCCGGGAAGCGCTCGAATTGGGCCTCGCGCTGGTCGAAGATGGCGGCGGCCGGCTCGCGATCCTTCTGACGGATGATGCCGCCTTGCATGACCTGAACCGCGAGTTTCGCGGAAAGGACAAGCCGACCGACGTGCTGTCATTCCCGTCCCTGCCGATGGACCGGCCTTTCCTCGGCGACATCGCCGTCGCCTTCGGTGTTGCGTCAGGCGATGCAGCGCGGCAGGGCAAGCCGCTTGGAAGCCATCTCATCCACCTGATCCTGCACGGATACCTCCACCTGCTGGGATACGATCATGAAACCGAAGCAGACGCCGCCGTCATGGAGGCACTCGAGACAAAGGCGCTTGCTTCGCTCGGTATTCCTGATCCATATCAAATCTGACCGGCAATGAGCGATTCAGACCCTTCCGACGCGGCGCCCTCAGGCCGATTACGCACCCTCTTCGGCTTCCGGAAAAAGGCTGTAGAGGACGCACCCGTTTCTGCTGAAGACGCGGCTGCAGCGGCCGCGCCGCAGGAAATGCGGCTCAGGCTCGCCGAGTTTGAAGAGTTGCGGGTCTATGACGTCATGGTCCCGCGCGCCGAGGTGAAGGCTGTCGAAGCCAGCACCAGCATTGATGAGCTGATTGCCTTCTTTGCAGAGGTCACTCACTCCCGATTGCCCGTGTTTCGGGAAAATCTCGATGACCCGATTGGCTTCGTCCACATCAAGGACCTTATCGGCGAACTCGCCAAGGATGGTCCGCCTGCCCGCCGGCCGCTCGAACGGCTGCGGCGCGAGGTGCTGTATGTTCCGCCATCGATGAAGCTGACGGACCTGCTCGTGAAGATGCAGGCCACCCGGATTCACCTCGCTCTCGTCGTTGACGAGTATGGCGGCACGGATGGCCTGGTCACGCTTGAAGACCTTGTCGAGGTCATTGTGGGCGACATCGAAGACGAGCATGACGAAGAGGAAGCGATGTTCGTGCGCCGCTCTGCGCGGGTGTGGGAAGCGGACGCGCGAACGGAAATCGACGATTTCCGCGAAGAGACCGGCATGGACCTCTCCCTTGAAGAGAATGACGCAGACATCGACACGTTGGGCGGGGTTGCCTTCGCCCTCGCTGGCAAGGTACCGCTGCGCGGAGAAGTGCTGAAACACCCTGGCGGAGCAGAGATCGAGATCATGGATGCGGATACACGGCGCATCCGGCGGCTCCGGTTGCGGCTGCCGGAGCTGGCGCCTCAGGCGGCTGCCGAGGAGTAGCCAGTCATGAACGTTGTCGTGCGCAGTCATGGCTTTACTGCGCTGGGTCCCCTGCATGAGGGCTTTGCGCGCCTTCAGGGGGTTGCCGCCGCCGGTGTCGCTTTCCTGCTCGGCGCGCTGGCCGCCGTGGCGTTCGCGCCTTTCCATTTCAGCGCTGTGCTGGCCATCTCGTTCACCGGGCTGATCTGGATGATTGACGGGGCCCGGGCATTGCCGCGCTGGGGCAGGGCGGTCTTCCTGAGAGGCTGGGCCTTCGGGACCGGTTTCTTTCTGGTGGGGTTGCACTGGACGGCGATGCCATTCCTGGTCGATCCCGCCCGCACCATCTGGTTCATCTGGATGCCGCTCGTGCTTCTGCCGGCGGGAATGGCGCTGATCTGGGGTCTTCTGACAGCCATGGCGGGGGCGTTCTGGTCTGCTTCGCCGTCGCGGATCTTTGTCTTCGCGCTCTTCTTTGCGCTCGCAGAATATACCCGGGGCCACCTGTTCGGAGGCTTTCCATGGAACCTGCCGGGCACAACCTGGATTCCCGGCGGCGCCATATCTCAGGCTGCCTCGCTTGGCGGAGTCTACTGGTTGACGCTGGTCACCGTGTTCGTGATGGCGTCTCCGGCCGCCCTCGTGGACACACGTGACGCCCGGGGTGTGCCGCTGCGTCTTGCGCCGGCCCTCATTTCCGTTGTCGTCCTCGCGCTTGGCTGGGCCTGGGGCGCCGAGCGCACGCAGGCGCCCTCACCGCTGACAGACAAGGCCATCGTTGTCATGGACGCCGGCGTTCCTCAGGACCAGTGGGACCGGATCGGGCCCGACCCGGTGCTCTACGAATATCTCCGGATGCTCACCTATCCCGACAGCCGGCCCGGCGATATTGTCGTCTGGCCCGAGAGCGCCGTGCCAGCTTACCTCCTTCAGGATGCAAACGCGCTGGATGCCATCGTTGCCTATATCGGCCAACGGACCCTGATTACCGGCACAACGCGGTATGAGCTTGGCCAGGCCGACAGCCGCGTCTTCTACAACAGCCTCGCCGTTCTGGACGAGACAGCCAACCAGACGGGTCCTCTCGCGCTTTATGACAAGCACAGGCTGGTGCCATTCGGCGAGCTCGCGGCGGTCAACTTCATTCCTTTCGGACAACAGCTCAGCGGGTTCCTGCCGCCTGCGATCCAGCGGCTTGCGGCGGACGGTTTCCGGCCTGGCGCAGGCGCAACCGCGATAGAGGCCGGTCCGCTCGCGCCATTCGTCGCCCTGATCTGCTATGAGGGCCTGTTTCCGGACATCCCGCGCGTCGCCAACATGGCGGACCGGGCGCAGTGGATGGTGCTCATCTCCAACGATGCATGGTTCGGGCGGGGAATGGGTCCTGCGCAGCATTATGCACAGAACCGCTACCGGTCGATCGAGACGGGCCTGCCGCTGGTGCGTGCCGCAAACCGGGGAACATCCGGGATCGTTGATGGGTTTGGGCGGGAAATCATGCGCACCGCCCCCGCCGAGACAGCGCCAGATGGCTGGGCCACCAGCTATGGCAGGGCCCGCCTGCCAGTGGCCGCAGACGTCACGCTCTACCAGTCCCGGGTCGGCGGAGCGCTCTTCTGGCTCACGCTCTGCCTGTTTGCCGGACTCGCCTTCCTGACGTGGAGGCGTTAAGCCGTTGACACGCAACGTGTGAACAGGCCGGGCAGATCATGTCGGAGAGCAAATCGCCGAGCGGGGTAGACCGCGCCGTCGGGCAGCGCATCCGCTGGCGCCGCCGCGAAATGAAGCTCACCCAGGAAAAACTCGGCGAGATCCTCGATCTGACTTTTCAGCAGGTCCAGAAGTACGAGAAAGGCGTGAACCGCGTTTCCGCTGGCCGTTTGTATGAGATCGCCTCGGTGCTGGACGTTCCGGTCGGCTATTTCTTCGAAGGACTCGGCGAGTCGGTACAGGCGGCAAATGCGGGCGTTGCCGAAGGTGAAGACGAGGAAGGTTTCCTCTCCCTCTCCCTGTCGAGCGAGGACCTCGAACTTATCGCGGCCTTCCAGAAGATCGGCGATGCGGCCCTTCGCAGATCCCTGCTTGATACCGTGAAGGCAGCGGCAAGTGCCACGGATACGCGCGATCATGATGCCTGATGCTGCGGACAGACCGTTGGTGCGCAGCTTTGGCCGCAAGGGCGGCCGTCCGTTGTCGCAGCGGCAGAAAACGCTGCTTGCAGAGCGCCTGCACCTCTGGGAGGTCCCCGCAGGGGACGCGCCAATCGACCCCGAAGTCCTTTTTCCCGGCACGCAGGACATCTGGCTGGAGATCGGCTTTGGCGGGGCTGAGCACCTGATCGCCCAGGCCGCGCGCCATCCGCAGGCCGGGTTGATCGGCTGTGAACCCTTCATCGAGGGCGTCGCCAAGGCTGTCGCGGGCATCGAGGATGCGGGTCTCACGAATGTCCGGCTGTGGCCCGATGATGCGCGGTTACTCCTGACGCGGCTGCCCGAGGCGAGCCTCGCCCGCGTCTTCATCCTGTTTCCGGACCCCTGGCCGAAGCGCCGCCAGCAAAAGCGCCGCCTTGTGCAGCCGGATTTCCTGCGGCTGCTGCGCAGCCGGATGCAGCCAGGTGCGCGGGTCCGGTTCGCAACTGATGTGCGCAGCTATGCCGATGAAGCGCTCCTTGCTTTCCTTTCCGCCGGCGGGTTCGAATGGACGGCAACAGTCGCCCGGGACTGGCAGGCAGCCCCCGAAGACCATGTGACAACCCGCTATGAATCGAAGCAGCTGGGCGATTGCCAGCCTGTCTGGATCGAGTGCGTTTCGGCCTGAACCTGTGGGATTTCCTTGACCTCTGGGCCCGGTTGTGTGCAAACTCGCGCATCGAAACCGGTCGGTCTGAATATCAAGACCCCGTCAGACCGACGGCCATGACTTTTCTCCTCCGCTTTCGATCGGCACGGCAAATGGGGCAATCCCGCACCCAGCCCGGCCACAGGAACGGTAAAGGAAGGCCATTATGGCAACCGGAAAAGTGAAATGGTTCAACGACCAGAAGGGTTTCGGCTTCATCAAGCCGGATGAGGGCGGTGCGGACGTGTTCGTTCACATCTCTGCGGTCGAGCGGTCGGGCCTTCGGACCCTCGCCGAGAACCAGGCGATCTCCTACGAACTCTTCAAGGATGAGCGCCGCGGCAAAACCTCCGCTGTCGATCTGAAGATCCTCTGAGGTTTCCAGGCTGACTGCGCCGCGTCGCCTCTGGCCTCTCGACAAGGCCTGAGAAAGCGATTATCTGGCGCCCAAGTCGAAATATATCGGCGGCGGGTCCGGAAACGGGTCCGCCGCTTTTCTTTAGCCCAGGAGTCTCCAGCCCCCGATGATCGCCCTGACCGAACAGGAGCGCCGCCTGCTTGATCTCATCCAGCCTGTTGCCAGCGGGCTGGAGATGGAGATCGTGCGCCTGCGCGTCTCCGGTGGGCGCCGGCCGCACCTGCAGGTGATGGCGGAGCGGGCTGGGGGAGCACCGACTGATGTTGAGGATTGCGCACGCCTCAGCAGGGCCCTTTCACCTGTTCTTGAGGCCGCCGATCCGATCCAGGACGCTTATGTCCTGGAAGTGTCGACGCCCGGCATTGACCGCCCGCTGACGCGCCCCGGTGATTTCGGCCGCTGGATCGGTCATTCGGCAAAGGTCGAGCTTGCGCGCCCGATTGATGGCCGCCGCCGCTTTACCGGCATCATCGTTTCCGAAGATGCGGACGGCGTGCACCTTGAGCTTGAAGACGATACCGAGCTTGTGGCCGGCGTGCACGAGATGAGCCGGGCGAGCCTTGTGCTGACCGATGAATTGATCGAGGCGGCCCGCGCAGCCGGAAACCTGCCTCCGCAGCCCGAAGACGAAGAATTCCTCGCCGGTTTTGAAATCGACGAGACGGAAGACGAAGAAGACCCAGAGACAGGAGATGTCCAATGAGCGCCATCGGCGTTTCGGCCAACCGGCTTGAAATCCTCCAGATCGCCAAGGCGGTCGCGGAAGAGAAGTCGATCGACCAGCGCATCGTCATCGAGGCGATGCAGGAGGCGATCGAGAAAGCCGCCAAGGCCAAGTACGGGCAGGAACATGACATCCGGGCGAAGATCGACCCCGTGACCGGCGAGCAGACGCTGTGGCGCGTGCAGACGGTCGTCGAGGAGGAAGCGTTCGAAGACGAAGCGAAACAGCTCCGCCTCGCCGAAGCGAAAAAGATCGACGCTTCGCTCGAGATCGGCAGTGAGCTGAAGGAAGAGCTTCCGCCCTTCGATTTCGGCCGTGTTGCCGCACAGACCGCCAAGCAGGTCATCACGCAGAAAGTGCGCGATGCGGAGCGCGAACGTCAGTATAATGAATACAAGGACCGTGTCGGCGAGATCGTCTCCGGCATCGTCAAGCGCGTCGAATACGGCCATGTGATCGTCGATCTCGGCCGCGCCGAGGGCATCATCCGCCGGAATGACGGTATCCCGCGCGAGAACTTCCAGCCGAACGACCGTGTCCGCGCTTATCTCTACAAGGTCAGCCGCGAGCTGAAAGGCCCGCAAATCTTCCTGTCGCGCGCTGCGCCCGACTTCATGCGCAAGCTGTTCGCCCAGGAAGTGCCGGAAGTTTACGAGGGTGTGATCCAGATCAAGGCCTGCGCCCGTGATCCGGGCAGCCGCGCCAAGATCGGTGTGATCTCGAATGACTCATCGATTGATCCGGTCGGCGCCTGCGTCGGTATGCGCGGTGCGCGCGTCCAGGCCGTGGTCGGAGAGCTTTCGGGCGAGAAGATCGACATCATCCCGTGGAGCTATGACGCCGCAACCTTCATCGTGAACGCGCTTCAGCCGGCGGAAGTTTCCAAAGTGGTGCTTGATGAAGACGAGCGCCGGGTTGAGGTCGTGGTCGCCGATGATCAGTTCCCGCTGGCCATTGGCCGGCGCGGCCAGAACGTCCGCCTCGCCTCGCAGCTCACCGGCTGGCAGATCGACCTGATCACCGAGACAGCCGACTCCGAGCGCTTCCAGAAGGAATTCCAGGAGCGGACCGAGCTGTTCATGAAAGCTCTTGATGCTGACGAAACCCTCGCCCAGCTCCTCGCTTCCGAAGGCTTCGAGACGGTCGAGGAGATCGCCTATGTTGCCCCGGATGACTTCATTACGATCGAAGGCTTCGATCAGGACGTCGCCGAGGAGCTGCAACAGCGCGCCCGGGACTTCCTCGAGCAGATGGCCGCCGAGAACGATGCCAAGCGCCGCGAACTCGGCGTCGAGGATGAGGTCATGGAGCTCGAGGGCGTGACACCGGGCTTTGCCGTCAAGCTCGGCCTGCAAGGCGTGAAAACCGTGGAAGACGTCGCTGGTCTCGTGCCGGACGACATCACCGGCTCCCGCGAACCCGGTCCGGACGGAAAGCCGGTCTGGGTCGAGGGCATCCTGAAGAAGGGCGAAATGCGCAAGGATGACGCGCAGATGTTCGTCATGAAGGCCCGCGTGGCCGCAGGCTGGATTGAGCCGGAAGCCATTGATGCCCTGCTCGCGCAGCAGGCCGACGCCGAACCGGCTGAACTTACCGAGGAAGAGCGCGCGCTGCTCGCCCTCGGCGAGCTTGGTAACTCGGTTGACGAAGAAGAGGACGAAGACGCCCTCGCCGAGGAGCTCGGAATCGATCTGGCAGACCTGGTAGCGGAGGGCGGTGACGATGAAACCGCATCCCGAGAGTGATCCCGGCCTGACCTCAGACATTGTAGATGACGGCCCGGTGCGGGAGGGTAAGTCTCCCGCGCCGGATCGCCAATGCGCCGTCACGCGCGAGCGGCTCCCCCGGTCCGCGATGATCCGTTTTGTGCTGTCGCCGGAAGGCGAGGTCACACCGGATATTCAGGCGCGGCTGCCGGGAAGGGGCGTCTGGATCAAGGCGGATCGGCAGGTTCTGGAAACCGGCGCGCGCAAAGGCGTTTTTGCCAGGGCGTTCAAGACAAATGTCCGCGCTCCGGATGGGCTGGCAGATTTCGTCGAACAGCTTCTCGCGCGGCGCTGCATCGAGCTTCTGGGCCTCGCCCGGAAAGCCGGCCAGGCGGTTGCGGGCTTCGATCAGGTCCGCGATGCCATAAGGGATGCGCGGCCTGCTGCCCTGCTTGAAGCATCGGATGGGGCTGAAGATGGGCGCCGGAAGGTGTATTTCCTTGCGGAAGCCTTATATACGGGCGTGCCAGTGGCTGGCGCACTCAGCGCTACGGAATTGGGCATGGCTTTCGGCCGTGACCATGTGGTACACGGGCTCCTCCGCAGGGGGGCACTTGCGGATAACTGGTCAAGCGCGTACCGCCGCCTGACCGGTTTCCGTCCGGCACCCGAACTGGAGTGGTTCCCGGATCAGGGCGCCTAGCGGAAGTCGCCGGAACGCACAGGCGTTGCGGCTTAGTTTATGATATGTAGGACGAATGAGCGATAATAACGATCAGGGCAACAATACCGGCGGGCGCAAGCCGCTGACCGTACCACGCAAGACAGCGGGGACGGTCAAGCAGAGCTTCAGCCATGGTCGCTCCAAGTCTGTGGTCGTCGAGACCAAGAAGCGCCGGCCTGTGACCGCTGAGGCCGGAAAAGGCCCTGCTGCGCCGGGCGCGCAGCCGGCAGCGGCAGACTCGATGGAGGCCAAGCTCGTGGCGCTGGCGTCCAAGCTCGGCATCACGGTTGACGAGTTAAAAGCCCGCCAGAAAGTCCTCGAACAGCGCAAGGCCGAAGAAGCCGCCCGCGCCAAGGATAATGAGCGCGAACGCGAAGCGCAGGATCGTCTCCGGTCCGAGCAGGAGCGCAAGGTCCAGGTCGTGCGCGAGCGCGAGGAAGCGGAAGCCCGCCGCCGCGCCGAAGAAGAGGCCCGCAAGGCAACAGAGGCGGCGGCTCGCGAACGCACAGATCGCGCGCCCAAGACGGCTCGCCCCGCCGCCGCAACGCCGGCTGCCCCGGTCATCGAAGAAACCGACGACGCATCCCGCAACAAGCGCGGCAGCAAGCCTGCCCGCGACGACCGTGCCGAGCGCGCCCGCGAGGCGGCTGCAAAGTCCCGCGGGGATGCGGGTGAGCGCCGCCGGGGCAAGCTGACGATCGCTTCGGCGCTTGGGGATGATGCCGACCGCCAGCGGTCGCTGGCCTCTGTCCGCCGGGCGCGAGAGCGTGAACGCGAGCGCCGGATCGGTGGATCCGAGCAGCGTGAGAAGGTCGCGATTGAAGTGATCCTTCCCGAGACGATTACCCTTCAGGACCTTGCCGGCCGGATGAATGAGCGCGTCGCCGACGTCGTGAAATTCATGTTCAAGCAGGGCGAGATGCTGCGCGGGAACGACATCATCGACGCCGACATGGCCGAGCTGATTGCCAACGAATTTGGCCACACGGTTCGCCGCGTCTCCGAATCGGATGTCGAGATCGGACTCGAGGGTGCTGCAGATGATGTGAGCGACCTCCAGCCGCGGCCGCCGATCGTCACGATCATGGGCCATGTCGATCACGGCAAGACCTCACTGCTCGACGCGCTTCGCAAGACCGATGTCGCATCCGGCGAGGCTGGCGGCATTACCCAGCATATCGGCGCCTACCAGGTTCAGCTGAAGTCGGGCGAGCGGATCACTTTCCTCGACACGCCAGGCCACGCCGCCTTCACCGCCATGCGGGCCCGCGGCGCGAATGCGACTGATATCGCGATCCTCGTGGTTGCGGCCGACGATTCAGTGATGCCGCAGACGATCGAGTCCATCAATCACGCCAAGGCGGCCGGGGTTCCGATCATCGTGGCGGTCAACAAGTGCGACCTGCATGATGCCAATCCGGACAAGGTGCTGACAGACCTCCTGCAGCATGACATCCAGGTCGAATCGATGGGCGGCGTGACCCAGGCGGTCCAGGTCTCGGCCAAGACCGGCTTTGGGCTTGATGAGCTGACGGACGCGATCACGCTCCAGGCGGAAGTTCTTGAACTCAAGGCGAATCCGGACCGTCAGGCCGACGGCGTCGTGATCGAATCGAAACTCGACAAGGGTCGCGGGCCGGTGGCGACCGTGCTGATCAAGCGCGGCACGCTGAAGCGCGGCGACATTGTCGTGGCCGGCGCGTCATGGGGCAAGGTGCGTGCTCTGGTCGATGAACGCGGCCAGCAGCTGCCCGATGCCGGGCCGTCGCTTCCGGTCGAAGTGCTCGGCCTGGATGGTGCACCTGACCCGGGCGAGGCGTTTGTCGTTGTCGAAAATGAGGCCCGCGCCCGCGAGATCACCGAATACCGTGATCGTCACAAGCGCCAGGTTGCCGGCAATGCGTCCGTCGCCGCTCGCGCCTCGCTCGACCAGCTGATGAACCGTCTGAAGGATGGGGCCATCGAAACACGTGAACTGCCCGTCGTCCTGAAGGGCGATGTGCAGGGCTCCGTCGAGGCCATCAGCATGTCGCTGGACAAGGTTTCGACCGAGGAAGTGCGCGCCAAGGTGATCCACGGGGCCGTCGGCGGGATTTCGGAATCCGATGTTCTGCTCGCCCGTTCCTCGAACGCGCCGATCTTCGCGTTCAACGTCCGCGCCAACAAGCAGGCGCGCGATCTTGCTGAGCGTGAAGGCGTGGAGATCCGGTACTATTCGGTCATCTACGACCTGATCGACGATGTGAAAGCGACCCTGTCGGGGATGCTGGCGCCGGAGAAGCGCGAGACCTTCCTTGGCTATGCAGACATCCTCGAAGTCTTCAACATCACCAAGGTCGGCAAGGTTGCCGGCTGCCGCATTTCCGAAGGAAAGGTCCTTCGTGGATGCGGCGTGCGTCTCCTGCGAGACAACGTCGTGATCCACGAAGGCAAGCTGAAAACGCTCAAGCGGTTCAAGGATGAAGTGAACGAAGTCAATGCCGGTATGGAATGCGGCATGGCGTTCGAGCGCTATGAAGACATCCGGGTCGGTGACAAGATCGAGTGCTTCCAGGTCGAGGAAATCGCCCGGACGCTGGCATAAGGGGCGGCCTGTCTATGGCTCGCCGACCTGCCTCTCCCGCCATGCCGTCCCAGCGCCAACTGCGCGCGGGCGAGATCATCCGTCATGCGCTGGCGGATATTCTCTCGCGGGAAGCGTTCCGTGACCCGGATCTCACCGGCGTCATCATAACGGTCGGCGAGGTCCGCTGCTCGCCGGACCTGAAACACGCCAATATCTTCGTGACACCGCTCGGTGACGAGACGGAGGAGGGCAGGGCCCGCCTTGCGGCGGCGCTCACACGCGCCGCCGGCTTCCTGCGTGGCCGGCTTGGGCGCGAAATCGACATGAAGTTCACCCCAGAGCTGCATTTCATCGCCGATGCTTCCTATGACGAGGCAACGGCAATCGACCGCCTGCTGGCAGATCCGCGCGTGCGCCGGGATGTTGCCGGCGGGGACTAATCCACCCGCCCGCCGTCTTTCTGCCTTGATGGTTTGATATTTGACTCAGGGTTGCGGCTCTGCGAGCCCTGATCCAGGATGAATGGGGCTCAGAATGGACCGTCAGACACTCGATATGGAAGGCGCGCGGCAGGGCGAGATTTCCGCTGCGTCTTTGCAGCTCGGCGATGATACGATCGCGGTGAAACAGGTCGCGACCATGTCAGTGGAGCGTCACGAGTTCGCGCCCTGGGATACGCCGCGCAATCGCAAGGTCCAGAGCGTCTATGCCACGCTGAGCGTCAGCGCCCTGTTTTTCGGCCTTGTCGGCCTCGGCTGGTGGGCGCTTCGCCCGCAACAGGCTGACGGCGTGATCGGGCTCGCGGTTGGCGGCGGGCTCCTCCTTCTCGGGGTGATCCTCGGCGTGCGGGCCGTAATGATCGCCACGATGCTGAAGCGGCGAGAGCCCTATTTCCGGCTTCAGATCGGCACGTCTGATGGGCGCCAGATCCCCCTGGTCGACAACAGCCGGGAAGTCCTCGTGAAGATCCGCGACATCATCCGGCACAAGCTCGACACCGGCGACGCCCAGATTGTCGGCGACTTCGATCTCAATCTCGACATCGTCAACCTGCGCACGCCGAAGGGGTTGCACGCGGTAAGTCCCCCGCCGCCGCAGGCGCAGGAAGATGAAGTGTTCGAAGGTCGGCCCCGCCTCAGCTATTGAGGCAAGGCCGCGCCTCCTGCGGACAATCACGCGAGCTGAAGCTGCACGTCCACATTGCCCCGCGTTGCGTTTGAATAGGGGCACACTTCGTGCGTCTCGGCGATCAGCGTCTCGGCTTCTGCCCGGCCCATGCCCGGCAGCGAGATTGTCAGCGCCGCCGTGATCGCAAACCCCTTGCCCTTCGGATTAGGGCCAAGGCCGATTTCCGCGCCTACGGACGAGTTTGCCGGCAGGGCGATCTTCTTCTGGCCAGCAACATATTTCAGCGCTGAGTGAAAGCAGGCCGCATACCCGGCAGCGAACAATTGCTCCGGATTGCTGCCAGGGCCGCCCGCGCCGCCCATTTCCTTGGGTGTTTCGAGTGTGACTTCGAGCCGGCCATCATCGCTGCGGGCCGTGCCGGTGCGCCCGCCGGAGGATGTGGCGCGGGCCGTATAAAGAGTCGTCATGTGTTCTCTCCTGTCTGAACAACATGTATATAGGAAGCAATAAGATTGTGTGCAATGTAAGTTCCGTTTTTGTTGCTTTCCCGGCGACAGGGCCTCAGCCCATCAGGCTGGCCCGCAATTCCTTCAGTTTCTTTCGCAGGCTCAGGAATTCCGAGGCGCTCATATCGCCCGACGCTGCAATCCTGAGCGGAATGTCCTGCGCAGCCGTTTTCAGCGCCTGTCCGGCCGGGGTCAGGCGTACGATCACCTGGCGCTCATCCTCGGCATTGCGCGCGCGGGTGATAAGCCCGGCCTTTTCAAGCCGCTTCAGCAGCGGCGTCAGGGTTCCGGAATCGAGAAACAAGCGCTCGCCCAGCCGCCCTACGCTGACCCCATCCTCTTCCCACAGGACCAGCATCGTCAGGTATTGCGGATAGGTCAGGCCAATCTCGTCCAGCAGCGGCTTGTAGAGCTTCGTCATCTGCAATGACGCCGAATACAGCGCAAAGCAGAGCTGGTTGTCGAGCAGCAGGGGGTTCTCCGGATCGTTCATGGGGGCAGGGGCCTTGTATCCTGCTTCCTAGATAGGTGCGCCGGCACCGATGACACAATCGAATTGTGCGCAGGGCGCAGCGCCGCCTGCAGCAGGGGTGATTGACGCAGCCTGCCTGCCCCGACTATGCCCCGCCAACCCATCAAACCAGACCGGAGACGCGTTCGACCCGCGCCGCTGGCTATCGGAGCCTCCCTTGTCCCGTCAGAGAAAGCGCAAAGGCGAGCCCATCACGGGCTGGATCAACCTGTTCAAGCCGGTGGAGATGACCTCCACCCAGGCGGT
This sequence comes from Hyphomonas sp., assembly GCF_046313735.1. GTDB lineage: Bacteria > Pseudomonadota > Alphaproteobacteria > Caulobacterales > Hyphomonadaceae > Hyphomonas. The sequence continues at coordinate 45,244 of NZ_JBKBXW010000009.1, forward strand.
CGCCATCATCAAACGGCTGTATAATGCCGAAAAGGTCGGCCATGGCGGCACGCTCGACCCGCTCGCCGATGGCATCCTGCCCATCGCCCTCGGCCAGGCCACCAAGACCGTCCAGTGGGCGATGGATGCCCGCAAGGAATATGTCCTCACCATCCGCTGGGGCGCCTCCACCTCCAGCCAGGATGCCGAAGGCGAGATCATCGCCACCTCCGATGTGCGCCCTGCGCGCGAGGCGGTCGAAGCTGCGCTGACAGCCTATACCGGCCTCATCCGCCAGATCCCGCCGAAATTCTCCGCCATCAAGGTCGGCGGCGAGCGCGCCTATGACCTTGCGCGGGAAGGGGAGGCGTTCGAACTCGAGGCCCGCGAGGTCGAGGTCCATTCCGCCGCCGTCATCGGCATGCCGGATGCAGACCACACCGTGATCCATGTGGCCTCCGGCAAGGGCTTTTACGTCCGCGCCATCGCGCGCGACCTGGCCGCTGATCTCGGCACCGAGGGCCATATCGTCCAGCTCCGCCGCACCCGTGTCGGCGCGTTCGATGCGCCGGGCGCGGTGGCCATCGCTGACCTCGAAGCCCTGAAGGACGACAAGCCGGCCCTTATGGCGAAGCTCCTGCCGCTGCAATCCGTCCTCGGCGGGATGCCGCAGGTCGAGGTCAGCCCGCATGATGCGTCAAACCTGCGTCAGGGCCGCTCGGTCGTGCTGCTGCCGCATATCGTCGAGCGCTGGCGCAGCGTCCGCAAGGATGAGGATGACCGTCTCGCGCTTGCGCTGTCGGGTGATAAGGCAATTGCCCTCGGCGAAATTCGCGCGGGGCAGTTCGAGCCGGTGCGGGTGTTCGCAGGCTGAGCGTTCAGCGCTTCGCTTTCATGTCGGCCAGCACCGCGCGCGTCACGCGCAGCGACCGGCTCGAAATCCGCACCTCGATATAGAATGAGACGAGGCTGACCGAGAGCAGCGCCATCGTGATCACGAACAGGACAGCCACCGCTTCGGTGACCGGGATCGGCGCAAGCTGGCCGGCAAACAACAGGATGATGACGATACAGATCAGCAGCGCGGCCAGCGTCGAGAGCGCAATCGCGCGGTGGATCTGCGCCATCCGCCGGTCGAGGATTGCCAGTTCAGCCAGGTGGGCCGCGCGCTCGGCCTCATTGTCGGCCGCCAGCCCGCCCTCCAGCGCCCGCCACCGGTCCACCACCCGCACGAGCCGGTTCGCCATCACATTGAGCAGCGCCCCGATCCCCGCCAGCGTAAACACCGGTGCAATCGCCAGCTGGATGGCATGGGCAATCTCGGAGGGGAGGGGTGTGGGCATCAGCTTCTCGCATAGGTGAATCCTGCTGAGAATCGTAGCCCAAGCCGCTTGGCCTGTCGCCAAGGAGTCACGGTTGGGTTCTTCATGGCAACCCGGCGACACCCCACCCCCTTCCCAATCCCCCCCTTTTGGGTCATAAGCCCGCTTTTGGGGCAGAGGCCTGCCGCTTGACCCTGCTGGACGACATCCCGGCTGTGGCCATCTGGAAGAAGGCTGTTCCCAAAAACCCCGCCAATTCAGGCGATTAGTGAAACCGGCGCCCTGAAGGCGCTTCAACCAGAAGGTATTTCCGATGTCGATTACTGCGGAAAAGAAGCAGGAACTCATCAAGAAGTTCGCCACCAAAGAAGGCGATACCGGGTCTCCGGAAGTGCAGGTCGCGATCCTCACCGAGCGGATCAACAACCTGACCGACCACTTCAAGACCAACAAGAAAGACAACCATTCCCGCCGCGGCCTCCTCACCATGGTCGCCACGCGCCGGAAACTCCTTGATTACGTCAAGGGCAAGGATGAGGCGCGCTATGCGAAGCTCATCACGGAACTCGGCATCCGCCGCTAGGTTCCGGCAAAACAGCCCGCCGGGCATAGGGCCACGGCGGGCTTTTCGTATGTGAAAGAAAGACAGACATGTTCAATAAGCAATCCGTGTCGCTGGAATGGGCCGGCCGCACGCTGACGATCGAGACGGGCCAGGTGGCACGTCAGGCCGATGGCGCCGTGATGGTGCAGTATGGCGACACCATTGTCCTCGCGACCGCCGTGTTCGCGAAGGAAGCAAAACCGGGGCAGGACTTCTTCCCCCTCACCGTGAATTACCAGGAAAAATACTTCGCCTCCGGCCGCATTCCCGGCGGATATTTCAAGCGCGAAGGCCGCCCCACCGAAAAAGAGACGCTGACCTCGCGCCTGATCGACCGTCCGATCCGCCCGCTCTTCGTTGAAGGCTTCAAGCATGAAGTCCAGGTCGTCGTCACCACGCTCTCCTATGACCTCGAGAACGATCCCGATGTCGTTGGCATGATCGGCGCCTCTGCCGCGCTCGTCCTCTCCGGCGCGCCCTTCATGGGCCCGATCGGCGCCGCCCGCGTCGGCTACAAGGACGGCGCCTACATCATCAACCCGACTGTCGCCGAACTCGAAGAGTCCGAGCTTGACCTCGTCCTCGCCGGCACGGCCGATGCCGTGATGATGGTGGAATCGCAAGCCAAGGAACTGTCGGAAGACGTGATGCTCGGCGCGGTCGTGGCCGGTCATGAGGCGATGCAGCCGGTGATCGACGCGATCATCGCCCTCGCCGAGAAAGCCGCTAAGGACGCCTTCGACTATGAGCCTGCCGACCGGTCTGCGGACCTGAAGGCGATCCTCGACGCAGTCGGCGCAGACCTTTCCAAGGCTTACAAGATCACCGCCAAGGGTGAGCGCCAGGCCGCTGTCGGCGCCGCGAAGGACAAGGCGAAAGCCGCCCTCGTGGGCACCGAAGATGCGCCCGGCGTGATGAGCGCGGAAGTGTTCAAGGCCGTGTTCAAGGAGGCCGAAGCCTCCGTCGTGCGCGGCGACATCATCCGCACCGGCGAGCGGATCGACGGGCGCAAGCTCGACCAGATCCGTCCGATCGTGGCCGAGGCCGGCTTCCTGCCGCGCACCCACGGCTCCGCGCTGTTCACCCGCGGCGAAACGCAGGCCATCTGCGTTGCGACGCTCGGAACCTCCGACGACGAACAATATGTCGACGGCCTCGACGGCACGCGCAAAGAAAAGTTCATGCTGCACTACAACTTCCCGCCCTATTCGGTCGGGGAGACGGGCCGCATGGGCGGTGCTGGCCGCCGCGAGATCGGCCATGGCAAGCTCGCCTGGCGCGCGCTGCAGGCTGTCCTGCCCAAGCATGAGGAATTTCCGTACACGATCCGTCTGGTCTCCGAGATCACCGAGTCGAACGGGTCTTCCTCGATGGCAACCGTCTGCGGCTGCTCGCTCGCAATGATGGATGCGGGCGTTCCGCTGGCACGCCCCGTCTCGGGTATCGCCATGGGCCTCATCCTCGAGGGCAAGGACTTTGCGGTCCTCTCCGACATTCTCGGCGATGAGGATCACCTCGGCGACATGGACTTCAAGGTGGCCGGTACGGAGCATGGTATCACCTCGCTCCAGATGGACATCAAGGTTGCCGGCATCACCAAGGACATCATGGGCAAGGCCCTGGAGCAGGCCAAAGGCGGCCGTCTCCACATCCTCGGCGAAATGTCGAAAGCCCTCGGCGCCTCGCGCGGCAAGCTCTCCGAAAATGCCCCGCAGATGGAAATCATGAAGGTCCCGACCGACAAGATCCGCGATGTGATCGGCTCCGGCGGCAAAGTCATCCGCGGCATCGTCGACGAGACGGGCGCCAAGGTGAACATCGAGGATGACGGCACGGTGCAGATATCTGCGCTCGACCGCAAATCCATCGACGCCGCAATCCGCATGATCAAGGGCATCGTGGCCGAACCCGAAGTCGGCGAAATCTATCAGGGCAAAGTTGTCTCGATGAAGGATTTCGGCATCTTCGTGAACTTCTTCGGTCCCAAGGACGGCCTCGTCCATGTCTCCCAGATGGCCAACAAGCGCGTCGGCCACCCCAAGGAGATGGTCAAGGAAGGCGACACTGTGTGGGTGAAGCTCATGGGCTTCGATGAGCGCGGCAAGGTCCGCCTCTCCATGAAAGTCGTCGACCAGGAGACCGGCAAGGAAATCGAAGGCGCAGAGGCCGGCGCGGAGGAGTAATCTCCCGCCGATCTGCCCAACAGATCAGGGGCCGCTCCTTGCGGGGCGGCCCTTTTTCATGGAAGACCCGAACCAAGAGGAGACCGCGCCCATGTCCCGCAAGAAGTCGTTTCTCATCGCGATGTCCGGCGGCTCCGGTTCAGGCAAATCGACCGTCGCCGAAGCCCTCCTCGCCCATCTGGGGCCGGACCGGGCCGTGATGTTCGGTGAAGACGCCTACTACCATCCGATGAGCTATTACGGCGCGCCATCAACCGAAGAGGAGCGCGCGGCGCTGGTCGCCGGCATCAATTATGACGATCCCAAATCGAAGGAAGTTGACCACCTCGTCTCTGATCTCAAAGCCCTCAAGGCTGGCGAAGCGGTCGAGCAGCCGATCTATGATTATGAGCGCCATGACCGCTCGAAAAACACCCGCCGCATCGAATCTGCCCCGGTCCTGATCCTGGAGGGCATCCATGCTCTCTCGATGCCCAAGATCCGCAGCTTTATCGACCTTTCGGTCTATGTCGACACGCCCGACGATCTCCGCCTCGCGCGCCGCATCCGCCGCGATGTGCTGGAGCGCGGGCGCACCGTGCATTCAGTATTGCTGCAATACATGTCGACCGTCCGTTCGGCCCACTATCGCTGGACCTATCCGGCAAAGTTCGATGCAGACCTTGTGATCGCGGATGAAGGCCTGCCGGCCTATGGCGATGTGAAACCGTCCCCCGAAGCGATCGAGCGGATGCTCGCCCCCGTCCTTGCCCGGTTGCAGACGGCAGGCGTGATTTGAAGCCCAACCCATGATAGCCTCAGGGGCATGTTTCGCGCTGCCCTTCTCCTGATTGCGCTGGCGGGCCTGACCGCGCCGGCCTTCGCCTGCGATATGCGCCTTGCCTCCCGCCCTGCAGGCGTCGCCGCCTATGTGGAAGCGGCCGGGCCCTGTCTCATCGCACCGCCGGAAGGCCTCGCTTTCGATGCATCCCTGGAGGCGCAGTTCCTCGGCCTAGTGAATGACGAGCGGCGGCGGGCAGGCCTGCCGCCCATCAGTCTGCGGACAAACCTCTCCGGCGCGGCCCGGTTCCATAGCCTGGACATGGCGGCAAACACCTTCTTTGGCCATGATGGACGGGATGGGCGCAGCCCGCAGGACCGTATCGCGGCCTTTGACCGGACAGCGCTCGCCAGCTTCACGGCCGAAAATGTCGCCTCGCTTTCCCGGCCTGGCGGACGCCTCAGCCCGGATTTCGCGCTGCGGCGGCTGCATCAGAACCTGATGGATAGCCCCGGCCACCGGGCCAACATCCTCGATCCGCGCGCCACCCATGCCGCTTTCGGCGTCGTGCGTACACGCGACAGCGTCTGGGTCACACAGCTTTTCATGGGCCTTGCTGGCACACTGCCGCAGGAGGCGCCGCTGCGGATCGCCGCGCCAAACGGTCTCGGCGCCCCGTCGGGCCTCGAAGGCTGGCAGTTTGTCCGCTATGAGATTGTCTCGCCCACGGGCGATCCATGGCCGTCCGGCGTGCGGCTCGGGCCCGGCCTCTCCGCGCGGCTCGCAGCCTACGCAACCCAACCCAGGGACGGCCGGGGCAGCTTCACGGCAATCCGCTTCACCGGCCCGGCCATCACCATTGAGCGCTGATCAGTTCAGGCTGGCGCCGGGATAGCTTGCCCGGAAATCGGCCTCTGCGGCGGCCTTCAAGCGACGTCCCTGCGCGGCAGAGTCGCGCCCCGCCTGCTCGGCCTGTTGCGCCTCGCTCAAGGTGCGCTGTGCCCGCGTCAGTCGGTCCTGATGGCGCTTCACTTGGCGCTCTGCATCGCGGATGTCGTTCTGTGCGCGGCGGATGTCGCGGACAGCATCGCGCTCCTGTCGCTCACCCGCCGCGATCATCTGGTCGCCCTCGCGCCACTGTTCCGCTAGCGCCCGGCGGGCGGAAACTTCATCCGCCAACGGAATGGCAGACTGTTCCATCATGTCGGCGACAGTCGGCGCTGCGGGCGTTGAAGATCGGCTCGCGCACGCCCCGAGCGAAAGGATCAGGCCAAGCGCCGCTGCGGTCATCAGACGTACAGGTTTCATGTGAACTCCTTATGCAAACAAGTGTACGCTCGCTCACGTAGTGTCAGATTGACCTGCTTGAAGTCTTAATCTACGGATTGTCGGCATCTCTCTCAGAATGTTGTTTTTATGCAACTATTGGGCTGTTGCACAGAACGAAAAAAGTGAGCGCTTACATTATATCGCCAGCAAGGTCGCTTTCGTGTTGTAAGTCCAAAGTCAGCCAAGGCGCCGCGCAGCACTCCGCCCGCGTGCCTCGGCCTGTTTCAGCCAGGCGGCAATCTTTTCCGGCCTCGCGGATTTCACCGTACCCACCTGCAGGGTGCGCACAGGCTTGATCCCGGCAAACTTCAGCACAAGGTTTTCCATCTGCAACTTCGCGGGCCGCCCATACATCAACTGGTCGAACCAGGCCGGTCCGTCAGCTGTCATCAGCACATCGGCAGATCGCCCGGCTAGCAATTTGTCCCACCACGGATCATTCTCATGGTAGCGCATCGCGAATCCCGGAAGGTAGGCCCGGTCGATCACGCCCTTCATCTTAGCAGGCATGCCGCCCCACCATTGCGGATAGGCCCAGCACAGATGGTTTGCCCACAGAATACTCTCCCGCCAGGCTTCGAGGCAGGGCTCCAACTCTTTGCGCGAATGATACCCGTCCTGAAGGTCCGGATCGAACACCATCTCCGACAGGTGCATCCGCCGGATTTCCGCGCCTTCGGCCTCGGCGCCGTGCTGAAAAGCATCGGCCATCCCATGGCTGAGAGAGGCCTCGCGAGGGTGCCCGACCCAGATAAAGATCCGCGCCGTCACTCCGCCTTCTCCACCGGAGCGGTCTCAAGATACGCCGCAAACCGAAGGAAGCGCGAGACAGAAAGTTCAACCGGGCAGCTGTGCAACAGATGGCGCACCGGCTCGCCAGCGATGGAGACCTCAGCGAGATAAGCCGCAGAATCGGGCGGGCATAGCCAACCCGGCGTATCGTCATCGCCGGTGCCGTGCACGGGCAGGCTATAGCTCAACTGATCCGGTCCCGTCTGAAAGCAGGGATCAGACAGGAATGCGTCCAGCCTTTCCGCCTTGTCCGCCGACAGGGCGGATGAAAGGTAAGGCGGCGGCTCCGGCGGCGGAACGTAGCCGTCATGCTCGCCCGGCAGCAGGACAGGCCGGGGCGGCGGCGGTGGCAAATCCAGCCGCAGGTTATTGGTGGCGATCTGCCAGACGCCGCCCTCATCCTTCCAGAGGGTCACCCGCGTATCCAGCTGCCACATCGTCGTTGGCGGCACGCGCACGCGGATCAGCGCTTCGGCCCCTTCTGAGTCCGGCGGCATCGGCGTGGCGGACGCAAGCGCGGCGATCCGCTCCGCCCGCTCCGGCCCATTCAGGGCATTCTCTGCCCTGATCTTTGCGACATCGAATCTCTCTGCGCCGGGGCAGAGCGCAAGATCGCTGGCCGCTCCTTCCGCCTGCGCATGAGCAGGAGGTGTATCCGCAGGCGGCGTCGAACAGCCCGATGCGATCAGGGCTATTCCGGCAACCGGCGCTGCGAAGCCCTTGAAAATAAAGTGCATGCAAGACGCCTCCCCGCCGGATGAACGCGCAAGTCGTCCAGCAATTCCGGCGGGGAGGCAAGGGGGGCGAGGTCAGCAATTGTCCGGTTGCGAGCGGACGAGTTGCAGGCCCCGCCGCGTGATCCGGTATGGCTTGCCGCCAGTCGAGGCGATGGTCCTTCGCCGTTTCAGCTTGCGGAAGAGGGCGAGGTCGAGCCCGTCGAGGCGCCAGCCTTCACGGGAATAGCAGTGAACGCCGGAAGGTTTCTTCTGGTCGTCGCGGATAAGTTCGATCCAGCCGCCCTGGGCGAGCAGGTGAAGAATGCGCTGTTCAGCGCGGGAAATGTCCATGTGTAGTGGTCCGGAGAAGCGCCGCATGGGCGCGCAGGAACGTTACCGGCGCGCGAAGGCGCCAGCAGTGTCGCTCATGCCGGCCTGCCTGGCACGGACAATTTCCGTGCGGGAACGGCAGGCCCTCTAGCGGGTCTCGGACAGGTTAGGGCGCATACTCACCTCAGCAGGCCACCAGAAGTCGGCGTTGGGTCAGCTGAAGTCAAGATGTACGAGGACTGAGGACTATTCTTCCTCGCCCGCGTCCGGCACGCCCACGGCATGGAAGCCGGCATCGACATGGATCACTTCGCCGGCAATCGAGCGGCCGAGCGGGGAGAGCAGGTATAGCGCGCAGCCCGCGACGCCTTCCATGCTGGTGTCTTCCTTCAGGAGCGACCATTGCCGGCCTGTGCCCATCAGGCTCTTGCCGCCGCGAATGCCGGCAAGCGACAGCGTCCGCATCGCGCCGGCCGAAATAGCGTTCACGCGGATGCCCTGAGGGCCGAGGTCGCGCGCGGCATAGCGCGTCGCAGCTTCCAGCGCCGCCTTGGCAACGCCCATGACGTTGTACGAAGGCACGGTCCGCTCGGCGCCTAGATATGTCATGCAGATGATCGATCCGCCATCGGGCATGATCTCTGAGGCTCGGCGTGCGCAGTCGATAAAGCTGTAGACGGAGATATCCATCGCCCTGCGGAAGCCTTCGCGCGAGGTGTTGGCGACCATCGACCCCATCAGCTCGTCCTTGCCCGCAAAGGCGATGGAGTGGACCAGGAAATCGATCTTCCCCCACTTCGCCTTGATGGCCGCAAAGGCTGCATCCATCGAGGTGTCATCGGTCACATCGGCCGGGATCATCGTGTCCATGCCGATGGATTCGACCAGTGGGCGCACCCGGCGCTCAAGCGTCTCACCTTGATAGGTGAACGCAATCTCGGCGCCCTGTGCGGCCAGCTGGCTGGCAATACCCCAGGCGATCGAGTTCTGGTTCGCTACGCCCATCACGACGCCGCGCTTGCCCTTCATCAGGTCGCCTTTCGGCATGTTCCAGTCATCGGCCATGGCAAGCCTCCCTTGGTCCTCGAAATGTTGGCAATGGGCTAGGCGGCGCTCACCGCCCCGTCAAGACGGCAATGGCCCGGACGCTGCGGGCGCCCGGGCCATTGCAAACGAAGTTGAATTCCAGGCCTCAGGCAGCCGGGGTGAGCGTTTTCAGGCCGACTTTCATGTCGAGGGCGGTGTAGACATGCTCTCCGTCCACGAACACCTTGCCGTCGGCGATACCCAGAACCAGCTTCCCGCGGCGGGCGCGCTTGATGTCGATCTCGTAGCGCACGAGCTTCTTGTCCGGCGTGATCTCGCCGGTGAACTTCACCTCGCCCACGCCCAGCGCGCGGCCCTTGCCGGGGCTGCCCGACCAGCCGAGCCAGTAGCCGACGATCTGCCACATCGCATCAAGGCCGAGGCAGCCGGGCATCACCGGATCGCCCGGGAAGTGGCACTGGAAGAACCAGAGGTCCGGCGTGATATCGAGTTCGCCGACCACATGCCCCTTGCCATAGGCGCCGCCGTCAAGGCTGATCTCGGTAATCCGGTCCATCATCAGCATCGGCGGGGCCGGCAGCTGGGCGTTGCCCGGTCCGAAGTATCCGCCCTGGCCTGATTTCAGCAGGTCTTCTTTCGAGTAGGACGATTGCGGCGTGTGATAATCGTGCGGTCCGGACATGCCTCGGCACCCTCCAACGGTTGTATCCGGCGGCTTCCAGCCTTTACGCCGCAGCTTGTCAACCGTTTGTGGCGGCGGTGCGGATTTCCGGCAGGCTGGCGCCCCAAAGTGCATCACGCGGCGCAAAGCCCCGGAAGTTCCCCGCGCGGATGCGGCAATGCTCCAGCTGGCAGCTGTCGACCTGCACAAGCACCCCTTCGCCGACCTCCGCAACAGGGGAGGCGTCTACTGCCGGGCTGTTGGCCAGGATTACGGTCCGCGTCACAAGGGCCGAGGCGCCACCTTCCAGCATCCGCTGGTGGATCCACACTTCATCGCCGGAAGGGTCGCGCACATGGCGCCACTCGCCGCTCTCCTTCAGGATGAGCACCGGCAGGCCCTTGCGGTTGTATCGCCAGGCGACCGGATAGGCGAGGCTCGGCCCGGTCCGGCCGTTCACCTCTGCCCAGCGCAGCGTCTCGAACCGTGGCACCGGTTTGCCCGAAAACCGGCTGACGACCGGCTCCGTAAGGGAAGCTGGCTCAGCAAACGCGGATGCGGCTGCGCCAAGAAGCAGCGCGAGCGAAAGAATTGCCCGTTTCATTTGCACCCTGTCCATCACCAAGGGGGAAACCCTTGATCGCATACGGGCATGAATCCCCCGTAAAGCCGATGATGATTGGCGTTTCCGGCGGGCTCTGCTAAGCCCGCCGGAACAAAAGAAATAATCCTGACGGGAGTCCCATGCCGGCCAGCAAGCTGAAAGTTGTCGTCACCCGCAAGCTCCCCTCACCGGTCGAGCTGCGGATGAAGGAATTGTTCGATACGCAGCTGAACGAATCCGACCGGCCCTTCACGTCGGACCAGCTCGCCGAAGCGATCCAGACCGCAGATGTCCTTGTCCCGACCGTGACGGACCGGATTGATGGCCGCCTCCTCGCCCGCGCGGGAGAGAAGCTGCGCCTCATTGCCCAGTTCGGTGCGGGTGTAGACAACATCGATGTGGCCTCTGCCGTCCAGCGGGGCATCACGGTCACCAACACGCCGGGCGTGCTGACCGATGACACGGCCGATGTCGCCATGGCGCTGATCCTCGCTGTGCCCCGCCGCCTGCATGAGGGCGTGCAGATCATGGAGCAGGGCCGGTTCGATGGCTGGACGCCGACCTGGATGATGGGCCGCCGCCTTTCCGGCAAGCGCCTTGGCATCATCGGCATGGGCCGCATCGGCCAGGCCGTCGCGCGCCGCGCAAGGGCTTTCGGCCTGCAGATCCACTATCATAACCGCAAGCCCGTCGGCCCACGGATCGAGGAATCCCTCGAGGCGACCTATTGGGACTCGCTCGACCAGATGCTCGCCCGTATGGACATCGTCTCGGTCAACTGCCCGCATACGCCGGCAACCTTCCATCTTCTCAATGCGCGCCGCCTCGGCCTGATGAAGCCGGAGGCCTACATCATCAACACGGCGCGCGGCGAGGTGATTGACGAGGCGGCGCTCGCCCGGGCGATCCGCGCCGGCACCATCGCAGGCGCCGGCCTCGACGTGTTCGAGCGCGAGCCTTCCGTCAATCCGGACCTGCTCGGCTTGCCGAACGTGCTTCTGCTGCCGCATATGGGCTCTGCCACCATCGAAGGGCGCACCGAGATGGGCGAAAAAGTCATCATCAATATCAAGACCTTCGCAGACGGCCACCGCCCGCCTGACAGGGTTATCCCAGCCATCCTCTGATCATCGCCCCGGCGCGCCCGCGTCCGGTGAGCCTTCTCGCTATTGCGCGAGGGAGACATCCTCTCGCGGCGCCCTTGCGCGGTTGAGAAAGGCCCGAAGGTCTGCGGCGCTGCGCGCGGCGATTTCTTCCTGGGGCAGGTGCCCGACCCCCTCATAGAGAATGTATTCCGCGCCCGGAATGGCAGCGGCAAACTTCGCGCCGGCAGAGTGCGGGATCACATTGTCCTGGTCCCCATGCATCACCAGGGTTGGCACTTGGATGGATGACAGCAGCTCGTCAGAAGCGACCTGCCGGTTGCTGCGCCCGCCGGTCAGCTGCAGCAGGGCGTCCCGGTGGCAAGGCGCGCGGGAGAAGGAGGCATAGCGGTCCACCATATCCTGGGTCACGAAGGAAGGGTCCGCAAAGCTGCGCTCAAGTCCGGACCGGATCATGTTGGTCAGGTCGAGGTCCCGTATCACACGGCGCGCCAGCCCGATTTCAAGAATGCGGAAAACCGCCGGCCGGGAGTCTGGCTCATCGCCTTCTCGTGGCCAACCCGCCGCATTGACCAGAACCAGAGCCTCCAGCCGCTGGGGATGGGTAAGGGCATAGTGCCAGGCTGCAGAGCCGCCCATTGAATTGCCCGCCAGGGTAAAGCGCTCAATGTTCAGGGTACGAACAAGCCGGTCGATCACATCGACAAACTGGTCGGGCCCGATGGTTTCATTATCGAGACAGGTCGACAGGCCGTGCCCGGGCAGGTCAATGCTGACAACCCTGTAATCCCGCTTCAGGTCTGCCACCCATGGCTCCCAGGTATGCAGCGACGCTGCAAAACCATGGACCAGCACAATGACCGGCGCATTGCGCGGGCCCGTATCGCGGAAGTGAATCTGCTGATTGTCGCCGAGGCTCAGATAACGGCTGTCCACATTCGCATACAGCGTCTCAAGCTTCCCGAACGGGATATCATCCCGGCGGAGCGTAAGCCATCCTGCAAAGAGGATCACTCCGATCGTCAGAAGGACGGCAAATAGGCGAAGCAATGTGGCCCCTGCTGTTCTGGATGGCAGCACTTAGGCGTGAATAACGCCTCGGGTGCCGCTCCTGTCAAATGATCTGTTCAGGCCGAACACACCGGGCACTGCAAATCGCGGCGCAGCCGTACGGTTCGGGTCTCACTCCGCAATCCGTCGATGACAAGGATACGCCCGATGAGCGGATCGCCCGCGCCGGTGATCCATTTGACGGTCTCAAGCGCCAGAATAGAGCCCGTGAGTCCCGTGACCGCGCCGACCACCCCAACCTCGTCGCAGGCCTCTGCCGCAGGCGGCGCCTCAGGCACCCAGCACTGATAGCAGGGCGCCTGCGCGATCACACCGGAGGCGAAGACACCGACCTGTCCCGTCCACCCGCTCACCGCCGCTGAGACCAGCGCGCGCCCAGACGCGTGCGCGAGCCGGTTCAACGCGAACCGCGTTGCGAAATTGTCCGATGCGTCGACCAGCACGGTGCCTTCTGGCCGGCTGTCTTCCGCAAAGCGTTTCGCCATGACGCGAACGTCAATCGACGGATCGAGTGCCGCAATCCGCGCGCCCAGTGTCTCAGCCTTGACCGCGCCGGTATCGGCTTCGGCGAATTGCACCTGCCGCTGAAGGTTCGACCGTTCCACACGGTCATCATCCCAGATCTCGATCCGGCCCACGCCTGCCGCAGCAAGGTACAGCGCAGCCGGCCCGCCCAGCGCGCCCGCGCCGATGATCGAAACCGATGCCGCGCGCAGCTTCTGCACGCCCGGCCCGCCGATTTCCTTGAGCAGGATGTGGCGGCGATGGCGGTCAAGCTCTTCGGGCGACAGGCTCATCCTCCCGCCCTCAATTGTGTCGAGGATAGAGCGTGCTCCCGCGCCCGCAGATACACCCAGGCCGGCGCTGCCCGCCGCCCCAGCGATACTGCGTCACGCTCGCAGATCCGTGCGTATGCGAACTTCCGTGTGAACAGGCTGGCCCGCGAAATCCGGCTGCCCGGCCGGGCGATGATCGCCACTGGCACTGCCCGCGCCAGCCGCTCCCAATCCCTCCACCGGTGAAAGCTCCTCAGATTGTCCGCCCCCATGATCCAGACAAACCGTACCCCTGGCATCGCCCGCTTGAGCGCGGCAACCGTATCAACCGTATAGGTCAGCCCGAGCCGCGCTTCGATATCGCTCACCCGCATCCGGCGCCCCTGCGCCATGTTCCGCGCGGAGGCAAGCCGCGCCTCGAATGATCCGTGCTCGGCCTTCAGCGGATTGCCGCGCGCAACGATCCACCAGACGGCGTTGAGCTGCAGCCGCTTCAGTGCCGTCTCCGCGACATGCAGGTGTCCCGCATGGGCCGGATTGAAGCTGCCCCCCATCAGCCCGATGGTCAGGCCTCTGCCACGCCCCCGGGCCGGGCCGGGCAGGGGCACGGGCCTCAAGGCCGGACCTGGCCCGTGCCGCGCACGGCATATTTGTAGGTCGTCAGCTGGTCGGCGCCCACTGGCCCGCGCGCATGGATACGCCCCGTTGCAATCCCGATCTCGGCGCCGAACCCGAACTCGCCGCCATCTGCAAACTGCGTCGAGGCGTTGTGCAGCACGATGGCGCTGTCGACCCGCGCAAGGAATGTCTCGGCTGCGGCGCTGTCCTCGGTGATGATCGCATCGGTATGTCCGGACGACCAGCGATCGATATGCGCCAGCGCGCCCTCCAGCCCGTCGACCACGGCAACCGACAGGATCGGCTCCAGATATTCCGTCGCCCAGTCTTCATCCGTTGCCGGAGCAATGTTCGGCATCAGCGCCCGCGCCTGCGCGTCGCCGCGCAGTTCGCAGCCCTTCGCTTCCAGCGCTTCCGCAATCCGGGGCAACAGGTCCGCCGCCACGCTTGCGTCGATCAGCAGGGTTTCGGTCGCGCCGCAGATCCCCGTGCGGCGCATCTTGGCGTTCACCGTGATGGCCACCGCCTTTTCCGGGTCCGCGCCGGAATGCACATAGGTGTGGCAGAGCCCTTCCAGATGGCCGATCACCGGCACCCGCGCCTCTGCCTGTACCCGCTCGACCAGGCTTCGCCCGCCGCGCGGCACGATAACATCCAGCGCGCCGCCAAGCCCGCCCAGCATCAGGCCCACGGCCGTCCGGTCCGTCGTGCCGACAAGCTGGATTACATCCTCCGGCAGGCCTTCTGCTTTCAATGCGCTGCGCATCGCCGCCGCAAGCCGCCCCGAGGAGTGCGCGCTCTCCGAGCCTCCCCGCAGGATTGCCGCATTGCCGGAGCGCAGGCACAGCGCGCCAGCATCCGCCGTCACATTCGGCCGGCTTTCATAGATGATACCAATTACGCCCAGCGGCACCGCCACCCGCGCAATGTCCAGCCCGTTCGGCCGGCTCCAGCGCGCCAGTTCCCGGCCGATCGGATCGGGCAGGGCAGCGACCGCTTCAACGCCTGCCGCAATCGCCTCCACACGTCTTTCGTCCAGTGCCAGCCTGTCCAGCATCGACGGGGCGAGACCCTTGTCCCGCGCAGCGGCCATATCCTTCGCATTAGCCGCCAGGATTTCCGCAGAAGCCGCGCGGATGGAGGCGGCAATCGCCTTCAGCCCCCGCGTCCGGTCGTCTGGCGTCAGCAGGCCGAGCGCGCGGGACGCTGCACGGGCGCGTTGGCCCATGTCCATCATGGTTTCGGTCAGATCGGCGAGGGGCGGGTCAACAAGACGGGTCATGGCCTCCAAGTGCCGCAAATGCTGCATGGCCGCAAGCCTGCCCCCTTTCAGGCTTCATCCAGATTGGCGGGCTGACAAGGCGCCAGAAGGCGCTAATGTCCTCTGCAAACAGGAAAACTGCGGAGGAACCCCATGATCGACATCGAAGCGATGCCTTATCTCGCCGACATTCCGCGGGTGCAGGCGCAAATCCGCCCGCAGGCGACCGCCTTCTGGTTCGAGGGCAAGACCACCACCTATGGTGAACTTGAAGCGCGCTCGAACCAGGTTGCCAACGGCCTCCTGCGGCTGGGCATCAAGCCGGGTGACCGGATCGGCTATCTCGCCAAGAATACTGACCAGTATTACGAGATGATGTTCGGCTGCGCCAAGGCGCGCGCCGTCATGAACGGCGTCAACACCCGCCTTGCCGCCCCGGAGGTGAAATTCATCCTCGCCGATGCCAAGGCAAAGGTCCTGTTCGTCGGCAAGGAATTCTACGCCATGATCGACCAGATCAAGGCAGAGCTGCCGGACCTCGTCCGCATCATCACCCTCGATGGCGACCGCGAAGACTGGGACTTCTACCCCTCCTGGCGCAATTCCTGGCCCGCGACGCCGCCCGGCCTTAAGCCCACTGGCGATGATGATGTCATCCAGCTCTACACCTCCGGCACGACCGGCTTGCCCAAGGGCGTGCAGCTGACGAATGACAATTACCGGGCCTTCTTCACCCAGGCGAGCCTGCTCGAATGGTCCAGCTACGGCGTCGATGAGGGCGTGATGAACGCCATGCCGCTTTTCCATGTCGCCGGTGTCAATGTCGGCATCCTGTCTGCAGCCCAGGGGTCGCGCACCGTCATCCTGCGCGACATCGACCCCCAGCTGATCCTGAAGCTCATCCCGGAACACCAGATCGCCCACGCCTTCTGGGTGCCCGCCGTCATCCTGATGCTGACCCAGCAGCCGAACATCAAGGACGTGGATTTCTCCAGCCTGAAACAGGTGTTCTACGGCGCCTCGCCCATCTCCGAGGCCCTGCTGCGCACGGCGGTGGAGATCATGGGCGCCCGCTTCACCCAGCTCTACGGACTGACGGAAACCGTCGGCGCCGGCACCTTCCTGCCGCCGGAAGCCCATGACCCCAGCTGGGGCAAGCTGCGCTCCTGCGGTGTGCCGTGGCCAGGCGCAATCGTCCGCGTCGTGGATGGCACGGGCAATCCGGTGCCAACCGGCGAGGTCGGCGAAATCGTTATCAAGTCCGGCTTCGTCATGAAAGGCTACTGGAACCGCCCGGAAGCGACCACCGAGTCCATCCGGAACGGCTTCTTCCACACGGGCGATGCCGGCTATTTCGACGAGGACGGCTTCCTCTATATCCACGACCGGGTGAAGGACATGATCGTCTCAGGGGGTGAGAACGTCTATCCGGCCGAGGTCGAGAACGCCATCTTTGGCGCGCCGGGTGTGGCCGATGTCGCCGTCATCGGTGTGCCTGATGATAAATGGGGCGAAGCGGTCAAGGCCATCATCGTAAAGAAGCCCGGTGAAGATCCGACCCCGGACAGTATCATCGCCTGGGCGAGGGAGCGCATTGCCAGCTATAAATGCCCGAAGAGTATCGACTTCATCGACGCCCTCCCGCGCAACCCCTCCGGCAAGATCCTCCGCAAGGATTTGCGCGAGCCCTATTGGAAAGGGCGTGAGCGCCGCGTCGGCTGAGGCCGTCAGGGCAGCGCGACGAATTGCGGCCCGGTTCCCTGCTGCCCGGCCTTGTCGCCCGGGTTGTATAGCGCGCAGCGCTTCAGCGAGAGGCAGCCGCAACCGATACAGCCATCAAGCGTCTCGCGCATCTCCTGCAGCGCTGAGATCTTTGCGTCCAGCACCGCCCGGACCTTCAGGCTGATCGCCCGCCAGTCCGCCGCATTCGGCGTGCGCCCGTCCGGCAGGCTGCGGAACGCTGCGCTGATCTCCTCGATCGACAGCCCCAGCGACTGTGCAATCCGCACGAACGACACCCGGCGTATATCCGCGCGCAGGAAGCGCCTGTGCCGCCCGCTGCTCCGGAACGAGCGGATCAGCCCGCGCTCCTCATAATATCGCAGCGCAGACACGGCGACGCCCGTGCGCTGCGCCAGGTCGCCAATTGTTAGGACGTCGGAAGATTTCATGGGAGTGATTTTCTGCTTGATCTCAAGTGGACTTGAGATTGTATCGGAAGAGCCAGGCACAGTCCAGCTCAGGAGACACGCATGGCTCTCGCAAACCCCCGCCCGCCCCGTATCGAGCATGTGAACATTACCGTTCCGGATTCGGAATACACCGCCCGCCTGTTCGAACAGATTTTTGGCTGGCACGTTCGCTGGCGCGGCCCGGCCATGAATGGCGGCCACACTGTCCATGTCGGCTCTGGCGACCATTATCTCGCGCTCTATTCTCCGGGACCGGATCATCCGTGTCCGCAGCAATTCGAGAAGGGCCTGCCCCTCAACCATATCGGCATCGAGGTTGACGACATCGTCGCCATCGAGGCCCGCGTGCGCGAGGCCGGCCTGCTGCCCTTCAGCCATGCAGACTATGAGCCGGGGCGGCGATTCTATTTCTTCGACGAAAGCAATATCGAGTTCGAGATCGTCAGCTACGTCCCCGTCCTCGAGATGGTTCGGTGACGGCGCAGCCAGCCGGCTGTCACATCGTTCAGTGCGCGAGCTTCATCCAGTCGCGCGCCGCCTGCAGGGCGATCTTGACCTCATCGGTGCTCATCATCTCCGCCATTTCCTGGCGCTGCAGCTTGGCATCCTCATGCCCGCGCACGGCGGCAAGGTTGAACCATTTGTGCGCCTCGACGAGGTTCACATCCGTGCCCGTGCCGGTCGCATAAGCGAGCCCTGCGCGGTAGAGGTCTTCGGTATTGGAGTGCGCGCCGAGCAGGCTGGCGGGCTCCACCGGTATGTCTGAATAGGCCATCTCTTGTTCCTTTGTCCCATCTGTCTGACCGGCCGGGTTTTCCCGTGCGCGGCCTGAATGCCATCACGCGCCGGATCATCCGGCGACGGACAAAGCCTGCCCGAGGAGGGTTGGAACAAGGTTAATTTCGCATTTGCCATGCGCCCGGAGCGTTAACGCATGACGGGCCTACAATTAGGATTCGCCCGATTCCGGCGCGTCCATCCCGGGATAGCGCGCGAAGGCCGGGATCTCATGCAGCCGGGCAGCCCATGGCGCGGCCTCCGCCAGCTGCACCTGCGCGCCCGGAGAAAAGGCGCCCGGATCATCCAATGTCATCGCCTGCACATCGATCAGCCCCGGCAGGAAGGTCTCGTTGATATAGTAGAGGCCCGTCCCGCACGCCCCGCAGAAATAACGGAAACTGTCGCCGGAAGAGTTCACCGCCCGCGCCTCGCCGCGCGTGATCCTGAACACCTCCTTCGGCATCACCGCCCAGGCGACCATCGGCGCGCCGGAACTCTTCTGGCAGTCCCGGCAATGGCAGACCGCCACCCTGTCCGGCGGCGCCGAGAGCTCATACCGGACTTCTCCGCACTGGCAGCCTCCCAGAATGGCCATGCCCATTCCTCCCAAATGTTCATGATTTGTTCATCATATGCGGCGGGCCGCGCCCTGTCAAACAAAAACCCCGCCGTTTCCGGCGGGGTTTCGGCTTTACTCTGGCTCAGCCTGAAATCAGGCGGCAACCTTCTTCTTGGCCAGCGACTTGGCGAGCTTTTCCATCGCCTTGCCCTTGTCGATATTCTCGACAGCTGCCAGCTCGCGGGCCATCCGGTCCAGCGCGCTCTCATACAGCTGACGCTCGGAATAGGACTGCTCCGGCTGGTCATCGCCGCGGTGCAGGTCGCGAACGACTTCCGCAATCGAGATCAGGTCGCCCGAATTGATCTTCGCCTCATATTCCTGCGCCCGGCGCGACCACATCGTGCGCTTGATGCGGGCCTTGCCGCCCAGCGTCTTCAGCGCATCGTCCACCAGTTTCGAGCCGGCCAGCGCGCGCATGCCCGAGGCTTCGGCGCGATTCGTCGGCACGCGCAGGATCATCTTGTCCTGGTCGAACGCCACAACATAGACTTCCAGCTGCATGCCCGCCACCGTCTGCGTTTCGATACCGGTGATCCTGCCGACCCCGTGCGCGGGATAGACAACACTCTGCCCGACCTCGAACGAATGTGTCCGAGCTTCTGCCTTCTTTGCCATGTTTGGTAAGACCCTTATCTACACACAGTGCAAGAGACGAGTTTCCCCAGCCCAGTTCCCGGATAGGTTCTGAGTTAGGATTTCCCGCTCTTCATAAGTTGTTGCTCAAGTCTTAGGGGTAGCACAATCTTGCAGGAATTACAACAGTCTGGAACAGAGCGCCCCGGAAAAAGGTCCGTTTCAGGACGATTTCAAAGGTTAACGCCGGATTCGCCATGGAAGTTGCGGAAACTCCGCAAACTGCGGCCACTGCAATGCGTTCGCAAGTCCGGCGAGCCTGGGGATCAGTCCCCGGTACCGGGGTTCGGGCTGAAATATTTTTCCAGCTTGCCGGTTTCCTGCGCAAACTGCTCGCGGTCTGCCGGCGGCTCCCGCATCCGGGTAATGTTGGGCCAGACCTTGGCATATTCTGAGTTCAGCTTCAGCCATTTGCCGTCCGGATCGTCCTCGGTGTCCGGCTTGATCGCCTCCACAGGGCATTCCGGCTCGCACACCCCGCAATCAATGCATTCATCGGGATGGATGACGAGCATGTTCTCGCCCTCATAGAAGCAGTCGACCGGGCAGACCTCGACACAATCCATGTATTTGCAGCGGATGCAGGCATCGACAACGATATAGGTCATGGGGGCAGGGGTCTCGCAGGCTGAATTCGACCCGCCACTTGGCGGGGACGGGCCCAAGTGTCAATGAGCCGGGCTACAAGGCGATGGCAGATCCGCTCACCCCGCCCCGCTGCTGCGCGCTTCGGCGGCCCGCCGGGCCTGCGCCCGCAGCACATCATCGACATGCAGAAGGCCCGCCACATGGCGCACATAGGCGTCCTCAAGCTCGCTGTGCTCGCCATCGGCAAACACCACCCGGTAGATCGCCTCGATCACCTTCACCCGCTCCGCCAGCGGCAGCTTTTTCGTGTGCCGGGTGAACTGGTGACTGCCCACCGCTTCTTCCGCTAGCGTTTCCGCTTCCGCGAGCACGGCATCCGCCTTGGCGGCATCGAAATGGAACACTTCCAGCAGGATCTCAGCGATCATGTCGCTTTCGATGTTCACATATACCCCGTCCACCAGCGCCGCCTCGACCAGCAGCGCGGCAATCGCCGTCTCCGCCGGCATGGGCTGTTCGGCAGGCGTTTTCGGCGTCAGCAGTTTTCGGATGCGGTCCATCATGGTTCGGCCTCCAGGGCGCGGTAGAGCGTCCGTGCTTCGTCTGCCGGGCCCCGGCGCTCGCCAAGGTCCAGAACTTCCACCGAATAGATACGCCCCGCCTTCCCGAATGTCACCACATCGCCCACCGCAACCAGTGCGCCGGGTTTGTCAGTGCGCCGTATCTGGCCAAGATGCGACAGGCGCACCCCATGCCCCCGCACATGCCCTGTAGAAAGTGCGCGCGTCTTGAAAAACCGCGCGCGCCACAGCCAGACGTCGAGGCGCAGCGTGCCTGCGTCCGTCATTCGAACGGTTTGTAGACGAAGCCTGCCTCCGCAGCAGGCTCAGCTGCTGTCTCGGCAGTGGGGCGTTCGCGCCTCGGCTTTTTCGGCTTGGGCGCCCGGGGCGGTTTCGGCGGCGGCAACAGGGCCGCCAGCGCCGCAAACGGGCTGTCAGGGTCTGCCTGCTTGCGCGGCGGCGAGGCCTGGCGCGGTCCGCCCCGCTGATCGGGCCGCTGGTCTGACCGTTGACCTCGCTGACCACCCTCCCTGGGGCCGCTGCGGCCTTCCGGGCGCGGGCCCTTGCCCTGCGGGCGGTCTCCTTGCGGACGCGGCGGCCGGTCACCTGGCGGCGCACGCTCGCGCCGGGGCGGGCGCCCGCCCTCGCTTTCCGGGTTCGCGCGCGCTGCATAGCGCCACAGTGTGACCGCTTCACTCTCCTTGTCGCGCTCGGCCGGCGCCAGGCCGAACCCTTTCAGCACGGCCGGCCAGTCATCCGCCGGGCATGACACCATCGAGGCGAGGTCAATCGGAATGGCGAATGCGTTCTTGCCGGCTTCCTTGCGGCGTTTCGAAATCTCCCAGCCAAGCCGCTCGGCGAGGTCCGCGCGCACCGCCCGGCGCCCGAAGCGCAGATAGCCATTGGCGGTCAGCGCCTCGTCCGGCCAGGTCCCGTCCAGCGGGAAGGATCCCGCCCCCTCCGGCGCCAGCGGATAATCCGCCCCGCCCGCCACCGCCCTCAGAATCGCAATCATGCGCTGCGCTGCTGGCTTCTGCGCGTCCGGCACATGCACCGCCACCCGGCCTGCGCGGATGCCCGCCGCTTTCAGGGCTTCCCGCTGGTCCGGTGTCAGGCGCACAGGTGGGTCATCCCGGCGCAGATCCACCGCCGCGCCGGTCTCCAGGATGCGGAAGGCGAGCCCCCGCGCCATGCCTTCCAGCTTGTCGCCGCTTTCCCCGGCCGCGAGGCGCGCATGTGTCGGCAGGACCCGCGTAATCTCGCCCTTCAGCCATTCTTCCATCCGCTGCAGGGCAGGGGCACGCTCAGACGGCTCCACCTCCACCGCGCCGATCAGCTCCAGCCTCGGCGCCATCCAGCTCGCCCCGCGCAAGAGGCGCGCCACCGGCGCCTCGCGGAACTCGATCTCGGCTGCGCCCGTCAGCTTGAAGGCGTCTGCCGGCGCGCCGGTAATCTCGGCCAGCCGCTGGCTCAGCACCGGGCGGATCGCCGCCAGCGCCGCGCCGCGCACAGCCTTGCCTTCCAGCGTGCGGGCATCCACTGCCGGCTCGAACACAAGGCCCCGGATACGGCCGACCAGATGGCCTTCCACGGTCACATCGCCGTCCGGCGTCAGGTTCGTCACGAGGGCGTCTTCCTTCCTGAGGCCCGCGAGCAGCGCCGTCGTGCGCCGGTCCACGAAACGGGCCGTAAGCGCCTCGTGTAGCGCGTCCGACAGGGAGTCTTCAATCTCCCGAGTCTTCTGCTGCCAGTAGGCAGGGTTCTCCAGCCAGTCCGGCCGGTGCGCGGCGTAGGTCCAGGTCCGGATCGCGGCGAGGCGCTGCTGCAGCTGCGCGATGTCCCCGCGCGGCTGGCCGAGGTCCTCCATCCGCCGTTCGAGACCCTCATCGGAGAGCCGCGCATCCGGGTCGGCCAGCGTATCGGCAAGGCCCAGCACCAGCCGTCCATGCCCCTCCGGCCCTGCCTTGCGGAAGTCCGGCAGCCGGGCAAGGTCCCACAACCGGCGCACCTTGCGCTCGCCAGTCACATTGGGGCCAATGCCGCCATCCTCGCTCATCCGGCGCAGCACCCATTCGTCCAGCGCGTGCGGATTATGGATCAGCACCGGATTGCCGGAGGGCCGCTCAAGGCTGCGGATCAGGGTTTTGAGACTGGAGAAATCGAGCGCAGATGAGCGCCACTGCACCGCGCCCACCGGGTCGAACCGGTGCTGCTCGATCGCTTTCCACTCTTCCTCGGCAAAGTGCGGGCAGGTGCCCGTCTCGCCAAACTCTCCATCCGTGCGGAAGCGTCCGGCCCGGCCCGCGATCTGCCCGCATTCGGCCAGCGACAGCGCGCGGTGGCGCCGCCCGTCAAACTTCGCGCGCGAGGCAAACACCACCCGCCCGACATCCAGGTTCAGCCCCATGCCGATGGCATCGGTCGCCACGATGTAATCCACCTCGCCGGACTGGTAGAGCGCAACCTGCGCATTGCGCGTGCGCGGGCTCAGCGCCCCCATCACCACCGCCGCGCCGCCCTTCTGCCGGCGCAGCAATTCGGCAATCGCGTACACTTCCTCGGCTGAAAAGCCGACAATCGCCGTCCGCTTCGGCAGCTTGGTGATCTTGGTATGGCCGGTATAGCGCAGCTCCGAGAACCGCTCCCGCGGCTCCATCTCCGCGCCGAGTTTCAGCTCGCGCAGCACACCGCGCATCGTGTCGGCGCCCAGCAGCAGCGTCTCGTGATTGCCGCGCAGGTGCAGGATACGGTCGGTGAACACATGTCCCCGGTCCTCGTCCTCAGCCAGCTGGATCTCGTCGATGGCGACAAAGTCTGCCCGCACATCCACCGGCATCGATTCCACCGTGCAGATGAAATACCGCGCCGTCGGCGGCACGATCCGTTCCTCGCCGGTAATCAGCGCCGCATGTGGATATCCCTTCGCGGCGACAACCCGGTCATAGACCTCCCGCGCCAGCAGGCGCAGCGGCAGGCCGATCATGCCGGTGCCATGCCCCAGCATCCGCTCGATGGCGTAATGCGTCTTGCCGGTATTGGTGGGGCCCAGAAGGGCCTTCAGCGTGCTCATGAAGGCGCAAGGGATGGGCTGCGGCGCGCGTCAGGTCAAGCGCGGGCAGCCTCCATCCGGATCATGCCCATCATCTCGGGCCGGAACCCGGGCGGCAGGCGCGTGCCCGCATCATACAGCGCCCCGGTGAACACAGCCCCGGCCGCATCGCCCCACAGGCAGGTCGCCCCGCTGAGGTTCGCGCCGGACAGGTCAGCTTCCTTCAGCAGCGCGCCGGTAAGATCAGCGCCGATCAGCGAGGCGCACACCAGCCGCGCCCCGCGCAAATTCGCGCCCTTCAGCGACGCGCTTCTCAGGTGCGCATGGGCGAGAGAGGCGCCCAGCAGGCGCGCATGATCCAGCCCTGCGCCTTCAAGGTTTGCCCAGTCGAGCCGCGCGCCCCTCAGTTCGCAATTGCGAAAGCGCACGCCCGCAAAGTCGCGCGCCGTCAGGTCCGCGCCGTGAAAGTCGCGTCCCTCGATCCGTGCGGCGTCGCCTGCTCCGCGCGTTGCGCCCTGCATGTCCGCAATCCCGGTGCCCATCATGAAATTTCCGTCAGCCTTCTGCCTATCTGGGGTTATTCGGCCTCGCAGGGAAGGGCGTTTGCGCCCGGATCTCAAACAATGCCTTGCGGCTGCACTGCAGCGGCGCGATGAAAGTCCGGATTGGACACGCGGCAGCCCTCGTCATAATCTCAATACAGCGTTAACCTATGGAGCTGGGGCGTTCATTGGCATTCGCATGGGGATATCCGGGATGTTCAGACAGTTGACCGCGCGGTCCACCCGCGCCGCTATGGCGGCCCTGCTGGCAGGCGGCGCCTTGCTTGTGGCCTGCGACCGGATCGAGGAGCGGCTTGGCCGGGCCCGGGAAGTCGCAGACGCCTCTGTCGGCCAGATCAGCGGCGAGACCATCGTCGATCCTGGCCAGCGCAATCTCGCCCGGGCCGCGCCGCTGGACCGCGCCATCGCTGGCACGGTCATGGCCCAGTTCGCCGTCGATGAGGAGGAAACCCCGCTCTTTGCGATCGGCTCCATCATCGCCAAACCGAGGGAGCTGGTCGACGACGAGGAAGCCGCAGGCGGCATCTGGGAGGACGACTATTTCGACGAGACCTCCGAGGAGGATCTGTCAGGCGATCCCGGAGCGCCGGTGGCTGGCGCACCCGTGGTGGAAGGCACCGCCCCGCGCACAATCGAAGAGCTGAGGCCCGCCTTGCGGCAGGCCGAGATCGCGACCCCCGAAAACCTGCGCCGCATCCGGATTGACCCCCGGGACATGCAGGAAACCCGGCAGGAAGTGGCCCGCGCCGCCCGCGACCTTGAACAGATTGCCATTGAAGCGCCGGGCGACATGGTCCAGCAGCGCCGGATCCAGCGGTCCGAAATTCGGGCGCTAGAGCCGGAAGCACAGGAGGAAGTGCTCAAACTTGCCCGCCGCGCTCCGGTGACGCGCCAGGCCGTCCGCCGCCAGCTTGATGCGAATGAAGTGATGCTCGAAACCATGTCGCGCTATGGCATGGGCGGCGAGGTGCAGCTCTCCCGTCAGGGACAAATGGTCATCCAGCTGGGCACCGATGGCGCCAGCCCCACCCAGTTCCGCGGCCGCGCCGCCGCTGCCGAATTCCTCGCCCGCGCCGATCAGGTCGACTGCCCGGAGAATGCGAGCATCGAGACCATTCGCGCCGACCTCGCGCTCGCCACCGCCTGCATGGTCCGCGACCTGCAGGACTCCGGCCAGTTCGAAT
Organism: Hyphomonas sp.; assembly: GCF_046313735.1. Lineage (GTDB taxonomy): Bacteria > Pseudomonadota > Alphaproteobacteria > Caulobacterales > Hyphomonadaceae > Hyphomonas. Next base: position 70,571 of record NZ_JBKBXW010000009.1, read on the forward strand.
ATGTCGAGCGGGATTATATCTTCCAGAACCAGTTCGCCCGCCGCCCGCCCGAAAGCCAGCCCGGCACACCCGGCGCCAGCCGCCCTCCGCAGGCTGGTACGCCCGCAGCGCCCCAGCCCGCCAGCTTCCTGCCGAACGACCCCCTCTGGGCGCTGCAATGGCACTTCCGTGATCGCGGTACCGCCGATGGCCGCGCGCCGGGCGGCGCCGGTTTCGAGAGTTTCTGGCAACGCCAGGGCACAGCCGGCTCACGCGATGTCGTCGTTGCCGTGGTCGATACCGGCATCCAGAAGGACCATCCGGACATTGCCGGCTCGCCCAACATCATGCCGGGCTGGGACATGGTGTCCGATCCCCGCATGGGCAATGACGGCGATGGCCGCGATCCTGACCCGACCGATCCCGGCGACATGTGCGACCCGACGCGGCCCGGGGCTGCTGACAGCTTCCATGGCACGCATGTGGCAGGCACTATCGGTGCGGCGGCGACTAACAATGGCTCGGGCGTTGCCGGCGGCGCCTGGAATGTCCGCATCGTCCCGGTGCGCGCGCTTGGTAAATGCGGGGGCCGCCTGTCGGATATCAACGACGCGATTCGCTGGGCCGCCGGGCTCATTCCGGCGGAACATCCTGACGGCCGTGAGGTGTGGAACGAGAATCCCGCCCATATCATCAACCTGTCCATCGGCCTGCTCGGGGCCTGCCCGGCATCCCTTCAGGACGCCATCGATTCTGCGGCTGCCGAGGGCGTTCTCGTCGTCGCCGCTGCGGGCAATGCCCGCCTGCCGACCAGCTTCTATGCGCCCGCCGGCTGCCGGAATGTCATCACCGTGGCGGCAGCAGATGCGCGCGGCCACATCACGCCGTATTCGAATTTCGGACCGGAGGTGATGCTGCTCGCCCCGGGCGGCGACCTGACCCGGGATGACAATGGCGACGGCAAGCCGGACGGTGTCCTGTCCACCAAGCGGGCGACCGACTGCTTTGATCCGGTCACCGGCGAAGGCGTCGAGAATTGCTATTATGCCTACGAGCAGGGCACCAGCATGGCCGCGCCGCATGTCTCCGCCGCGCTCGCCCTCCTGCGCGCCCGCGATCCGGATGCGCGGCCCGGCGACCTTGTCAGTAAGCTGATGTCCTCGGTCGATCCCCGCAGCACGCTTCAATGCGCGAGCCCCTGTAGCCAGTATCCCGGCACGACGCCCTTGCCGGATGATCCGGAAATGTGTTCGCGCCCCTGCGGATCGGGGCTGCTGAACCTCGCGAATGTTCCGGTGCCGCCCGCCAATAGCGGGTCCAGATAACCGGATGGGCTGGCCGAACCTCCCGCTTGATCTCCGTGGACCGCTCGGCCTGGTTGGTGCCGGCCTGCTCGCGGGCGCTGCCGCGCTGGTCACCGCCGGCATCACCGGGGGCGGCAACTCCAATCAGGGCGCGGCGTCCGTCGAGGCTGCGGTGATCGGTTCTAGCGAAATGCCCGCCGGTTCAGCCGAAGCGTCAGAAGACGGGCCAATCCCGCTGGTTGAGCCAGCCGGAGATCTAGCCTCGGTCGAGGTTATTCCGCCCGCGATTGCGCGCCCGGTGATTGATCCGGAGCCGGCACCGCTGAGCGAAGTGTCCCCCGCAACCCGCCCCCCGGTGGCCCTCCTGTCGCCCCAGCAGGCCGGCGGCGGCCCGGTCAGCATCCCTGCGCGGGCCGGCATGGCGGAAGTCGTCTACATCGTCCGCCTGCGCGGCGCCCCGGAAGCCGACCTCATCACCCGCAATTTCCGCCGCGATCCGCAGGCTGCCTATGCCGCCTGGGCCGACCTTATCGAGCGGGTGCCCGAACTCGCCGAGTTCGAACTTGCCGGCGCCACCTATTCCGGCGAGCTCCGCCTGCTGTTCCGGATGCCGTCGGCGACACCTGCGGCCGTGCGCGCCATTCAGGACCGCCTGCTCGCCATCGAGGGCGTCGCCTATGCAGACCCCGATTTTATTGCCCATCCGGGTAAGGAGGATACGCCATGAAGCTGCTCAGCCCGCTCGTCCTGTCACTGATGCTGACGGCAGCCCTGCCCCTTGCGGCCTGCGACCAGCTGCCCGGCCGCGCCCCGGGCCCCGCCGTGCCCGCTGACGGCCCGGTTCCGCAGCCAACGGAAGAGACCATTCCCGAGGCCGCTGGCGGCGACCTGCCGGTCCATCCCCAGGCGGCCGCCAGCGACACCGCGATCGACTGGGACGCCGCCCGCCGCGATCTGGCCTCCCGCTCGCCGGACAGCATGGTCGGTGCCTTCCAGGTCGCCTCCGGCGAAGCGGCCCCGCCCGTGCCAGTCTTCCTGCCCTCCGCGCCAGTTACCGCCCAGAGCGGGGAGGAGGGTCTGCGTTTCCAGCCGCTCGCCGATGGCTATTTCGCCTTCCTGCCGGGTGAGCGCTGGGACGCTGTGGTCAATGGCACCAACCGGGTCATGCTGGCGCCCGGCGAAACCCGCCAGCCGCGCAGTGACACATTCCTGTTCCAGCCAACCCTCACCGGCGCCCAGGTCTCCTTCTCGCGCTATGGCGCAGACTATCTCGTCGAGTTCGAGTGCAAGGAGCTGACGAATGGCCAGCCCACCTGCATCACCGCCGACGAGGCGGTCGCCTTCGCGCAGGATCTCGTGATCGCGGGGACACGCTGATGCGCCGGGCTTACTCCGCAGCCGGCCTCGCCTTCATTCTCGCAACGCTTGCGGGATGTGATGTGGTCCGTTTCCCCGGCGATGGCCGCCCGCCGCCAGAGCTGCCCCCGGTCGGCCCCGTCACGCCGCCCCCGGCGGACCCTTCGCCGGATATCCCTGTGCCGGACCCTGCCGGCGGCGATCCCGCCATTCCGGACGATCCGTCCACGGAAGTCCCCGTTGATCCGCAGCCGGACGACCCGGCCACGCCGGATCCCGTCCCCCAGCCGGACCCTGAGCCCGAGCCTGAGCCGGAACCTGAACCTCCGGCACCTCCGCCGCCCCCACCGCCACCGCCTGCGCCGGTCTTCAGCTTCTATGCCCCAGGCGCGCTGCTGCCGGGCACGGGCGGCGGTTTCCCGGAACAGATCGTCCATGCGCCGGACATGCTGTTCCCTATCAAGTCGGCCCCCGCCTATCTCCAGTCGCAGGTCTACACGTTCGGCGGCGGCATTGCCGGCGGCGATCAGTGTGATGCGCGCAACTATGCCTATCCCTGGCGGGACAATTTCTGCGAAACCCGCACGGCGGATCGCGGCACACCCTTCTGCCCGGTCCACCGGGTTCATCAGGGCCAGGACATCCGCGTCGGCACGGCGGCCGATTGCAACGCCCTGCGCCGCCAGACGCCCAGCCAGCGCGGCCTCCATGAGGTTATCGCGGTCGAGGACGGCGTCATCACATCGGTCGGCACCTATACGGTCAAGCTGCGCGCCGGCGGCACGATCTACAATTACATGCACCTCAACATGAACCGCCTGTCGGTGACTGCCGGCCAGTCCGTCCGCGCCGGCGACCTGCTCGGCTATGTCTCGAATGATTTCGGCGGCACGCCGACGACCATCCACCTGCATTTCGAGATCGTCCAGAACAGCGGCGCGCATGGCTGGGTGCACGTCGCGCCCTACCTGTCGCTGGTCGCGGCCTATGAGCGGCGCCAGAACGGTCCGGGCGAGCGGCTCGAACAGCCGGTCGTGACTGCGTCCGAAGAGATTTGGCAGATCCCCGAGGGCTTCGTCTTCACGGATTGATGCCGGCCAGATGGAATGCAGAGAGGCCCGCAGGCAGCGGCGGCCTCAGCCCGAAATCGCCTGCTCGTCGCGCTCGCCGGTGCGGATGCGCAGGATCGATTCCAGATCGTGCACGAAAATCTTGCCGTCGCCGATCGTCCCGGTGTTGGCCGCTGCGGTGATCGCCTCGATGAACCGCTCCACCTCGTCATCGGCGCAGGCAAGTTCCACCTTCACCTTGGGCAGCAGGCGCACTTCATATTCCGCCCCGCGATACACTTCCGTCTTGCCCTGCTGGCGGCCATAGCCGCGCACTTCAGTGACCGTCAGGCCGGTGGCGCCTGCATCGGAAATGGCCTCGATCACGGCATCAAGGCGGCTCGGCTTGAAAACGGCAGTGATGAGTTTCATGGCCTTGAGTCCCCCTGAAGATGCGGATGCTGCGCTTGCGAACGTAACCTACATAACAAATTCGTCAATGTTCATCCCGTCTCGCCGCCGGGGCAGGGCGCGCCAGACGGATCCGGTCGGTCACCGGCGCCGCCGCGCCGCCCTTCGGCGGGGCATAGAGCCGCTTCACCGCCTCGACCAATACCACCCCGCCCAGCCCCGGCGCCAGCACCCGGCCAATCGCCTCCCAACCTTCAGCGGCTGCCGTCACCAGCTTCACATCCATCGGCGGCATGTAGAGCGCGCTGGATGAGGCTGTCACCTGGAACAGGCCGATGGAGAGCAGGTTCGCCAGCTGCGCCCGCGTCCAGGGCCGGCCCTGCCCGAAGGGCGTGCGCGTCGCGCGTGACCACAGCCCCGCCCGGTTGGCCGCCGCCAGCACGATCCGCCCCTCCGGCGCCGTGATCCGCCAGATCTCGCGCATATAGAGGCGCGGGTCGCCGGTCTCTTCCAGCCCGTGCAGCACGATCACCCGGTCGAACATCCCGTCCGGAAAGGGCAGGCGCGGATCGCCCACCGCCACGGCGGAATTGCCCCGCCCGGAATAGTCCCAGCGCACCAGCCCATGCTCATGCGGCACCGCCGCCACGATCCGCGCCGGCCCCGCCGCAAAGGCATCCAGCACCGGCAGCGCATAGCCGAGCCCCAGCATCGACAGCCCCCGGCAGTCGCCCCAGAGATCCGTCAGCTTGCCCGACAGGATGCGCGCCGCCGCCGTGCCCAGCGGGGCGCCATAAAAGCGTTCAAGGGTGACGGCGTCCTGTCGCATCGCTATGGCTTAGCCGGACCACCACTCAGACAGGAACACAGAAAGGGAGACGTTGGAAATGAGCATCGTGATCGACATACACCAGTTTCCATGCCTGAACGATAATTACGGCTATCTCATCCACGAGCCTGTCTCGGGCCGCACCGCCGCCATCGACACGCCTGATGCCGCGAAATATCTTGAAGAAGCCTCAAGGCGCGGCTGGACCATCACCGATATCTGGAACACCCACTGGCATCCCGATCATGCCGGCGGCAATCTCGCCATCAAGGAAGCCACCGGCGCTGTCATCACCGGCCCAGCAGGCGAGGCGGCGAAAATTCCCGGCCTCGACCGCCCGGTCAAAGGCGGCGACATCGTGGCGTTTGGCGGGGTGGAGGCGCTCGTGATCGACGTGCCCGGCCACACGCTCGGCCACATTGCCTTCCATGTTGCCTCCGCCGGCGCCGCCTTTGTCGGTGACGCGGTCTTCGCGCTCGGCTGCGGCCGCGTGTTCGAAGGCACCATGCCGATGATGTGGGACAGCCTGAAACGCCTGAAGGCCCTGCCACCGGAAACACAGCTCTATTGCGCGCATGAATACACCGCCTCGAACGCCCGCTTCGCCGTGACGATCGAGCCGGAAAACAAGGCCCTGAAGGACTATGTGGCCTGGATCGAAAAGCAACGCGCCGCCAACGCGCCCACCGTGCCCGCCCTCCTCAAACGCGAACTCGAAACCAACCCCTTCCTGCGCGCGGACCTGCCGGAAATGCAGCTCGCCATGGGCCATCCGGGCGACGCCGCAGCCACCTTCGGCGAAATCCGCAGCCGCAAGGACCGGTTCTGATGGAGCGTGCCCTCTCCGGCGATCTCGGCGCGCGGGAAATCATCCGCCTGCTGAGCCTCGCCCCTCATCCCGAAGGCGGCCATTACGGCGAAACCTATCGTCCGCAGGCGGAGGGCCGCCCGGCGCTGACGGCCATTTACTATCTTCTGCAGGCGGATGAAGTCTCCGCCTGGCACCGCGTCGATGCCGATGAAGCATGGCTCTGGCACGCGGGCGGCCCGCTCGCGCTCACCTTGTCTCCACCAGACGGGAGGGGCGCAGCTTCAATCATCCTCGGGCCAGACCTGCGCGCCGGCCAGCGCCCACAAGCCATAATCCCGGCCCATCACTGGCAGGCCGCCGAATCTCTCGGCGCTTGGACCCTCGTCTCCTGCCTCGTCGCCCCGGGCTTCGATTTCTCGGGCTTCACCCTCGCCCCGCCAGGCTGGCGCCCGGAGGTATAGCGCCCCGCAAGGCTTGCTCCTGCGCCCCACTTCACGTCTCATGTCACCCCGGCAGAAGCCGGGGCTCAGCGACAATAAATCACCGCACTCTGACAATCCGGGAAAATCCGGGTCCCGGCTTCCGCCGGGATGACATGCGGGAAGGGCATCGCACGCAAATAGAACGATCCGTGCGCTGAGCGCTTTCCGGGCGCCCCCGATCAGCTCGCGATATACTGCGCGCCGTTCACCGTCATCGTCGCGCCATTGATGAAGGCGGCTTCATCCGAGGCGAGATAGACGCAGATCGAGGCGATTTCCTCGGCCTTGCCCAGGCGGCCCACAGGGATCGTTGCGATGATGCCTTCCAGGACTTCGGGTTTAACCGCCTGCAGCATCTCGGTGTCGATATAACCGGGTGCCACGGCATTGGAGGTGATGCCCTTCTTGGCGCCTTCATAGGCGAGCGCCCGGGTAAAGCCGATCAGCCCGGCCTTGGCGGCCGAATAATTTGCCTGCGTGAACTGGCCCTTCTGGCCATTGATCGAGGAGATGTTGATGACGCGGCCGAAATTCCGCTCCCGCATCCCGTCCCAGACCTGCCGGGTCACGTTGAAGGCCGAGGTCAGGTCCACATCAATCACTTCGCGCCACTGGTCACGCGTCATCTTGTGGAAGGGGGCGTCGCGCGTGATGCCAGCATTGTTAACCACAATGTCCACCGGGCCGACCGAAGCCTCGATCTCCTTCAGGCCTGCGCCGACTGCGTCATAATCGGCCACATCGAATTTGAAGACGCTGATGCCCGTCTCGTCTGCGAACGCCTTCGCGGCGGCATCATTGCCGCCATAATTGGCGGCGACATTGTATCCCTTCGCTTTCAGCGCGAGGCTGATCGCCCGGCCGATGCCGCGTGTTCCGCCTGTCACCAGTGCTGTACGTGCCATGTTGTTAATTTCTCCCCTCGGTTTGTTTGTCTTCACGCTTGCCCGCTCGGGCGGACAACTTCAATAGCGCATTGGTCTTATCCAGCTTTTGTGCCAAGATTTCGCACTAGCACAAAAATTGCTTGCTCCACGAGAAGGGCAAGCCCGCGAGGTGAGGTTATGGCAAGGCAGAGCGGCTCCGGCGGGCCGATCATCATCAAGAAATATGCGAACCGGCGTCTCTATGACACGTCGACCTCGTCCTATGTCACCCTCGAACACCTCTCCGAACTCGTCCGCGAAGGCCAGGACTTCGAAGTCCGCGACGCCAAGACCGGCGAGGATCTGACCCGCCAGGTCCTCACCCAGATCATCTTCGAACACGAAACCAAGGGGCAGGGCGCCCTGCCGCTGAATTTCCTGCGCCAGCTTATCGGCTTCTATGGCGGCGGGGCGCAGGCTTTCCTGCCGCCCTTCCTCGAAATGTCGATGAACAGTTTTTCCGCAGCCCAGAAGGAATGGCGCAAGGCGGCCAATCCCATGAACCTGTTCGAGGCGCAGGCCCGGCGCAACATGGCGATGTTCGAACAGGCGATGAAGCTGTTCAATCCCGCGCTCTACCCGGCCCCCGGCACATCTGAAACAAAGACGTCAGCGCCGCCGGCGAACCCGCTGATGGAATACCAGGCCGAAGCCCTTGCCGCGATGCAGGAGCAGATGGAAACCATCCAGAAACAGCTCGCCGAGCTCTCCCGAAAAGACTGAAGCAGAGGGGCTGACCCGCGCCGCGCGCGGGCCAGCGTCCCCTCCGGGCCTTAAAGGTCTCCCGCCACGCCGAAGTCGCGGCGTGCCGACACGATCGTGACGATCACCCCCGCCAGCACATCCAGCAGCGTCATCGACATCAGGATGAAGAAGGTCGAGGTCGCAAAGTTCGGCATCAGCAGGAACTGGACAAGGCACAGGATGAACAGGAGCAGCGAGATGCCGTGATTGATGATCGTGGCGGTGCCGGTGCTCGTCGATTTCAGGATTTCCAGGAACAGGAACACAACCGCCACCAGCACGATGGCATCGCCCTTGGTCAGAACCCACTCCACGCCGGAAATCATCGGCAGGCCGACGAACCGCTCGTTCAGCAGCGCCGCCATCGGCGCCGGGATCTGCCCGGTTGCATCGGGCTGGGCCACCGGCGCGCCAAACATCAGCGCCATCAGATTGTAAAGAATGACCGGGATGACGAGCAGCGGAAAGATGCCGAAGACGACGCGCATGAATGACCCCTGTTTCTGTTGACCCTTGCCGTTTCCGTTGCGCCGCTGCTGATCCATCTTCGCAGCCGCGACGCCAGTCAGCGCAAGTCTCGTGCTTTTCGAGGCTTTCGATGACATTACCACCCTCAGGAACGGTTAACCGGGAAGCCCCTGTCTAAACTATCCCCCCGGGTGATGCGAGCGGATTTGCAGCGCCGAGGCCAGAACTGGCGGGTTTGCGCCGGGTTTCAGCGCTCGCGCGGCGGCTCGAACCGCGCCTCTTCGGCCCGGTGGTGCAGCTGCAGGTTGAGCAGGATGGCCTTCGCCACCGGCAGAAGCCACAGGCACAGCCCGGTCACCATCAGCGCCACCCCGATCATCGCCAGCACTTTCAGGAGGTCCGGCAGCGGGCTCATCGGCACCAGGAACAGGAAGGGCGCCGTCAGGATCAACACGCCGAACCCGACAAAGAAGGCCGGCCCGTCCGCTGTGTCCGCCGCCCGCATGTCCCGTCCGCAAGCCGGGCATTCCTCCCGCAGCTTCAGGTATGCCGAGAACACCTTGCCCTCGCCGCACGCCCCGCAGCGCAGGCGCAGGCCGGACAGGATCGGGGTCGCTGGCTTGGTCATGCCCGTCAGTTAAGCGCCGCTCAGCCCATCCGCGCTGTGACAAACCCCCGCGCCGCCCCTTGACGCGCCCCGGCGCTTTGCCCACGAGTGCGCCCGTTTTGTCACCTCCCCGGAGCGCCCCATGCCCGACCCCGTCTTCCAGCGCATCGCCCTGATCGGGGCCGGCCTCATCGGCGCCTCCATCGCCCGCGCAGCCGCCGAAACCGGCGCCGCCGAAGTGATTGCGCTCTATGACGCGAGCGCCGATGTCCGCGCCCGCGCCGATGCGCTTGGCCTCGGCAGTGTCGCGCCCACGCTGGAAGCTGCTGTCAGTGGGGCGGACTGCGTTATCCTCTGCGTCCCCGTCGGCGCCATCGGCGCAGTCGCGGCCGGCGCCGTGCCGCACATGAAGGATGGCGCCATCCTCACCGATGTCGGCTCGGTCAAGGCAGAGGCCGCCCGCGCCCTCGCCGCCGCCGCCGAGCCGCGCCTGCATGTCATCCCCGGCCACCCCATCGCCGGCACGGAACAGTCCGGGCCTGAGGCGGGCTTTGCGACCCTCTTCCGCGGCGCCTGGCATATCCTCACCCCGCTGCCCGGCGGCGGAGAGGGTTACGACGCGGCTGTCGATGCGCTCAGCGCTTTCTGGCAGCGCCTCGGCGCCCGCGTCGAAACCATGGACGCTGCCCGCCATGACCGCGTCCTGGCCATCACTTCGCACCTGCCCCACCTGATTGCCTTCAACATTGTCTCCACCGCCTTCGACATGGAAACGGTGGAGCAGGGCGAAGTCGTCAAATACTCCGCCGGCGGCTTCCGGGACTTCACCCGTATCGCCGCCTCCGACCCCGTCATGTGGCGCGACGTGTTTCTCAACAACAAGGAAGCCGTGCTCGAATGCCTCGGGCGTTTCTCCGAAGACCTCGCCGCCCTCCAGCGCGCCATCCGCTGGGGCGACGGCGATATGCTGATTAAAGAATTCACCCGCGCCCGCTCCATCCGCAAGGCGATCATTGATGCGGGCCAGGATTGCAGCGCGGTCAACTTCGGCCGCAACGCGCCCGATACCGAAGACCAGGCCTGAAGCGGGGTTATTTCGGCGCGCGTTTCGCCAGGATACGCTGCAGCGTCCGGCGGTGCATGTTCAGGCGCCGCGCGGTTTCCGAGACATTGTGATTGCACAGCTCATAGACCCGCTGGATATGCTCCCAGCGCACGCGGTCTGCCGACATCGGGTTCTCCGGCGGGGCAGGGCGCTCATCCTTGGTCGCGGTCAGCGAACGAATGATGTCTTCCACATCCGCCGGCTTCGACAGGTAATCCACCGCCCCGGCCTTCACCGCCGCTACCGCTGTCGCAATCGCGCCATACCCCGTGAGGATCACCGCGCGCGCTTCCGGGCGGTATTTGTGCAGCTGTTCCACCACTTCCAGCCCGCTGCCATCTTCCAGCCTCAGGTCCAGCACGGCATAGGCCGGCGGGTTGAGCCGCGCGATATCCTTGCCTTCCGAAACGCTAGAGACTGCCGAGACCACAAAGCCCCGCTGCGCCAGTGCCCGGGCCAGGCGCTGCACGAACGGGCCGTCGTCATCCATTACCAGGCAGGATTTGTCTTCCACGCCTTCGAGGCTCGGATGCAGGTTCACAGTGGCAGGGCGTTCCATGGGGCGGGGGCTCCTTCAGGGGCCTGATCAGGTCAATTTTTGGCCATATAGGGCGTATTCGCCGACTAATCCAAGCCGCGCGGCAGCAGGGCGGCGAGCGGCCACACCGCCTGCACAACCGCGCCGGTGCGCGGCGGCGTCCGGTTGCGGCTCGCAATCCGCCCGCCCGTCCGCTCGATCAGCGTTTTCGCGATGAAAAAGCCCAGTCCCATATCCCCCCCGCCAAGGCGCGCCTCGGACCTGTCAGATATGTAGGGCTCGCCCAGTTTCGGCAGCACTTCCGAAGAAAATCCCGGTCCGTCATCGGTTATCGTGATCACCACCTGGTCCGCCGTCCAGCTGGCGGTCGCCTCCACCCGGCTGGCGGCAAAGCTCACCGCATTCTCGATGAACGCGCCGAGGGCATGCAGGATTTCCGGGCTCCGCCCGATCACCGGCGGGCGGTCCTCTGCGCCTTCGCCCGGAACCGCGCGCACGATTACCGCTACGCCGAGGCCTTTCATCGGCGCCGCCGCCTCCTCCACCAGCGCGTCCAGCGGCATCCTTGCGTGCACAATGTCGGTCGCGTCCCGCGCCTCGCGGATCGCCGACAGGATGCCCCGGCAGCGTTCGGCCTGTTCGGCGATCAACCCGATGTCCTCGGCATGGGGATCGCCGGGCGGCAGGTCGCGTACCAGCTCATTGGCCACCAGGTGGATCGTCGCCAGCGGCGTGCCCAGCTCATGCGTTGTCATCGCCGACATCGCGCCCAGCGCCGACAGTTTCTGCTCGCGCGCCATCACCACGCTCGCCGCGTCCAGCGCGCGCACAAGCCGCGCCTCGTCCTGGCTCACCCGCGCCGCCGACAGCGTGAAGAATACAACCCCGACCGCCAGCGCCGCAAACTGCCCCCACTGGAACAGGATCGGCAAATGCGTGCCGCCCGCCCGGTCCCAGGGCAGCGGCAGGCTCAGCACCGGCATCAGCGCCGCAAGGCCCAGCGCCAGAACGGCAATCAGGCTCGCCCGCAGCCGGCTGAGGCTCAGCGCCGCCACCGTCACCGGCGCCAGCATGAGCAGCAGGAACGGGTTCGACAGGCCCCCTGTGGCCGCAATCAGGGCCGCCAGCTGCACCGTGTCGAAGCCCAGCTGCAGCATCGCCTCCCAGCCGCGCGTCAGCCGCTGGGAGGGGAAAGCGAAAGACAGGAACACATTCAGCCAGGCCGAGGCCGCAATGATCGCCAGACACAGCGCCAGCGGCATATCAAAGCCCAGCCCGAACGAAACCAGCAGAACCGCCGCCGTCTGCCCGGCTACCGCCAGCCAGCGCAGCGTGATGAAGGTGCGCAGCCGTGTGCGCCCCAGCGCCGATTGGGCCGAGCCGAGCCCCTCGGGCGCGAGCGTGAAGATCGCGTCCTCAAAACCTAGTCTCGAATCGCGGCCCGCTTCATCCATGCCGGTCTTATGCGGCAGCCTGTCCCTTGCGCCAAGCGCGGCAATCCGGCCTATGAGGCGCCATGATCCGTGCCGTTCTCCTCGCCGCTTCCGCCCTTTTCGCTCTCGCTGCTTGCGGAGAGGCTAGCGCCCCCGCCAGCGGCCCGGCGCCGATTGCCAAGGCCGGCGGCGTCCAGTCCGGCTGCACCAGCCGCGCCTATCCCCAGATCGGCGGGCCGATCAGCCTCACCGACCATAACGGCCGGCGTGTCACAGAGGCTGATTTCAAGGGCCAGCCCACGGTGATCTATTTCGGCTTCACCTATTGCCCGGATGTCTGCCCCGCTGCGCTGAGCACGCTCGGCGCGGCCTACCGCATTCTGCCCGAAGACGCCGTGCGCCCGCAGACCCTGCTGATCACGGTCGATCCCGAGCGCGACACGCCCGAAGCCCTCGCGCTCTACACAGGCTCGCAATCCTTCCCGCCGGGTCTCCTCGGCCTGACGGGCACGGACGCCGAAATCCGCGCCGCCGCCGATGCCTTCAAGGCCGACTATGCCCGCGTCGACCAGCCCGACAGCCTCGCCGAATACACGATGGACCATACCGGCCTCATCTATGTCATGGACGAGGATTGGTCCCTGAAGACCTTCTTCACCCACGAAGACACCCCCACCACCATCTCCGCCTGCCTCGCGGAGTTGTTCTAGGCGAGGTTCAGCACAAGGCTGAACGCTGGAAATCGCTGGCCCTCCGGCTGGAAGGGCGCCGTTGACAGACTTCTGACTGCCCGGTTTGCTTCGAGTATGGACCCACGCCCGCCCACTCGCACCCCGCATTTTGTCTGGGACAATGATGGGCCAGCCACTCTGTCATCGGCGCAGGGGCTCTTGTCCCTGATGTGCAGTTACGCCAGCTTCTCGCGGGACTGGATGGACCGCGAGGGGCGCAGCCTTCACGTGGCCGTGGAAAGCGAAACACAACAGGACGCGATCATCACGCTTTCGGGTGTCATCAACGGGCGCATCGAACTCTCCATTGCCCCGTCTCTCTGGCTGCGTGTGGATGTCTATCTCGGCGGCGCCTGGTTCGGGCGCGGCTGGATCGAGCGCGGCTATGAGGAGTGCGAGATCTGGCCCGACGGGTCTGACGGCATCATCGGGCCTCGCGTCGAGGACGATCCGCCGGGCCGCATCTCGAAGCGTGGCTCCTGGATCCAGTTCGACACGTCGCAATGGCCCGGCCACGAGCGCCCGGAGCGCTGGGTGGGGTTTGAGATAACCGGGGCCTGACGGCTGCAGACCCTCTCGCGAGAAGCTCGCTAAGGGAAGCCTGCGTATCAACACGCCCGCCGAAACAATCTTCACCTGCCTCGCGGAGTTGTTCTAGACTGGGCGCAGAGCAGGAGCGCAGCATGTGGGACGGCGGCCCTTTCAGCGGCACGAAGATGGCGCTGATCTGCGAGACCTCCCTCATCGCCTACCTGCGGGACGACAAGCCCGGAATCCCGTTCCCCGGCATGTGGGACCTGCCCGGCGGTGGCCGCGAGGGCGCAGAAAGCCCCATCGAATGCGCTTTGCGCGAGCTTGAGGAAGAATTCGGCCTGCTCCTCGATCCCGCCTGCATCCGGCAGGTCAGACGCTATCACAATCCCGCGCGCACTGGCCTCGACACCTATTTCTGTATCGCCGCCGCGGAGGCCTCAGACATCGCGCGCATCCGGTTCGGAGACGAGGGGCAGCACTGGCGCCTGATGGGAATCGAAGAATTCATCTCCCACCCGAACGCCGTCCCCCACCTCCAGCAACGCCTCGCCGAAATGCTCCGGCAATTCTGACCTAGGGTGGCCAGCTGGCGCCCCTAAACCTCGTCTGCCCCGCCGGGGTTCCTCCGCCGGCGGATCAGCCACATCACGCCGCGCAGGTCGGACAATGCGTCCGCCAGCCGGCCGAAATTGGTATAGTTCGACTTGCCCGTCCCGCGCGGGCGGTGGTTCACGTCCCGGAACTCCACCTCATGCCCGTCCGCTCGCATCAGCGCCGGCATATACCGGTGCATGTGATCGAAATACGGCAGCTGCAGATACGCCGCCCGGTCCATCACCTTGATGCCGCAGCCGCTGTCATCGCAATCATCGCGCAGCAGCCGCTTGCGGATGCGGTTGGCAAACCGGCTGCCGAAACGCTTCCACGCCGTGTCCTTCCGGCTCGCGCGCCGCCCCATCACCATCTTCAGCCCGTGCGGGGCATCGGCCCGCGTCATCTGGCGGTAGAGGTCGGGCAGGTCGGCGGGGTCATTCTGCCCGTCGCCGTCCAGCGTGCCGATGATGGGCGCCCGCGCGCCCTGTATCCCGGTGCGGATCGCCCGGCTCTGCCCGGCATTGTTCCGGTGGCTGAGGATGCGCAGCATCGGATACTGCGTCTTCAGCGCGATCAGCTTCGCGCGCGTATCGTCGCTCGAACAGTCATCGACGAACACCATCTCATAGGCCCGACCATCGAGCGCCTTTGCAATCTCGGCCACCAGCTGGCCGACATTGCCGGACTCGTTATGCACCGGCACAACCACGGAAAATTCAAGCGAGTCAGCCACTCCGGCAGTTCCTGCATCAGTTTCAGACAGAGGGGCCACATACCCGCCTCTGCGTCCAAAAGCGAGCCTCCTGAACAGGGCGCCTGTTGCCGCGCCGCCGCCGCCAATTCCGCAAGACGGCTGCCGCGCGCCGCGCTAGAAGGCGGGCCATGACCCTGCTCGACCGTATGTCCCATGGCTGGAAGGCCTGGGCGCTGCTCTTCCTCATCACCTTCGCCGCCGCCGCGCCCGGCGTGGTCATGATCCCCGCGCTCGACCGGGATGAGAGCCGCTTTGCCCAGGCCTCCAAACAGATGCTGGAGGAGGGCGACTTCATCCTCATCCGCTACCAGGACGAGCTGCGCAACAAGAAGCCCGTCGGCATCCACTGGCTGCAGGCTGCCTCCACCGCCGCCTTCACCGGGCCTGAGGCCAAAGCGATCTGGACCCACAGGGTGCCCAGCTGGCTCGGCGCGGCCTTTGCCACGCTCGCCTGTTTCTGGGCCGGGATTCCGCTCATCGGCCGTCGCGCCAGCTTCCTTGGCGCCGCCCTGCTCGGCGCCACGATCCTTTTGACCACCGAAGCTCACATCGCCAAGACCGATGCGCTGCTCGCCTGCCTCACCACCCTCGCGCTCGGCGGCCTTGCGCGGCTCTATTCCGAAACCGGCACGCCGCGCGCGATGGCCGTCATCGTCTGGGCAGCCCTCGGCGCCGCCTTCCTCGTCAAGGGGCCGGTCGCGCTGATGGTTGCGGGCTTTGCCGCCGCCGGTGTGTGGCTGTGGGACAAGCGCCGCACGGGCGAAGGCGGCAGATGGTGGCGCCCGCTGCTCTGGCTGCCGGGCCCGGCCCTGTTCCTCCTCATCGTCCTGCCCTGGTTCATCGCGGTCGAGATTTTCTCCGGCGGCACATTCCTCGCCGGCGCGGTGGGGGAGGACCTTTCCGACAAGGTCGGCGGCGCCTCCGAAGGCCATGGCGGCCCGCCCGGCTACCACCTCCTCGCCAGCCTCGTGATGTTCTTCCCGGCGATCCTCCTGCTGATCCCCGCCATCATGGCCAGCCTCCGTTCCCTGCGGGGGGAAACCCTCACTGCCCTCGGACATGGCACGGACGGCCTCCGCTTCCTCCTTGCCTGGGCTGTGCCCACCTGGCTGTTCTTCGAAATCCTGCCGACCAAGCTCGTCCACTATGTGTTGCCCGCCTATCCGGCCCTCGCGCTGCTCTGCGGCTATGCGGCGGTGCAGATGATGGACGGTATGAAGATGCCCCGCGCGCGCGGGCTTGGCATGGTGCTCTTTGCTGCCGGCGCCATCCTTCTCCTCACTGTCTCGTTCCCGGGCGTCACCTCTTACGTGATGGATGGGGAATCCCGCCGCTTCGCCTCTGTCTCGCGCGAACAGGTGCAGGAGGCCTGGCTGGCCTACCGCGAATTCCCGCTCTGGTTCTGGGCCGCAGGCTTTGCCCTCGCCGGTCTCGCGCTTGTGGAGTCCGCCCGCGCGCGCACCGGCGCGGCCATTACCCTTGCCGTCTGCGCCAGCCTCGCCATCGGCTGGCATGTGCGCGGCGTCATGCTGCCCTCGCAGGCCTGGCTCCACCCGACCGAAACAGCCCGCGCCGCGCTGGAAGATGTCTGCGGCGTGCCGGGAGAGGCGGACCTCTGCAATGTGCCCGTGCCCGCGCGTGTCCTCGCGCTCGGCTATTCGGAGCCCTCCTATGTGATGACGCTCGGCACCCAGAACCTCCACTCGCCAAAAGCCCCGCAGACGCTACCCACCGATCCCGCCGCCTATCCGGTGGTCTACCTCCTGAACTTCGAAAGCCGGGGCGAGCCCGCGATGACGGACATTGCCGCCGCCCTGCGCGCGGAGGCCATCAGCCTCGGCGCCTGCCTGACGGAAGGCGAAAGCCACTATGCGCTCAACTATTCCAATGGCCGCCCGGTCCATTTCCGCGCCTGGCGGTTTGATTGGGGCAGCTGTCCCTGAAGGCCTGCCTATCCAACAGAAATCCGGCGTGTATTCCAATAATATCAAGGCCATAAAATAAACTTATCCGACCCCTGCCGCAGCGGGTGTATAATGCCTGCAAGATGTTCTCGCGCCTCCTTCCCGCTCCTGGCCTGTCACCGCTGCAGCTCCTGCTGTGGCCGCTGATCTGGCTGCAGCTGGTCGCGCTGAAACATGTCATCCGGCGCCATTACGGCCGCGGCGTGCCCTACCTCGTCGTAATCAGCCGCTTCGGCTTTGTCGAAATCGCCCGCATCGCGGCCGAATACCGCGAAAGCGTCATCCCTGGCCACCTCGTGCCCGGACCTGCGCCGGCGCCGAAACCCGTCAGCGCAAGGCTGCGCCAGCTCGCCGCGATTCTGACCGATGCCCGCGCCTGCGTGCCTGCGCCGCTTCTGGCCGTCCCTGCATTCGCGGGGCCGCAAACCGGGGCGCAAACCCTCACCCCCGACACATCCTAGCGCGCACCTACGCGGCACTGCATCGCCATCTTCGTCATGCCCGACCGGCAAAGCCGGTCCGGGCCCCCATCCCGTGCCCGAAATCCACAGCGCTACGCCGCGTCGTCCCCACACGCCCCACCCCTGTCATTCCGGCGAGCGCCGGAGCCCAGAGGCGGCAATGCACCCTGTAAATTCTGGATCCCCGCATTCGCCGGGAAGACAAGACGCGGGAGTTTCCCGGTTCCCCGATAAAGCCCAGCTGCCCAGCAAAGAAGCATCCAGGAAGCTCCTCAGAGCTCCAGTTCAACATCCCAATAGAGGTAATCCATCCACGTCTCATGCAGATGGTTGGGCGGGAAGCGCCGGCCGATTTCCTGCAGCTGGTAATTGTTCGGCCGGAAGGGCCGGCGCTGCAGTTCCAGCCCGCTATCCTTCAGCATCCGGCCGCCCTTTGCGAGGTTACAGGGGCTGCAGGCCGCCACGATATTTTCCCAGCTCGTCCGCCCCCCGCGCGAGCGCGGCACGACATGGTCAAACGTCAGATTGTCCGGCGAGCCGCAATAGGCGCATTCGAACCCGTCGCGCAGGAACACGTTGAAACGCGTGAAGGCCGGCGGGCGGTCCTGCCGCACGAAGTCGCGCAGCGCGATGACCGAAGGCAGGCGCATCTCCCGGCTCGGGCTGCGGATCACGCAGTCATATTCGGCGATGATGTCCACCCGGTCGAGGAAGACGGCCTTGACCACTTCCTGCCAGGGCCAGAGCGACAGGGGATAATAGGAAAGCGGCCTGAAATCCGCGTTCAGTACGAGGGCAGGGCGGCCGTGGGGCGGGGCGGTGATGATCTCAGCCATGCATCCCTCCGGTCGGGGCCTTATGGGCGGTATCCTGCGTATCGCGACTGAAGACGGCGGCTCCTCTAGCTGTCTCGCCCGCTTCATAGGCGATTCCTGTCATGAGATTATGACAGTGACCGGCGAACGCAAGCCGCAGCTTTCAGGCGCCTTTCGGGGCCGGGGCGGCATCGCGCGCCCGCTCGGCATTCAGCCAGCCCCACAAGAGGTGCGCCGCCACACCCCGATGCGGCCGCCAGGCCTCGGCATGTGCAGTGAAGGCTTTTGACTCCATTCGGATTTCATAGCCGCCAAGCTGCTTGTGGGCCTCCATCAGGCCGACATCCGCCACCGGGAACGCATCCATTGCGCCGACCGCATAGAGCAGGAACAGCTCCGCCGTCCAAGGCCCGATGCCGCGCACCGAAACCAGCTCCGCCCGTGCCGAATCAAGCTCAGCCGCGCACACGCGCGCAAGGCTGAGCTCGCCGGTCACCATCGCTTCGGCAATGGAAGACAGGTGCGCGATTTTCGGCCGCGACAGGCCGCACGCCCGCAGCGCCTCGAAGTCTGCCGCCAGAAGGCTTTCCGGCGTCACCTCGCCAAGGTGCCCCTCCACCCGTCCCCAGATGGTGGCCGCCGCCTTGGTGGAGAGTTGCTGGTGCGCGATCACCCGGCCGAGCATCGCGAAGGAAGGCTCTCCCGTCCGCCAGTCCGGCACCCCGATGGTCTCATACGCCCGCCCCAGCGCCGGATCAGTCCCGGCCAGCCGTTCACACGCCGCCTTCAGTTTCCGGCGGGTGGGGGCAGATGTCATGGACGGCGCCCCGCCTGCGCTGCCCGGCCTTCTTCCAGCAGCCGGTTGGAGGCCGCTTCAAGCTCACCCTCCAGCCGCGGCATCAGCGTCTTCCGGTCCAGCCCCGCCGGGATGGGCGGCAGCACCTCATACACCACCAGCCCCGGCCTGCGCCGCGCGCCCTTCGCCGGCCAGCACAGCCCGGCATTGGTCGCCACCGGCACGATTGGCAGGTCCAGCGCCTTGTTGAGCGCGGAAATCCCCGCTGGCTGATAGGCTGGCGGCGCGCCCGGCGCTGTCCGCGTCCCTTCCGGGAAGATCACGACCGAGCGGCCCTTTGCGGCCCGCGCCTTTGCGGCGGCCACCATGGCCTTCAGCGTTTTCGCCGTCCCCGCACGGTCAATGGGGATCATGTCCGTCTTCAGCGCATACCAGCCGAGGAAAGGATAGAACAGAAGCTCCCGCTTCAGCACGATCGCCGGCTCCCGGCACAGCAGGAAGGGGATGAACACGTCCAGCATACAGTGATGCTTGCCGGCATACAGGAACGGCTCGGGCGGCAGATGCTCCCGGCCCCGGATTTCCGTGCGCACGCCGCAAATGTGTTTCAGCCCGAACCGGATGATCTGGGTATAGAGCCCAATCGCCCGCATTGCCGCCACCTTGGGCAGGACCATCAGCGGAAGATAGATCATCGCTGCCAGCGCCATCCAGCCATACAGCCAGACCACGAACAGCCAGGAACGCAGCATCGTCATTGCCGTGCCTCTAGCTGCGTTCTGCCGCCGCGTCACTACATGACAGACCGGAGCGCGCGCATCACCGTCAGCCCGGCTGCCAGCCGCGCAGCCAGCCCCGCAATGATCGGCGTGGCGATCAGGATGGTGAGGTCGCCAAGGCCGAGGCTCAGCTCCGGCAGCAGCCCGCCATGGCCGGGCGCGCTGCGGGCGAGCGCGATCAAGAGCGCGATGCCGGCCAGCGCCACCAGCGCGCCCACCGTTCCGGCCCGCAGCCCCAGCAGCCAGAACCGCCGCTGGAACAGCCGGGCGATGAACCGGTCCCGCGCCCCGGCAATGTGCAGCACGTCTACAATGTCCCGCCGGGCCAGCAGGGCCGCATGGGTGGCAAAGGCGACCACCGCGATGGCCGACGCCGCCAGCAACGCCACGATGACCAGCGCGATGAGCCGCGCCGTGCCGAGCATCCTGCGCACCTCGCCCGCCCAAGCGGCATGGGAGTCCACCGCAGCCGGATGGCCGGCGGTCTCCAGCGCGGAGACAAGCACGCGGCTGATATCTCCGGCCTCGGGGTCTGCAGTCACCGCAATCAGGCGGGGCACCGGCAGGTCGGCGGGCAGGCCCCGGCTGCCGAAGGTCGGCTCCAGCAGCAGCGAGATCTCCGCATCCGACAGGAGCCGCGCGCCGCTGACGCCGGCAATCTCGCGCACCAGCCGGGTGGCGGCTTCGGCGGCGGCAGCGTCGGCATCGATCAGGGAAACCGTGTATTCGCCCTCCACCTCGGCGGTCCAGGCCTGCGCCGCGCCATAGGTGGACTTCGCCGTCAGCGCCGCCAGCGCCGCCAGGAAGCAGAGCGCGCCCACGACAAAGAACAGCGCCGCCTCGCGTGCATCCTCGAGGGGCAGGAGGGAGGTTTCGCCGCGTTTCATGTGGCTACCGCCCGCTTTGCGGCCGCGTCGCTGCGCCGCCGCGCAGTCTCGCCGGAGGCGGGCTCCTCCTTCACCAACAGGCCGTTCAGGATCCGGTAGACCGGCGCCTCCACCTGCCGAACGAGGCCCATATCATGCGTTGCGATGATCACGGTGGTGCCAAGGCGCTTGTTGAGCTCGGTGAACAGCCGCATCAGGCGCGCGCCCATTTCCGGGTCGACGTTGCCGGTCGGCTCATCCGCGATCAGCAGGTCCGGCTGGGTGACCACCGCGCGCGCGATGGCGACGCGCTGCTGCTCCCCGCCGGACAGGGTCTCCGGCCGCTTGTGCATCCGCTCGCCAAGGCCGACCCAGGCAAGCAGCTCCTCGACATCGGCGCGGTAGTGCGACTCGCGCCTACCCAGTACCCGCAGGGGCAGGGCGGCATTCTCATAGGCCGTCAGATGTCCGAGCAGGCGGAATTCCTGAAACACGACTCCGATGCGCTGGCGCAGGTGGGAAAGCTGGTCGCGGCTGAGCCGGCTGGTCGGCCGGCCGAAGAGGGACACCTCGCCCGAGCTTGGCGGCTGTGCCAGATAAAGCAGCTTCAGGAGGCTCGACTTGCCCGCCCCGGAGGCACCGGTCAGGAAGCTGAACGAGCCGGGTTTCAGGACGAGATCAATCCCGCTAAGAATATCGCCTGACGAATCATAGCGCAGCGTCACCGCATCGAGGCGCACCGCCGCATCATCAAACAGGTCCGCGCGGGGATAACTCATGGGCGGGGGCCTCCCTGGCAGCGGGCAAGACGGGCGGGGCGAGAAGCGGGAAGAGCGAAGCGGGCCATGATCCTTACCTGTCCTTCCTGCAGCACCCATTATTTCGCCGATGACTCAACAATCGGTGAAAGCGGCCGCACTGTTAAATGCGCCAGCTGCGGCCATTCCTGGTTCGTGCGGCCTGCGGGCGACGATACCGAGCGAGAGCCGCCCCCGCCGCCGCATGAGCTTTACCGCGAACGGATGCGGGAACGACGCCGCGAAAAGAGCCGGCTGGCCGCTGCCCTCTCATGGGTCCTGATGGCGCTGGTGTTCGTCGGCCTTACGGCGGCGGCATTCTTTTTCCGCAGCGAGATCGTGCGTGTCTGGCCGCAATCGGCAGGCGCCTATCGCCTGTTCGGACTTGAGGTGAACCGGTTCGGCCTCGATTTTGAAGGCCAGGTCGTCACCCGCACCTTCAATGATACCGTGCCGATCGTGACGATTACGGGGCGCGTGGTGAATGTGTCCCAGGCCGCTGTGGACGCACCCGGCGTGCGCATTGACCTGCGCGATGAGCGCGGGGCGGTGGTCGCCACCCGCTACAGCCTGATCACGCCGATTGCGCTGCAGCCCGGCGAAGCCGGCCAGTTCGGCGCGGTGATCGAGCCGGCCCCGAATGAGGCGTTCGACCTGGGGCTCAGCTTTGTCGAATTGTCCGAGGTGCCGCCCCTGCCGCCGGCCGGGCCTGTTCCGGACCTGCGCGATATGCCGCCTGCGGATGATCCGTACAGCGATGGGGATTAGGTAATGGACAGCGCGCCTGCGATGGAAGTGATCGTCAGCGAGGCGGACCTCGCCGCGCGCATTGAGGACCTTGCAGACCGGCTGGCCGCCCGCCTCGGGAAAGATCCGTGGACGGCGGTTTCCATCCTGATCGGCGCGATGCCGTTCACCACCGACCTCATGAAGGCGCTGGCGCGGCGCGGCGTCATGCCGATGCTGGATGTGATCTGGCTGGAAAGCTACCGCGATGCGCGCGAAAGCTCCGGCCGCGTCGTCGTGCGGGCCGACATCTCCCGCTCTGTCGAAGGGCGCGGCGTCGTGCTCATCGACGATGTGTTCGACACCGGGCGCACGCTGGATTTTGCACGCAGCCATCTTCTGGCCAAGGGCGCACGCGAGGTGATCACCGTGGCGCTGACCCAGAAACCATGGGCCCCGCGCGGGGCCGACGGAGTTGATTTCTGCGCCTTCGACGCGCCGGGCCGCTTCCTCGTCGGCTATGGCATGGATGACAAAGGGCAATATCGGGGGCTGCCCTTTATCGGGGCGCTTGATTGATTTGCTTGGTGCTGATCGCAGGCTGATGCCTGCGGCACCTGTGCCTGCGCCAAAAATCCGGAGCTCATCCTGAGCGCAGTCGAAGGATGTGCCAAGCGGAACCGCCCCGCGTCCCGGCTCGCCCTTCGACTTCGCTCAGGGTGAGCCTTCGGCAGCTGTCAGGGATTTTCAGGGAACGGAACAAGTTTCTGTCGTGACCCCCGATGGCCTTCGGTCATCAGAGGTCACGACACAGGCGTCAGATAATCAGTAGGCGACCGAGAAGCGCACGCCATAGAAGCGGGGCTTGCCGGCGATGAAGGTCGGGATGCCGAAACCGTCGCCGGTATTGCCGGCATCGATGATATACTTCTCATCGAGCAGGTTGGTGGCGTAGGCTTCAACCGAGAAGCGGTCGCCCGGCAGGTCGAGGCCGAGATTCAGGTTGAGGAGGCCGTAGGCATCCTCGCTGATCAGGTCGCGCTTGGAATTGTCGAAATAGACTTTCGACTGCCAGGTATAGCTCGGCACCACGCGCACCGTGCCGAAGCCGGTCTCGGCCCGGAAGCGGGCGGCGAGCGAGGCGGTATGGTCCGGCGAGAGGCGCAGCGGGTTGCCGCCGAACTGCTGCGGCTGTCCGTTCACGGACTTGTCGAAGCGGGCGTTGTTGTAGCCATAGGAGGCGATGACGTTCAACGCGTCGCTGACCAGCCAGTTCGCCTGGATCTCGCCGCCGGTGGAGGAGGCATTGCCCGCATTGATCGGCACGATGATGCCATCATCCACGATGCTCGACTGGAAGTTCTTGTACTCATAGGTGAACACCGAGGCATCGAGCAGGAGGCGGTTGGCGAGCAGGCTCGACTTGACGCCCACTTCATAGCTGTCAACCGTCTCGGCCGGCAGCAGGGTGAAGCGCTGGTTCGGGTTGGTGAAGGACGGCGCGATGACTTCAGGGATGCGCCCGCGGGCATAGTTGCCAAACAGGTTCACATTGTCCGAGAGCTGATATTTCGCGGCAAGGCGCCAGGTAACGCCTTCGAAACTGTCGGACCGGGTGAGGCGGCCATTCGTCGGGGCCACAATGATCGAGCCGAGCGTAAGATTGCTCGGGCCATTGGTGTTGCCGGCCTCGATCGAGGTGCGCTTGTCTTCGTCCGTGAAGCGGATACCGCCGGTGATCTCGAGGCGGTCATTCACGGCATAGCTGGCATCGGCGAACACATCGAGGGCAACCGTGCGGCCATAATTGGCGAAGAATTCCTCATGGAAGGGCTTCAGCGGGATCACGAGCAGGCCGCCCGATTGCTGGAAGGCGGTGAGGTTGATGGCCGGAAGGGCAGAGGCGGGCGGGGCGTTCGGAGCGGTCAGGAAGCCGCCGAGGAAGGCCTGGATCGCGCGCTCGTCAAAGCCGAGCGGGACGAGCTGGCGGCCGGTTTCCTTGAAGTAGGAGCCGCCGATAAAGCCGGTGAAAGCGCCGCCGCCATCATAGTTGAAGCGGATTTCCTGGCTCAGCTGGTCGCCCTTGGCGTCCTCTGCGAAGATCAGAAGCTCCGTGCCGAAACCGTCGGGATCGAACACTTCGAGGCTGTTGAAGTGGCGCGTGCCGGTGATCGAGCTGGCGGTCCAGCTGTCGGAGATGCGCCAGTCAGCGAGGAAGGTGGCGGACTGGACCGTGCGGTCGAGCCCGAGTTTCCTGCCGCCGAGGAAGCCGCCGAAGCTGTTGAGGTTGGCAGGCTCCCACGGATCGACCGAGGCGCCGGGGGCGGGGGCATAGACCTTCGATTTGAAGGACGTGCCGGTGTTGTCGTTTTCCTGCCAGTTGAGGATCAGGTCGAGGCGCACATCGGGCGAGGGCTCGAGGCCGAAGCTGACGCGCACGGCGCGCATGTCTTCGCCGTTGAAATCATCCTCATTCGGATTGAGGCTTTCGACGAAGCCATCGCGCTTGCGGTAGCGGGCGGCGACGCGCACGGCGAAGGTGTCGGCGATGACCGGATAATTGACGGCGCCATCGGCGAAGACCTCGCCGAAATTGCCGCCGCCGATGGTGGCGCGGGCGGTGGTCTCGGCAGTGCTGGCTTTCGCCTGGATGATGTTGACGCCGCCGATCAGCGCGCCCCGGCCGAACAGGGTCGGCTGCGGGCCTTTGGCGACCTCGACGCGCTCAACATCAAACAGCTCGACGATCGAGCCGCGCGAGCGGGAGAGGGAAACCCCGTCCTGGAAGATGGCGATGCGGGGCTCGATATTGGCCTCGCCGGAATCCGAGGTGATGCCGCGGATCACGAAGCCGGGATTGTTCGGGCTCTGCTCCTGCACCTCGAAGCCGGGAATGAAGCGGGCGACATCCTCGAAATCGTCAAGGCCGAGATCGCGCAGGAAGGAATCATCGACCACGCTGACGGCGACGGGCACGTCGCGCAGGCTCTGCTCGCGCTTCTGCACGGTGACGGTGATCGTGTTCTGGACCAGCGGGCTGTCATCCGCCTCGGTGGTTTGTGCGACGGCCGCGAAGGGCGCGGCGAGCATCAGGCCGGTCAGCGAGGCGCTGCCGAGAAGGGTTTTCAACATGGGAGGCTCCTGCGGTGGGTATTTCGCAGGTGCGGTAGAGATGGTTGGCGACAGATGCGTTTCGGTTTTGCGACGAACTGGTAACAGGGCCGTCATGTGGCGGCGCAGCAACAGGGGGTGCCAGTTTTGTGGTCAGGTCCGCCGCATGTCAGGGCAGTGGTGACCGCCTGGCGGCACTACCACGCCCCGACATTCGGTGCGCTGGCCCAGGGTTCCTGCGGGGCGAGGGGTTTGCCCTTCTGGAGGAGTTCGACGGAGATGCCGTCCGGCGAGCGGATGAAGGTCATGCGGCCATCGCGCGGGGGGCGGGAGATGGTGACGCCGAGATCGGCGAAGCGCTGGGTGGCGGCGTAGATGTCCTCAACCTCATAGGCGAGGTGGCCGAAATTGCGTCCGCCTTCATAGGCCGTCTCGTCCCAGTTATGGGTGAGTTCCACCATCGGGATGTCCATGGCGGTCGGCGAGGTGCCGGGCGGCACGCCGCCGCGCGCAGCAATATCCTGCGGCGAGGCCAGGAAGACGAGGGTGAAGCGGCCGGCTTCATTGTCATAGCGGGTGATCTCGGTGAGGCCGAGGCCGTCGCAATAGAAGCGCAGGGCAGCGTCAATGTCGCCGACGCGGACCATGGTGTGGAGATAGCGAATGCTCATGAATGGGCGTCCTTCAGATGGCGGATGACCTGGCGCAGATTGGGCGGCATCAGGGCGTAATAGCGCCGCATGGCGATGGCGAGGATGAGGATGGTGAGCCCCATCACGGCGAGGAAGAAGCTGAAAGTGTGGATGAAGGTGCCGACCTCGAAGACCGGATCGGAGCCGGTGGCCTGCCAGATGGCGGTCCACACCGAGTTGAACAGGCTGGAGACCGGGGCGAGCGTCACGGTCATGAAGGCGGCGCAGGCATAGACATAGGTGCCCGCGCGCGGGCCTTCGGCGCGCAGGTAGAGATCGGTGAATTCCTTCTGGCTGACGCTCGGTGGCAGCTCGCCCTCCTGCTGGCGCAGGGCGAGGAGCTGGGGTGCAAAGTCGCGCGCTTGTTTCCAGCGCCACGCAAGATGGGCGCCCCAGGCAAGGATGGCGATGACAAGGAGAAAATAGACCCACATGGGCTGAAGACAGGTTCCCGGACTGGCGCAGCGCAGATCAGGGCGCCGGGAGATCAGCCCCCGGCGAGGCGCGCGCGTTCATAAACCAGCATGGCCCGTTTCCGGTCCACACCCCAGTGATAGTTATGTAGCCGGCCATCGGCTGCAAGGGCCCGGTGACAGGGGATGAACCAGCTGAGCGGATTGGCGCCGACCGCTGCGCCCACAGCGCGGGCGGCTTTCGGCATGCAGACCTGCGCGGCCAGGGCGCCATAGGTGCGCGTCTCGCCCGCCGGAATGTTGATCAGCGCGCGCCAGACCTGGCGGCGGAAAGGCGTGCCATAGAGGCAGACGGGCAGGGGCGCGTCCTCCTCGAACACCTGCCGGGCCATGCGCTCTGCGGCGGCGTCGTCGCGGCGGATCGTGGCGCCCGGATAGCGCCCGGTGAGGTCGGCAAAGGCGTCGTCTTCGCGCCGGCCCTGATGCTGGAAGCCGGTGCGCGGGGGGGCGCCCTCATCAATGAAGCCGAGCGCGACGAGGCCGCGCGGGCTGATCAGCCAGGCGCCCATGCCGAACGGGGTCGGCGCGCGGCCAAGGGTCAGGTCTGCGCCGCGCCCGCCGGCCTTGGCTTCGCCGGGGCTGAGGGCTTCATGGGCGATGAACAGGTCGTGCAGCCGGCCGGGACCAGAGAGGCCGATCTCGAGGGCGGCCTCCAGCACGCTGGCGCCACCCCGAAGCGCCGCGCCGGCCTCGGCATGGGCGATGGCGGACTGGAACTGGCGGGGGCTGACCCCGGCCCAGCGGCTGAACTCGCGCTGGAAATGCGAGGGCGAGAGGCCGGCAGCCCGGGCAGCCGCGTCAAGGTCAGGCCAGGCGTTCCATGTGTCGCCGAGCCAGCCGAGGGCCTTGGCCATCCGGTCATAGGCGCGGGCGCGCTCGTCGAGGGGGAAGGGGGCGGGGTCCATGGGCGCAAGATTGCCGCAGGCCGAAGGGGCGCGCCACCCGATTCCTGCGGGCGGCATTCCGGGGCAGGCTGCGCCATAGGCCGGGGCAGGCTGCGCCACAGGGCCGCTGTTCCAATTGCCCCTTTCCTGCGGCAGGGAAGACGCGCAAAGTGGCGCGCACAAAACACGAGGGAAGGGAAAAACACGGCCATGGCGGACGCCCGCAGCATCATCCTGCATGAATATCCTTCCTCCCCCTATGCCGAGAAAGTGCGCCTGGCGCTGAGGCTGAAGAACCTCGGCTATGCGCGCGTCGAGCTGCCGATGGTGATGCCGCGGCCGGACCTGATGCCGATGACGGGGGGCTATCGCCGCGTGCCGGTGATGCAGATTGGCGCGGATGTATTCTGCGACACGGCGATCATCCTGCGCGAGCTGGAGACGCGCTATCAGCACCTGCCGCTGAAGCTGCCCGGGCATGAAGGCCTCGCGCAGATGGTGGCAGGCTGGACGGATGGGCGCTGGTTCCAGTGCTCGGTCGCGGTGATCTTCGGCGCGATCGGCGACGGGGTGCCCGAGACGTTCATCAAGGACCGGGAGCAGCTTTCCGGCCGGCCGTTTGACCTTGGCGCGATGAAGGCGGTGGCGCCGATGATGCGCGACCAATGGCGCGCGCGGCTGATGCTGCTGGAAGAGCGCCTTGCGGGCGGCAAGGGCGCGGGCGCCGGCCTCTACATGATCGGCACGAAGCCGGGCCTCGTCGATGTCCACGCCTATATGAATGTCTGGTGGATGAAATCGGCGGTGCCGGACTTTGCCGATGCGTGCCTCGCCGTCGCGCCGCTGACTAGGGCCTGGTATGAGCGCCTGAGCGAGGTGACGGGCCAGGCGCCGGAGACGATCACGTCTGCCGAAGCGCTGAGGATCGCGAAGGATGCGGCGCCCCGCCTTCTCGCCGCCACGACGCTGGACGAGCCGCAGGGCTTCCGGGCGGGCGAGCGGGTGGCGGTCGCGCCCGACGATTACGGGCAGGTCTGGGTCGAGGGGGAGCTGGTCCATGCCGACGCGCAGCGCGTTGTCCTCCAGCGCGTTTCGGACGAGGCCGAGACGATCCATGTTCACTTCCCGCGGGCGGGCTATCTGGTGCGCCGGGCCTGAGCAGAACCTGAACCCCGGCCCGATCGGGGCTTGCGATGCAGCCTCCCTCCGCTAGGCTCTCTGGAAAGAGAACCCTAGGGAGGAGCAATCATGAGGAAATGGCTTCTGGCGGCGGCGGCGCTTGTGACCGCCTGCGCGCATGTGACAGCGGATGAGGGCGCGCGGCCCGCGCCGGGGGATGAGTGGTATCCCTCGCGCTTCGGGGCGGAGGACCGGCTGGGCGCGATCAACCTGATCACGCCGGAGAAGACGGCGGCTGCCGCGCAGCTCATCCGCACGGGCAAGACCTATGCGCTGGGGCAGGTGACCGGGCCGGACACGCCGGCCTATGGGCCGCGCAGCTATTCGATGACAATTCTTCAGCTCTCGGACGGTTCCGGCACGCCGCTGGGCGAGAACCGGGCGACGGGGAATGACGATCTTGTCTTCACCTGGCTCGGCATTGGCAGCCAGATCGACGGGCTCGGCCATATGGGCATCAATCACCGCTATTATAACGGCGTTCCGGTGGCAGACTTCGTCACCACCTCCGGCGTGACCCAGTTCGGCACGCATGAGCTGCCGCCGATGGCGACGCGGGGCATCCTGCTCGACATGACGAAACAGTTCGGCAATCCGGTGCCCGCGGGCACGGCGTTCAACCGCGCGGAAATAGACCGTGCACTGAGCGATGCGGGTCTCAGCGTGGAGCCGGGCGATGTCGTCCTGTTCCATACCGGCATGATGCAGGCGCTGGAAGGCGTTAAGGAGCTGTCACCGGTGGAGCCCGGGCTCGGCGTTGAAGGCGCGCAATACCTTGCTGACCTTGGCGCAGCGGCGGTCGGCGCAGATACCTGGGCGCTGGAAGTGATCCCGTTCGAGAATGAGCTGAGACCGTTCGAGGTGCACCAGGTTCTGCTGGCGAAGAACGGGGTCTATATCCTCGAGAACATGGTGACGCATGAGCTTGCCGCCGACGGGGCGACGGAGTTTTTCTTTGCGCTCGGTGTGCCGCGGCTCGAGGGCTCTGTCCAGGCGATCATCAATCCGGTCGCGATCCGGTAATCTGTATACAGAATGAAAAGCGCCGCCCCCGGATGGGAGCGGCGCTGATCGTTCATCTGCCTGCGGATCAGAAGGTCAGCATCGCCTTGACATAGACGAAGCGGCCCGAATAGCCGAAGGGCGAGTAGGTCGAGAACGGCGTGTTGCCGGTCGTGTTGAGGCCCAGAGGGGCAGCGTCCGGATATTCGTCGAACAGGTTGTCCGCCCCGGCCGACAGGGTCAGCCGGTCATTCCAGGTGTAGCGGCCTTCAAGGTCGATCACCGTTTTCGGGCTTTGGGTATAGCTGAGCGCCGCATTGGCCTGCGGCACGAGCACTTCGCCATAGCGAATGCCGCGCAGCGTAGCACCGAACACGCCGTGCTCCCAGTTCAGCTGGCCGGTGAACTTGTCCTTCGGCGCGCCTTTTTCATAGGTCTCGACGTTGACGCGGCCGAACAGCACCGGTGCCGGGTTGAGCGCGGTGAGCTGCGGCAGGGCCGGGACAGCTGTGACCTTGGTTTCGTTGAAGTTCGCGCCAAGTGTGGCGTTGAACGTGCCAAGGCCCGTTTCCGGGAAGGTGTAGTTGGCGATGATGTCGACGCCTTGCGTTTCGGTATCCACACCGTTCAGGAAGAACCGGCCGCCGCCCGCGCCGATGAAGCCCTGCTGCTGCAGGAAGGCCTGGACGTTTGTCTGGGTCAGGTTCTCGGACAGGACGATCCGATCATCCACATCAATGCGGTAGGCATCGACGGTGAGGTTGAAGGCGCCCATGCGGAAGACCGCGCCGAGGGCATAGTTGACCGAGGTTTCGGCATCCAGCGGCTTCGCGCCGAGGGCAACCGCCACCGGGTCATCGACCGTGAAGGTGGTGATGTCGAAGGGAACGCCGTTGATGAAGTTCGTTGAGGTCGTCGTGAAGTATTGCTGCTGCAGCGACGGGGCGCGGAAGCCGTTCTGGATCGACCCGCGAAGGGCGAAGTTTTCGTTGAAGTCATACCGGGCGGCGAGCTTGCCGGTCAGCGTCTCGCCGAAATCGGAATAGGACTCCCCCCGCACGGCGGCGGAGACAAGGAAGGCATCGGTGAGGTTGGCTTCCAGGTCGAGATAAATGCCGATGGCCGTGCGGTCTTCATCGCGCTCATTCTCCGGGCGGAAGCCGGGGAATACCTGAGAGCCCGACGCGGTCGGGTTGCCGTTCGGCAGCAGGACGCCGCCATTGCGGTAGGAGTCCGGCTCGCCGGCGAAGATCTCATAGGTCTCGCGGCGGGCTTCCACGCCCCAGGCGACGTTCAGGTCGGAGGCGAGGCCGCCGACTTCAAAGCCGCGCACGAAGCCGAGGTTGGCGACAAGCTGGGTGTGCTGGTAGCCGCCGGCATCGAACGAGGTCTTCGAGGATGGGCCCAGCGACCGGTTCAGCGTGTCGATGATCTGGAACTTCATCTTGTTGGAGCCGTAGCCGATCGAGGCATCAGCCTCCCAGCCGGCCAGCTCGAAGCGGGCGCCGCCAAGGGCCGAATAGTCCGTGGTCGTCGGATTGATTTTCGGCAGGAAGCCGTCCGGATAGATCTGGATGACGTTGCGGGCATCGTTCGCGACCCGGATGAAGCCCGCCGAGACGGTTTCGCGGTCCTGGAAGCTCGCCCAGCCATAGAGGTCGACGCCGTTCTGCAGCGTCATGCCGGCATTGGCGAACAGGCTGACCTGTTCCAGTTCCGGCTCGCCTGTCCAGGCATTGAAGCGGTTGATGCTGCCTTCGCGCGGGTCCGCCGCGCCGTTGACCAGCGGGTATTGCTGGCGGTGGTCATATCCCGAGCGCTCGGTGCGGCTCTGGTCCTTGTACTCGCCGGTGATGGTGATGAAGCCATCATCGCCCAGCGAATAGCCTTTCCAGCCGCCGACGGTCAGGATCTGGCCGTCGGTGCGCTTGCGGCTGACCGTGCGGCCCGGATCGGGCACGCCGGCCAGCGTGGGCTGGATGACGGGCACGGTGTATTCGGTTTCGCGCCAGCCATAGCTCGCCTGGATTGCGCCGCCCGAGTTGGCTTCGCGCAGGCGCACATTGACCACGCCGGCAATGGCATCCGAACCATAGAGCGCCGAGGCGCCGTCACGCAGGATTTCAACACCTCCCACCGCGAGCGAGGGGATGGTGTTGAGGTCGACCGCCGAGGCGCCGCGCCCGATCGTACCGTTGACGTTCACGAGGGCAGCCGAGTGACGCCGCTTGCCATTGACGAGGACGAGGGTCTGGTCCGGGGCAAGGCCGCGCAGGGCTGCCGGGCGGATCGAGTCGGTGCCGTCTGCGAGGGCAGGGCGGGGGAAGTTGAAGGAGGGCAGGTTGACCGAAAGGGCCTGGTTGAGTTCGCCGACGCCGATGTTCTGCAGCGTCTCGCCGGAGATCACGTCGACTGGTGCGGCCGTATCCAGCGCAGACCGGTTGGCAACCCGTGTGCCGACCGTGACGACGGTCGTCAACGTGCGTGCCTCTTCATCCTGTTCCTGGGCAATGGCCGGCGCAGCTGCGGACAGCAATGCGACGGTTGTAGCTGCCGCTAGCAGCGAAGCTTTGAATTTCATGTGGTTCACCCCTCGTGTAGGCCGCCCGTCCGTTGGCGGCGTTGTGGAAAGTTATATGCAAGCTAAGGTGTGGGGGCTTGCCCAATCAACAAGTGAGTGAGCCTCAAATCACGCTTTAGGTCCAGAATTGTTGTAATTTTGACACAACAATACTTCCGGAGAACAGAAAATGAGCATGAAACGCCGCGTTTGTCTGATCACAGGCGCGTCTGCCGGCATCGGCGCGGAGTTTGCGCGCCAGTATGCAGCGCTCGGCTGGGACCTTGTGCTGACCGCGCGGCGCGAGGACCGGCTCCAGCAACTCGCCTCTGAGGTGAATTCGAAACACAGGATCGAGGCGCATGTGATCGCCTGCGATCTCGCAGATCCTTCGGCGCCGGCTCAGCTGGTGGCGGAGCTAGAGTCGCGCGGCATTGAGGTGGACGCGCTGGTCAATAATGCCGGGTACGGACTACCGGGCACATTCTTCTCAACGCGCTGGGAGGAGCAGGAGGCGTTCCTGCAGGTCCTGCTGAAAGCGCCGGTGGAGCTGACGCACCGGCTGCTGCCAGGTATGGCCGCGCGCAGTTTTGGGCGGATCATCAATGTGGCTTCCCTGGCCGGATACACTGCCGGCAGCGCCGGGCACACGCTTTACGGGCCGGTGAAGGCCGCTCTGATCAAGTTTTCGGAGAGTATCGCGGCGGAGTGCAAGGCGCTCGGCCATCAGGACATCCGCTGCACGGCGCTCTGCCCCGGCTTCACCTGGAGCGAATTTCATGACGTGAACGGCACGCGCGAGGCGACGAAACAGATGCCGAAATGGATGTGGATGCAGGCAGAACCTGTCGTAGCGGCGGGGATCGCGGCGGTTAATCGCGGCCAGCCAGTGATTGTGCCGGGCGGCGTCAACAAGCTGATCGCGACGCTGGCGAGGGTGCTGCCGGAACCGGCGGGGCGGGCGCTCGTCTCGGCGCAATCGGCGCGGTACCGCAAACTTTGAGCATTTTCTGTCCGCCGCCCCGGCTGCGATGTTGCACCGCACAAGGCTGCTATGTCAGAATGCAGGGGCCGCCCTATAATAAGTCCGGACAAAGGGGCGTGAAACGAACGAGGGAGACGCGCACATGGACGGACTGAGCGGACTGACGGGCCTTGGACAGCCTGTGATCGGCGATCTGACGGGGGTGATGGCCTCTGCGGTGCGGGCGGTGGACGGTTATGTGGCCGAAGCGACGCGGGGTGCGCGCGCCCAGCTGGCCGGGCCGGACGGCAAGCCCGACCGGGCTGCCTTCGAGCGCCACCAGCACCTCGCCCATGGTCTCGCCTGGCTTGTCACCTATGCCGAGACGCTGCGCCAGGTTTCCGACTGGGCCGGGCGGCTGGAAGCGGAAGGCCGCTTCGGCGAGGCCGAGGCGCTGCTCTCCCAGATCCTGTTCGGAGAATATTGCGCGCAGATCGTCGGCGGCATTCCGATGAACCAGGGTGAGGTCATCCGCCCGCATGAGCTTGGCAGCCTTGAGGCGGCCGATGCCCTGTTTGCCGATGCCTCGACCCGCCTCCTGATCCTCGAGGGCAAATCGCCAGCGGCGATGGCGGCGGCGGCAAAACTGCTTCCGGATGCGCTGTCGCGCCACTCGGTGGAGCAGACCGGACTCGACGAGACGATGGAGATGGTGCGCGACCAGTTCGCGAAATTCGCCTCTGACCGGATCAAACCGCACGCCCATGGCTGGCACCTGCGCAATGATTACATCCCGATGGATGTGGTGGATGAAATGTCCGAGCTCGGTGTGTTCGGCCTGACGATCCCTGAAGAATTCGGCGGGCTCGGCATGGGCAAGACGGCGATGTGCGTTGTCTCTGAGGAGCTGTCGCGCGGCTATATCGGCACAGGCTCGCTCGGTACACGCTCCGAGATCGCGGCAGAACTCATCCTGATCGGCGGCACGCCGGAGCAGAAGGCCCACTGGCTGCCGAAGATCGCGAGCGGCGAAATCCTGCCGACGGCGGTGTTCACCGAGCCGAATACGGGCTCTGACCTTGGCTCGCTGCGCACGCGCGCGGTAAAGTCCGCAGACGGATCGCATTACACGATCACCGGCAACAAGACCTGGATCACCCACCCTGTGCGCGCCGACCTGATGACGCTGCTCGCGCGGACGGATCCGGCCACGAACAATTTCTCCGGCCTGTCGATGTTCCTCGCCGAGAAGCCGCGCGGCACGGACGCTGACCCATTCCCGGCAGAGGGCATGACCGGCGGCGAGATCGAAGTGCTCGGCTATCGCGGCATGAAGGAGTACGAGATCGGGTTTGACGGTTTCCAGGTGAAGTCGGAAAATCTGCTGGGCGGTGTGGAGGGCCAAGGCTTCAAACACCTGATGGCGACCTTCGAGAGCGCGCGCATCCAGACGGCTGCCCGCGCGGTCGGCGTCGCGCAGAACGCGTTCGAGACAGGCCTGCGCTATGCGCTCGACCGTCAGCAGTTCGGCCAGCCGATCTTCAATTTCCCGCGCGTCTCCAACAAGCTGGTGATGATGGCCGCCGAACTCGTCGGCGTGCGCCAGCTGACCTATTATTCGGCGCGCCAGAAGGATGAGGGCAAGCGCTGCGACCTTGAAGCCGGCATGGCGAAACTGCTCGCCGCGCGCGTTGCCTGGGCGGCGGCGGATAATGCGGTGCAGATCCATGGCGGCAACGGCTTTGCGCTCGAATACCCGGTCAGCCGCATCCTGCAGGATGCGCGCATCCTGAACATCTTCGAAGGCGCGGGCGAAGTGCAGGCGATGGTGATTGCCCGCCGCCTCGTGGAAGGCGGCAACTGACATCGCCGCCTGACAGGCTGGGACCGGCTGTGC
Organism: Hyphomonas sp.; assembly: GCF_046313735.1. GTDB lineage: Bacteria > Pseudomonadota > Alphaproteobacteria > Caulobacterales > Hyphomonadaceae > Hyphomonas. Next base: position 105,192 of record NZ_JBKBXW010000009.1, read on the forward strand.
CAAAGGGGCAGCCGGACCCGGGCTTACTGCCAGATACAGAGCGAGGACAGGCCATCATGACGGAACCGGCGCAAGCAAAAACGCCGAGCCGCCCTGTATGGGCACGCCGGCTGAAAGTTGCGCGCTGGCGCGGCATTCGCCAGATCGACCATCTCGAAGTCGTCAAGCATGTGCACGAAGAAGGCGGCCTGACAGGGCGCTACCTGTTCATGACGGTGATGTCCTGCGGCATCGCCATTCTCGGCCTGCTCCTGTCCTCACCTGCAGTCATCATCGGGGCGATGCTTATTTCGCCGCTGATGGGGCCGATCATGCTGATGGGTTTCTCGCTGTCGATCCTTGAGCTTGCCGCCTTGCGCGAAGCGATCGTGTCGCTGGCCATCGGCACGGCGCTGGCGCTGGCAACTTCGTTCCTGATCGTGTTCCTCTCGCCGCTGACGGATGTGACCTCGGAAATCCTCGCCCGGACGCGGCCGAATTTCTTTGACCTGCTCGTGGCGGTCTTCTCAGGCCTCGCGGGCGGCTATGCGGTCATCCACCGCAAGGGCGAGACAATCGTGGGCGTGGCGATTGCGACCGCGCTGATGCCGCCGCTGGCGGTGACGGGCTATGGGCTCGCCACCGCGCAGTTCCACATCGCGGGCGGCGCCTTCTTCCTCTACATGACAAACCTGCTGGCGATTGCGCTGTCGGTGACGGTGCTGTCGCGCTTCTACGGTTTCGGCGAGCGTCACAGCCCGCGCCATACGATGTGGCAGACGGGCCTGATCGTGACCGTGTTCATTGGGCTCTCAATCCCGCTGGGCCTCGCCCTGCGCGACATCGCCTATGAAACCCGGGTGCGCGATGTGACCCGCGACATCGTGCTGGAGCCGTTTGCCGGCGCCGATGCGCGGTTGTCGGACTTTGATGTGTCCTTCCCACGGCGCGGGCCGGCGCGCATCACCGTGCAGGCGACGGTGCTGACCTCAGAGCGCGTGCCGGGCGCCGACGTACGCCTGTCCGAACGGCTGACGGAGCGCTTCAGCCGTCCGGTCGCCGTCTCCATCGACCAGATCTTCGTCGATGACAGCAATGTCACAGAGACCGCGCGCTTCCTTCAGGCGGCGGAAACATCGCTGGGCGCGCCGCTCAGGGCCCAGATGTCACAGTTCGAGGCGCTGGCAGTCGAGCGCCGCACCCAGCGGGAACTCCGCGCAGCTTTCCCCTTCCAGCTCGCTGCTGCGGAGATTGACCCGCCGGCTCGCCGCGCCGTCTTCGCCGCCGCCGTAACGGAGGGAGTGAGCTTCGCCGGGTGGCGCCGCCTGGAAGAAGGCCTGCGGCGCAATTATGCCGACTGGGAGATCACGGTCGTGCCGCCGCCGGGCGATCTGCCGCTTGTGCGCTTCGCCCCCGGTGAGGACACGCTGGCGCCGGACGCGGCGGCGCTGGTGGCGGATATCGGCTGGGCGCTCGCCCGCTGGTCAGCGGGCCGGGCGGACATCATCGCGCTGCAGCCCAACGCGCTGGCGGCGCAGGTCTTCGATGAGCGCGCCATCGGCTACCGCCGGGCCGGCGCGGTGGCGGAAATCCTCGCCGAAGCGGGCATCGAGACCACCATCGCCGGGGAATTCCGCCGCGCCGTGGCGGGCGAAGATCCGGTCACGGACAGTCTCGTGATCCGTCCCCGGATCAGCGAATGACCCCGCCGAGCGGTTCGATATCGGACCGCTCATGCTGGATGATCACCTTGGCGCCGAGGTCGGCGGCGCGGGCCTCGAACGCCTCCATCGCGGCCAGTGTCTGGGCTTCGTTATAGTTGAAGCGCGGCACGCGGCGCAGGTCGCGGCTGGCGGTGCGATGGTAAAGGTCTCCGGTCAGCAGCACCGGGCCCGTTTCCGGCAGCGTCAGTTGCAGAGACGTGTGGCCCGGCGTGTGGCCCGGTGTTTCGAAGATGATGACGCTGCCATCGCCGAACACGTCCTTCTCGCCCGTGAAGGCTTCGCGCTCGAAGCCGGCGAAGGCAGCAAATAGCGCGGCCTGGTCGGCAGTTGTCTGCGGGGCAGAGCCATCGGCGGGGATCATCACATCCAGCTCCGCCTGATGCACCAGCCATGTGGCGCCCAGCACCTGGTCAGCCTGTCCGATATGGTCGAAATGGCTGTGGGAGATCGAGATATAGTCGATGTCACCGGCCGTCAGCCCCAGCGCCTCGAATTGCTCCGTAAGCGTTGCATCGAGCGAGACGGTGAAGATGTCCTGCGTCAGCGGGCCGGCCTGGCGCAGGAGGCCCGGCAGGCCGAGATCCCAGAGCAGGCGGCCTTCCGGATGGTGGATCAGGTAACAGGTATTGGTGAACGTCGCTGGCTGGCCGGCATAATCGCCCGCCGAGGAGAAGCCATCGAGATCGGAGATCTGGATCGTGCCGCAATCGAGCACATCGGCATAGAGGGCAGGGACGGCGGCCTCGCCTGTGTCTGCGGCGGCAGGCTCCGGCGCCTCACCCGGGGCGCCCGGTGTGCAGGCGGCAAGGGCGAGCGCAGCCGCGCCCGCGATAAGGCTGGATTTCAGGGTCATGGCATTCCTCCCGGGGATTTCCCGGCAGGTTAGCCCGCTTCGCCGGGAAAGGACAGGCCGCGCCCATCCGCCTCGACCCGGCGATAGAAACAGCTCGTCCGCTCGGTATGGCAGGCGCCGCCGGTCTGGCGCACCTTCAGCAGCACGGCGTCCTGGTCGCAATCGACGCGGACCTCCACCACCTCCTGTGTGTGCCCGGAGCTTTCGCCCTTGACCCAGAGGCTCCCGCGCGAGCGGGACCAGTAGGTCGCCCGCCCGGTCGCGATCGTCTGCGCGAGCGCCGCTTCATTCATCCAGGCAAGCATCAGCACGTCGCCCGTCTCCGCATCCTGCGCGATGGCAGCTATCAGCCCCGCCGCATCAAAGCGGGGGCGCAGCTCGGCGGTTTCATCCTGCGCGGAGCCGGACAGGGGCGGGGGGTAAGCGCTCATGCGCCGAAGCGCTCGCCGATGCATGCCCTGAAGTCAAGCCGCGCCATTGCGCCTGCCCATCGCCGCGAAAGGGCGCTAGACTGGCGCAAACACATATCTGGGAGACGAGCCATGAGCGCTTTCCGCGAAATCCTCACCGACCTTTCCGGCGGGGTGCTGACCATCACGCTGAACCGGCCCGACCGGCTGAACGCCTGGACCGGCATCATGCAGAGCGAGGTGGAAACCGCCATCCGCGCCGCCGGGGCGGACGAAGCGGTGCGCTGTATCGTGATCACCGGGGCCGGGCGCGGCTTCTGCGCCGGGGCGGATATGGGAGGGCTCCAGTCCATCCAGGCGAATGCCGGGGAGACTTATCAGGCCAAGACACCGGACCTTGCCCCCAGCGCGCCCTCGGCGCTGGAGCAAACTTTCCCCGGACGCTTCGGCCACATGTTTGCCTGCCCCAAGCCGATCATCGCCGCCATCAACGGACCCTGTGCCGGCATCGGCCTGATCCTGACGCTGTTTGCCGACATGCGCTATGCGGCCGAGGAGACGAAGTTCACGACCGCCTTCGCCCAGCGGGGGCTGATCGCGGAGCATGGCATCGCCTGGCAGCTGCCGCGCCTCGTCGGAGAGGCCCATGCGCTGGACCTCCTGTTCACCGCGCGCAAGTTTGACGGGCGCGAGGCCGAGCGCATCGGCCTCGTCAACAAGGCGGTGCCGGGCGAGGCGCTGATGGGCTTTGTCGGCGAGGTCGCGCAGCATCTCGCGACGCAGGTGTCACCGCGCTCGGTCGCCATCATGAAGCGGCAGATCCGCGAGAGCTATTTTCAGTCCTATGCTGCCTCGCTCGAGACCGCCGACGCGGAGATGCAGGCGAGCTTTGCGACGCATGATTTCAAGGAGGGCGTCGCCAGCTTCGTCGAACGGCGCGCGCCCGCCTTCACGGGGAGCTGAGGCAGCATGACACGCCGGATCGATATTGTCGAAGTCGGCCCGCGCGACGGGCTGCAGAACGACCCCGCCGACCTGTCGGTCGACCAGAAGCTCGAATTCATCGCGCGGCTGGAGGCGGCGGGCGTGCGCCGGATGGAATCCGGCAGCTTCGTCAATCCGAAGGCCGTTCCAAAGATGGCCGCGTCGCCGGCCGTGTTCGCAGGGCTGGACCGGACGAAGCCGACACGGCATATCGCGCTGGCGCTGAACGAGACGGGCGTGCGCCGCGCCATCGAGGCGAAGGCGGACGAGATCAATTTCGTACTGGTGGCGGGCGAGGGCTTCGGCCGGCGCAACCAGGGCATGAGCCCGCAGGAAAGCGCCGACATGCTGGCGAAATGCGCGCCGCTGGTGCTGGAGGCGGGGCTTCCCCTGTCTGCGACGATTTCGGTGGCGTTTGGCGATCCCTATGACGGCGATGTGGACATTGCCGTGGTCGGCAGCCTCGCGGCGCAGGCGCAGCGGGCGGGCGTGGCGGAACTTGCGCTGGGCGACACGATCGGCGCGGCGACGCCCTGGGATGTCCGCAGGCGGATTGACCGGGTGCGGATGGAAGCGCCGGACGTGTTCCTGCGCATGCATTTCCACGACACGCGCGGGGCGGGCCTCGCCAATGTGTTTACGGCGGTGGAAGCGGGCGTCGATGTGATCGATGCCAGCTGCGGCGGCATCGGCGGCTGCCCCTTCGCCCCGGCGGCCACGGGAAATGTGGCAACCGAAGATGTCGTCTGGATGCTGGACCGCGCCGGCTTCGAGACCGGGATCGACCTTGGGCGGATGATCGCCACGGCGAAATGGCTGGAAGGCGTTCTGGGCCATCCGGTGGCCAGCGCACTGAGCCGGGCGGGAAGTTTTCCGCCCGCCCCGTAGGGTGCATTAAGCGCAGCGCAATGCACCCTACAGCCGCCCCGCCGCCGCCCTCACCTCCCATCGCTTCGCGACGGGCCTGTTCGGGGCGTCTGCGGTGCAAACGCTTGTCCCTCACAGCCTCTCCCACAAGCGGGAGAGGGGTTCAGCCGTGCCACCCCTTTAACCCCTCTCCCATGAAATGGGAGAGGAGGGG
>NZ_JBKBXW010000010.1:0-103965 GCF_046313735.1 Hyphomonas sp.
CTCAAGTCAGGTCTGGACCGAGTTTTGTGCCGACTTCATCACGTCGAAATCGACTACAACGCCGAAGTGGTCTGATCGCTTCCGGCCGTCGGCCAACTCGGCGGGAAGACCGTACACTTTTATCACCTGGACGTCTCCGGCTCCAGCAACATGGTCGATGGCCCTGGCGCCAACGCTCTCGATCTCCCCCGCAGTCACGATCCTGTATCCTGCAAAGGCCGCCTCCAGAAGTTCATACGAGCGCTTCGGGCCCCAGACCCGCGGGATGAATTGGTTGAAGTCGCCGAGCACGATGACAGGTCCTTGATCCCGCCATCGCCGGAGCAGTGGTGCGAGGTCTTCCAGGAAGCGCTCGTGCTGGGTCCACGGCTTTGCGCGCGTTTCCTGGCTGACGGGACTTGCGAAGTTGTACGGGATGCACACACCGACGATCCGTACCAGCTTGCCTGCAAACAGTGTGGTCCCTGTAATGGCGCTGCCGGTCGTCTCAAGTTGTTCAATAAGCTCGATGCCGCCCCAGCTGTTCTGCGACCACAGCACCACTTTGCGTTCATCTGGATGCTCGTCGCTCCAGGCAACGCCGGGCGCTGAGATGGCATAGCCCCCGAGCGGCGCCGCAGATGCGTTCCACGCTTCGGTCAGGCATACGAGGTCGGGATTGAGCTGCTGGATTTCTGCGAGCAAGGACCGGGCCTGCCATGATGAGGGAGCATGCCGCGCGATATTCCAGTTCACGATCCTCAATTTACTGGCCTCGTTCTTGTGCAGCGATTTTGTCCTACTCCCACCGAACGTCCACGAACACCCCCGGAACCGTATTTGACATTAGCCGCAACTTGCCAACCGATCTGGGCAAACTCCGGAGGCAGATGGCATGGGCGGGCTTGGATCAGGCGGTCACAACAGCAAGGGGCGACGCATTGTCGAAGGCCAGTACCGGCTGGATGCATCGGACCTGAAGCGACGGGGATTGTGCCGGACGGGCAATATCTCGCACCTCTACTGGAAGGGAAGCGATGGCGCTCCTGGCCCCTCGTTGAAAGCAATCGGCGGCGAGGACGCTATCACGCTGGTCTATTCCTGGAAGCGCGGCGACGGTCCCTGGCAGCAGCACGAGGAACGCGTCGCACTGCGCCACCACGAACGCCACTTCGGAGGATGCGAGACCTATTTCCTCTGCCCGCGCTGTGCCTGCACCGTGAAGCGGCTGTATGGCGGGGGCGTGCGCTACCTTTGCCGGACGTGTCACAACCTGGTGCACGCCTCGACGCAGGAACGGCCGGGCAACCGCGCTACACGCAAGAACCAGAAGCTTCGCCGTAAGCTGGGCGCGGAGATCGGTCTCGGCGACTGCATCGGACCAAAACCGAAAGGCATGCACCGGAAGACGTTCGAGCGGATCAGCGAGCAGATCCATGCGGCTGAAGCGGAGGTGTATGACGACATGCTTGTGCTGCTGAACCGGATGCAGCGGCGCACTGGGAACCACTCAGCCCGGATCAGCGGATCACAGAACCGCGGCGATTTCTGGAGGTAGACGAATATGAGCGAACAGGCTGTCTTGATCCCGAATACCCTGCCGCCGTCGCCCTATGAAACAGCGCTGCTGCCCTGGGAGGATGCCGAAGCGTTCGGCCAGCTGAGGGAAGAGTACTTCATCGCCTACCCTCCGGGATGCCCGGCGGCGCGGCATGTCCTCGAACAGCTGGTCTGGTGTGACTGGCGCCGGCGGCGCCTGGTACTCGGCGAGCGGGCCCTCCACATGGCGAGCCTGGATAACCGCACCAGCGGAGAATGCCGCGATAGCCTGTCTCGGCGAGCACTTGCAGTTTCAGGGGGCACGCGGCCGGAGATTTCTTCAGCCGGGGCCATCAAGAATGAAGACGAAGACGACGCCGAAACCGAGCAGATGTGGGCCGGCATGGTGGAGCAAGCGGAGACCGCCGAAAGCCTGCTCGAAGCTGATGGCGCGGATTGCTTTGCACAGGCGTTCGCATGCCTGCCGGAAGAAACTGCCGAATGGTTTTTGGAAACCTGCGAGACCGAGGAGAAGTACAACCAGGACCGCGAAAGCCTGCTGCGGTTTCTGTCCATCGAAGTGCTGCCCTTTTTCCGCAAACATCGTGCGGGTGCTCAGGCTGGCCCCACCGTGCGTCTTCAGGCCTGGGGCGAGAGCCTCGACCCGCACCGGATGGACCGGCTGATGCAACTCGATGAGCGGCTGACACGGCAGTATGAGAAGCTCCTGGGGATGCTTGAGCGGGCGACAGCGCGACGACTTCGCGCTGCTGTGAAGTGATTTGGCACGAATATGGCACGATTTTCTGGACCGAGCGGCTATAAGATGACCAAAGAACCCGCCAAGGCCTTGTTTTTAATGGTGCCGGCTGCAGGACTCGAACCCGCGACCCTCTGATTACAAATCAGATGCTCTACCAGCTGAGCTAAGCCGGCACGAAGCTGGCGTTAGCGGAAAGGGCCGGGAGGCGCAAGCCGCAAGCGCCAGCCGGGAAACCTTCGCTTGCCGGTGTGTCCCGGATGAGGTATTCATCGATTTACGATAAAATCCGGGGGAGACATCATGGCTGAGACATCTGTTTCCACGGGCGTTTCTACAGGCGCTTCCACTGGCCGCGCGCTGATGCCGGACCTGATCCGCGCTTTTGCCCTGTTCGGCATTGCAGCGGTCAATGTGATGCTGTTCTCGCAGCCGATGACCACCGGTTTCGTTGATGGCGGGCTCGACCAGCCGCTCGACCAGGCGGCCTTCCTGGGCATGACCGGCCTGTTCCTGATGAAGTCCTATCCCCTGTTCTCGACGATGTTCGGGGCGGGCCTCGCCTACCAGCTCTACGCGGCGGAGCGGGCGGGCGCACAGTTTGCGCCCCGTTATTTCCGGCGGATGGGCGCGCTGATCGGGCTGGGTATCCTGCACTTCATCTTCTTCTGGATCGGCGACATCCTGCTGACCTATGGCCTGCTCGGCTGCATCCTGTTTGCGATGCGCGGCACGAGCCCGAAGACGCTGGTACGCGTGGGCATCATCCTCATTGCGGTCAACACGGCATTGATGCTCTCACTTGGCGGCCTGATGCTGCTTGGCGAGACCTACGCGCCGGAGCAGATGGTATTCGATTACAGCCCGATGACCGAAGCCGCGCTGGCGGCGCTGGGGGCTGGGAGTTTTGCGGATGCGGCGGCCTGGCGGGCCAGCCAACTGCCCATGTTCCTGCCCACCGTTCTGTTGACGCAAGGGATCGCCACGTTCGGTTTCTTCTGTTTCGGGCTTGCGGCCGTCAAGAATGGTGTGATCGACAATCCGGATGCGCCGATCTGGCGCCTGTCACGGCGTGTGTTCCTGCCGATCGGGCTCGTGGGCAGCTTTGCAGGCGGGTGGATGCTGATGCAGGCGCCGTCCTCGACGGGCAGCCAGTTCATGCTGGGCTCCGGGGTTGTCATGGCGTTCTCGGCCTTTTCCTCGCTGGGCTATGCGGGACTGATCGCGTCGATTTCCACAGGTGAGCCGGGCCCCATCCGGCGTTTCCTCGCCCGGGCGGGATCGGCCTCGCTGACCGCTTACCTGCTGCAATCGGTGATCTTCTCGCTGATCTTCACCGCCTATGGCCTCGGCCAGTATGGCCAGATGACCGCCGGTCAGGCCATCGGCACGGCCGCGTTGGTCGCCCTCGCCTCCCTCGTATTTACAGGGCTTTGGCGCAGCTTTGCCGCGCGGGGGCCGATGGAGGTGCTGCTGCGCCGTGTGACCTATTGGGGCCGCGCCTAGAGCTTTCCTTTACCTCCGGGGGCGTTAAAAGGCGCAGTTCGCAACTGCAGCCCTGAAAGTCCCTATGACCCAGCCCCGGCGCATCCTGATCACGTCCGCCCTGCCCTATATCAACGGCGTCAAACATCTCGGTAACCTCGCCGGATCGATGCTGCCGGCGGATGTGTATGCGCGGGTGATGCGCCTGAAGGGTCATGATGTGACCTATATCTGCGCGACCGATGAGCATGGCACGCCGGCCGAGCTCGCCGCGCAGGCCGCCGGGCAGAGCGTGCAGCAATATTGCGACGAGCAGTATGAGATCCAGCGCAGGGCCGGCGAAGGCTTCAACCTCTCCTATGACTGGTTCGGGCGCACCTCGCGGCCCGCGAACCACGCGCTGACGCAGCATTTTGCGCAGATGCTGGAGCAGAAGGGTCTGATCGAGGAACGCACGTCCAAACAGGTTTACTCTGTCGATGATGGCCGCTTCCTGCCCGACCGCTATGTGGAGGGCACCTGCCCGCATTGCGGCTATGAGAAGGCGCGCGGCGACCAGTGTGACAGCTGCGGCCGCCTGCTCGACCCGACGGACCTCAAGAACCCCTACTCCGCCGTTTCCGGCAGCCGGAACATCGAGGTGCGCGACACCGTGCACCTCTATCTCAAACAGACCGGGATGCAGGACACGATCCGCGCCTGGGTGAACGAGAAAGGCGCAAACTGGCCGCAGCTGGCGGTGTCGATTGCCAACAAATGGCTGGACGAAGGCCTGATCGCCCGTTCGATCACGCGCGACCTCAGCTGGGGCGTGAAAGTGACGGATACGGACGGAAATCCGCGCCCCGGATTCGAGAACAAGGTGTTCTATGTCTGGTTCGATGCGCCGATCGGCTACATCTCCGCCACGCAGGAATGGGCCGAGGCAACTGGCAAGGACTGGGAGGTCTTGTGGAAGCGCGACAAGGGCGCGGACGAGACCGAATACGTTCAGTTCATGGGCAAGGACAACGTGGCCTTCCATACGGTGAGCTTCCCGGTGACGTTGCTCGGTTCGGGCGAGCCGTGGAAGACGGTGGACAAGCTGAAGGCCTTCAACTGGGTGACCTGGTATGGGGGCAAGTTCTCTACCAGTCAGAAGCGCGGCGTGTTCATGGATCAGGCGCTGGATCTTCTGCCTGCGGATTACTGGCGTTGGTATCTCATCGCCAATGCGCCGGAAGGCTCTGACGCGGCCTTCACCTGGGAAGGGTTCCAGGCGGCGGTGAATTCCGACCTTGCGAATGTGCTTGGCAATTTCGTCAACCGGATTACCAAATATTGCGCTTCGAAATTCGATGGGAAAGTGCCGGAGGCCGGCACGCCCGGCGAGGCGGAAGCGTGGATGGAGCGCGAACTTGCCGAACGGCTGAAGGCGCTGAGCGCGCATTATGAGGCGATGGAGTTCCGCAAGGCGGCGGCCGAAACGCGCGCGATCTGGGCGGCGGGGAACGAATACCTCACCAAGGCGGAGCCCTGGGTGAAGTACAAGTCCGATGTGGACGGCGCAGCGGTCGGCGTGCGCGCGGGGCTGAACCTTGCCGCGATCTTTGCGATCATTGCCCAGCCGATCATTCCGGAGGCGGCGAAGAAAGTGCTCGATGCGCTCGGCATTCCCGAAGGCAACCGCACATGGCCGGACTGGCAGGACAAGGGCCTGCTCGATGCCCTGCCCCATGGCCATGCGATCACCCCGCCGGAGGTCCTGTTCCAGAAGATCGAGGATGCACAGGTCGCCGAATGGACCGAGCGGTTCGGCGGCGGGAAAGCCTGACGCACCTGCCGCGTACGGACGGGCCGGTGCGAATACGCGCCGGTGCCGATCAGGGCGCAGAAGATCAGTCGTCCGGTTCCTGAACTGTCTTTCGGAAGAAGACGGTGAGGTTGTTCGCGGGCATGTCGACAAGGTCGTGAAGCTCCAGCCCTGCCTTGTGGGCGATGGGCCGGAGTTCGCTGTCGAGGTCGCGGACGCCCCATGAGGGATTGCGGGCCTTGAGGCTCTGGTCGAATGCTGCATTCGAGGGGGCGATCTCGCCGCCCCGCGCAAAGGGGCCGTAGAGGATCAAGAGGCCGCCGGGCCGCAAGAGCCGCCCTGCTCCAGCGATCAGGCCTTCTGCGGCGGCCAAAGGCGCGATGTGGATCATGTTGGCGCTGAAAATTGCGTCCCACTCTCCGGCAAGTTCTGCTTCGCCCCATTCGTCCGCAGACGCATCAAGCGTGAGCGGCCCGCGCAGGCGGCCTGTCTTGTCCATCGCCTGCCAGGCGCGCTGGCTGGCGAGACTGTCTTCGTCAATGTCGGAATAGGTCCAGTCGATGCCTTCCATTTCAGCGCTGAGGAAGGCGCCATGCTCGCCGGTGCCGGACGCGATTTCTAGGAGGCGCGCCGGTTGCGGCAGGCGGGGCTTCAGCACACGGAGGATCGGTTCGCGGTTGCGCGCGGCAGACGGCGAATAGCGCCGGCCATCGCCGCTCTCGCCCCGATCTTCCAGCGCGACGGGCGGCCTATCCGCCATGCGCGGCTTTCTCGAACTCGTACATCTCGGTCGTCACCGTCGCCTGCCCCATGGCGTTGTAGCGCGGGCCGGCGGCGCGTTCCGGCGCGAAATGCGCGTCGAGGCGCGCAACCTGCTCCGGCGTCAGCTGGACCGTCGCGGCGTGGTGGTTTTCCTCAAGGTGGCTGAGCTTAGTCGTGCCCGGGATCGGGATGACATGCTCGCCCTTCGCCAATGTCCAGGCGAGGGCAAGCTGGGCGACGGTGCAGCCCGCTTCGTTGGCGACTTCGCGCGCCGCATCGAGCAGCGGGAGATTGGCGGGATAATACGCCTCCGAGAAACGCGGGAACATCATTCGGCGCAGGTCGGATGGATGGAAGCTCGCCGGGTCTGCGGGCGGATCTGCCAGGAAGCCGCGCCCGACGGGTGAGAAGGCCACGAGCGCCGTGCCGAGCTGTGCGCAGGCGTCCAGCACCGCGATTTCCGGATTGCGGACCCAGAGGGAGTATTCCGATTGCAGCGCCGCGACCGGGTGCACGCTGTGGGCGCGGCGCAGCTGCTCCTCGCCCATCTCCGACAGGCCGATGAAGCGGATCTTCCCGTCCCGGACAAGATCGGCCAGCGCGCCGGCGGAGTCTTCCACCGGCACCTTCGGGTCCGGACGGTGAAGGTAGTAGAGGTCAATCACATCGGTGTGCAGGCGCTGCAGGCTTGCCTCGCAGGCGGCCTTGATGGCTTCGGGGCTTCCATCAAGATAGCGCTGCCCGTCCCTGAAGCCGAGCACACACTTGCTCGCGAGGAAGTAGTCCTGACGGCGATGGCCGAGGGCCTCGCCGATCAACTCCTCGCTGCGGCCGAGGCCGTAGATCGTGGCGGTGTCGAGGAAGTTGCAGCCGATATCCAGCGCACGCTGGAGCAGGTGTTTCGCATCCCCCTCTTCTATGGGCGGGCCATAGGCATGGGTGATGTTCATGCAGCCGAGGCCGATGGGGTAGACGTCCCGGTCCCCGATACGGCGTGTACGGAGGGTCATCGCGTTACACCCGATCGCGGAAGCGCTGGCGCAGCTCCGCCTTCATGATCTTGCCATTGGCATTGCGCGGCAGCGGATCGGCCTGGAACTGGATCTCGACCGGCACCTTGAAGGCTGCAAGCTGGCTGGCGACATGCGCACGCAGCTCGGCTTCTGTCGCGGCCTTGCCGGGTTTCAGCTGCACGACGGCGCCGACTTCCTCGCCCAGCACCTTGTGCGGGATGCCGACCACGGCGGCGTCCATGACGGCGGGGTGGTCGTAAAGCGCGTTCTCGACCTCGATACAGTAGATGTTCTCGCCGCCGCGGATCAGCATGTCCTTGGCCCGGTCGACGAGATAGAGGAAGCCTTCCTCATCGATGCGGGCAAGGTCGCCGGTGACGACCCAGCCATTGCGGAATGTCTCGGCGGTTGCGTCGGGCCGGTTCCAGTAAAGCCGGCAGTTCGACGGGGCCTTGCACCAGAGTTCGCCGACGTCGCCGCGGGGCAGCTCCCTGCCCTCGGGATCGCAGACCTTGATCTCGACGGCCAGTGGCGGCGCTCCGGCGCTGGAGGGGCGGTTCACATAATCCTCGCCGATGTTCAGCGTGGCGGTCGCGCAGGTTTCCGTCATGCCCCAGCCATTGCCGGGGGCGGCTTCGGGGAAGCGCTTCTTGATGGTTGCGACCAGCTCCGGCGCCGAGGGCGCGCCGCCATAGGACACAACCGCGATGGAGGAGAGATCGTACTTGTCCCGGTCGGGATGTTCCAGCAGTTGCCAGGCAATCGCCGGCACGCCGCCGATGGAGGTGATCTTCTCCGCCTCGATGATGGGGAGGGCGTCGCCCGCATCCCATTTATACATCGAGACGATCTTGTCGCCGCGCAGGGCTGACGGAATGAGGATCGCGAATGCGCCGGTGGCGTGGAAGAACGGCACCGACAGAAGGGTGGCGCGCATCGCGTCGGGGTCTGGCGCGGGCACGGCCTCGCCCTTGCGCAGGTACATCCGCGCCTGGCAGGTCATCGAATTGAACATGTTCGAGATGACAGCGCGGTGGGTGGCGAGGGCGCCTTTCGGCTTCCCGGTTGTGCCGGAGGTATACATGATCGTGGCGTCGTCATCTGGAGCCAGCTCGACACCCGGCGGGCCGGCATCCGGGAGGTCTGCCCAGCTGTTGGCGTCCCCCACGATGGCGCCGAGCGATGAGACGCGCGGATCGGCGATCTGGTCGGCGCTGTCGCGGGCGATGAGAATGTGCTGGAGGTCCGGCAGGCGCTCCAGATTGGCGCGGATGCGCTCATAGATCTGGCCATCGGCGATGGCGAGCTTCACGCCTGCAAAGGAGAGGCCGTATTCCAGCTCCTCGCCCGTCCACCAGGAATTCATCGGCGTGGCAATCGCGCCAAGGCTGAGGGCGGCATAGAAGCCGAGCGGCCATTGCGGATAGTTGCGCATAATGATGGCCACGCGGTCACCCTTGCGGATGCCGTACCTGTCGCGCAGCTCGGCGGCGAGCCGCCGCACGGCGAGGTGCAGGGCGCCGAAAGTGACGCGTTCATTCTGGTAGACGAGATAGGTGCGCTCCGGGAACTGCGTGGCGGCGGCCTCCAGGATGAATGGGATGGTCGGGGGCGCGCTCTTGTAGACCTTCATTGGGATGCCATGGATCACGGCATCCTCCAGCTCGACCGGAGAGCCCGGCCCGGCGAGGGCTGCATTGGCGGCGTCTATGGACATAGCCGGCCAGCCCGGCGGCAAGGTATCTGATGACATGGCGTTTCCTCATCCGGCTGTTTTTTCCAGACAACCACGCTCCGCGCCGCGATTGAAGGGGGCCGCAGCGGCAAGCGCGCGCCGGAACGCGAAATTCCGGCAGCGCCTCCAGAAAAACACCCCTCCGGCACGGGCCGAAGGGGTGTGTTGCTTCCCGGCGCTGGCGCGCCGGACCTATTTTCCGAATTCGCAGACGCGCACAGACCGTACCGTGCCGTCCCGGTCTGTCACCCGATAGGTCGGGCCGGTGACGTTCGGCTCGTCACACAGATAGCCAATCTGGTACATCGCCAGCAGCGGCTCGTTGCCCGGCTGCAGGGCGTGGGCGGTGAACAGGTCAATCGCGTCCTCATGCCGGCCGAGCGCCATCAGGGCCTCGAACCGTTCCATCCGGGTCGTGTCCGGCGAAGCGAGGGCAGCGTTGAGGGTTTCGATGCGGACCTGCGTTGCAGGCAGCTTTTCGGCGGCGCGCCGGGCCCAGGGGGTGCCGGGGAAATCGCGGATCACTTCGTCATAATAGCCGGCAGCGGCGGAGAGGTCATACCCGCCGGGGCCTTCGCTGAGTTCCCCGAGGCGGTAGAGCACTTCAGCCTTTTCGGCGGCGCTGAGGTTGGGATCGCCGGCCAGCTGCATCAGCCGGTGGATCGCTGCAGGAACGTTGCCGGCAGCGGTCAGGGTTTCCGTGGTCTCGATGCCCAGCGCGAAGGTGGAGGGCAGTTCGGTCACGGGCGGCGGGGCCACCGGCGGCGTTTCCGGCTGGCTGGCGCAGGCGGTGATCATCAGCGCCGAGACGGCGGCGGCAGTCAGAATACGCATCATCTGTCAGGCTCCTTGGCGTAAGCCGAGACGTCCCCGGCACATTTCAGATTCTCCATATCGCGCAGAACCGCGCGCGCACAGGGCATAATTGAGATGATCTGGGGGCAATCGTGGCGGGGTTTGGCCCGTCAGGCTGTGGCGAGACGCTCGATGGCCGCAAGGTCGCCGCGCCCGAGGGCCTCGATGGCCCGGGCGGCGATGTGGCGGGCGGTGAGGCCGGCAAAATCATACATCGCGGCCGGCGTGTCCTGGTCCTGGAAAATGTCCGGCAGGGTCATCACGCGGACCTTCAGGCCTCTGTCGAGCGCGCCGCTATTGGCCAGTTCTTCGAGCACGAAACTGCCGAACCCGCCCTTCGCGCCTTCCTCGATAGTAATGAGCACTTCATGCTCGCGCGCGAGGCGGGCGATTAGGGTTGTATCGAGCGGCTTGGCGAAGCGGGCGTCCGCCACCGTGGCGCTGAGGCCCTGGGCGGCAAGCATGTCGGCGGCCTTCAGCGTTTCGGCGAGGCGCGTGCCATAGGAGAGCACCGCGATGGAGGTGCCCTCGCGCAGGATGCGGCCCTTACCGATCTCGAGCGCGGTCAGCACGTCCGGAATCTCAACGCCGATCCCCTCCCCGCGCGGATAGCGGAAGGCGCTCGGCCGGTCGTCGATTTCGAGGGCGGTCTTCACCATGCGGGCAAGGTCTGCCTCATCACCGGCGGCCATGCAGATCATACCCGGCAGTGCGCCGAGATAGCCGATGTCAAAGCTGCCGGCATGGGTCGCGCCATCGGCGCCGACGAGACCGGCGCGGTCAATCGCAAAGCGGACGGGCAGCCGCTGGATGGCGACATCATGCACCACCTGATCATAACCGCGCTGCAGGAAGGTCGAATAGATCGCGCAAAAGGGCTTCATGCCATCTGCGGCAAGGCCGGCGGCGAAGGTGACGGCGTGCTGCTCGGCGATGCCGACATCGAAATGTCGCTCCGGGAAGCGCTTGCCGAAGATGTCGGTGCTGGTACCGGACGGCATGGCGGCGGTGATGGCGCAGATACGGTCATCGGTTTCGCCGAGCTTCGCGAGCGTCTGGCCGAAGACCTTCTGATAGGCCGGCGGGCCGGCGGCGCCCTTGGCCTGCTCGCCTGTGACGACGGAGAATTTCGAGACGCCGTGATACTTGTCGGCGGAGTTCTCGGCCGGTGTGTAGCCTTTGCCCTTCTGCGTCACGACATGCAGGAGGATCGGGCCGTCCTGCATCGCCTTGATGTTCTCGAGGATCGGCAGCAGCGTATCGAGATCGTGCCCGTCGACCGGGCCGACATAGTAGAAGCCCATCTCCTCGAACATCGTGCCGCCCATGGCGAAGCCGCGCAGGTATTCCTCGGCACGGCGGGCGGGTGATTCGAGGCCCATCGGGCCGACGACTTTCTTCGCGATGCGGCGCAGCCCCCGATAGGGCCGCGAGGAAACGAGGCGGGAGAAGTAATGGCTCATCGCGCCGACCGGCGGGGCGATGGACATGTCATTGTCGTTCAGAATGACGATCATCCGGGTGCGGTCGGCCCCGGCATTGTTCATCGCCTCATAGGCCATGCCGGCGGACATCGAGCCATCACCGATGACGCAGATGATATGGTTGTCGCCGCCGGTGAGATCGCGCGCCTTGGCAAAGCCCAGGCCGGCGGAGATCGAGGTGGAGGCATGGGCAGCGCCAAAGGGGTCGTATTCGCTTTCCGAACGCTTGGTGAAGCCGGAGAGACCGCCGCCCTGGCGAAGGGTGCGCATCCGGTCCTTGCGGCCGGTGAGAATCTTGTGGGGATAGCACTGGTGGCCGACATCCCAGATCAGCTTGTCAGCCGGGGCATCGAACACGGCATGGATGGCGACGGTAAGCTCGACCACGCCGAGGCCTGAGCCGAGATGGCCGCCGGTGACCGAGACGATATCAATGACTTCCTCGCGCACTTCCTGCGCAAGTTGCTTCAGATCCTGCCGGGACAGGTCCTTCAGGCCGGAGGGATCATTGATGGAATCGAGCAGGCGGTTCGGACGGATATCTGTCATGACTTCAAGGCATTTCCTCGGACGTATCCGCCGGTTCTAACGGGGCCGGTTCAGAACGTACTCTACGGAATGCAGGAGTATGTCGGCCTTGTCACGAAAAATCGCCAGATGTTCCTTGGCCTGAGCGGCGAGGAGCCGCACCCTCTGCCGGGCGCCGTCTACGCCCAGAAGTGTCACGAAATTCGCCTTTCCGGCGCCCTTGTCCTTGGCGACGGCTTTGCCGACGATGGATTCGTCGCCCTCGGCGTCGAGGATGTCATCGGCGATCTGGTAGGCAAGGCCGAGATCATTGGCGAAGCCGGCGAGCGCATTGCGCTCCGCCTCGCGGGCGTGGCCGATGATGGCGGCTGATTCCATCGCATAAGAGATCAGCGCGCCGGTCTTCAGGCGCTGCATCCGGGTGATCGTGTTGAGGTCGCGTGGGCTTTCCTCTTCCAGCATGTCGATCATCTGGCCGCCGACCATCCCGCGCGCGCCGGCCGCATCGGCCAGGCGCTCGATCAGGTGAACGCGGATGGCGGGGTCTTCGTGCGTCTCCGAGGAGGCGAGGATCTTGAAGGCGAGGGTCAGGAGCGCGTCGCCTGCCAGCACGGCAGTCGCCTCGTCGAA
Organism: Hyphomonas sp.; assembly: GCF_046313735.1. GTDB lineage: Bacteria > Pseudomonadota > Alphaproteobacteria > Caulobacterales > Hyphomonadaceae > Hyphomonas. The sequence continues at coordinate 12,563 of NZ_JBKBXW010000010.1, forward strand.
GGCCTTGTGGACGGTCGGCTGGCCGCGCCGGAAATCGTCGTCGTCCATACAGGGAAGGTCATCATGGACGAGGGAGTAGCAGTGCACGCATTCGAGCGCCGCAGCAGTGCGCAGGAGGCTCTTTTCGGAGGCGCCGAACATCGCGCCGGTTTCCAGCACGAAGAAGGGCCGCATCCGCTTGCCATTGGCGAGGGCGGCATGGCGCATCGCGCGCATCAGGTTCGCCTCGGGGCCGCTGGCGGGCGGGATCAGCTGGTCGAGCGCCACCGTCACCCGGTCGGCCACTTCCTTCAGCCGCTGCTCGAAATTAGTTACAGCCCCCATGCGCGCCGGGCCCTAGTCAAAAGCGGCCGGTTCTGTAGCCGGGCCGGAGGCGCCCTGCACGATCTGTTCGACCTTGAGTTCGGCAGATTTGAGCCGGGTTTCGCAATGCGCCTTCAGGGCGGCGCCGCGCTCATAGATGGCGATGGATTTCTCGAGTTCGACCTCGCCGGCTTCAAGCTGGCGGACGATGCCTTCGAGTTCGGCGAGGGCCTCCTCGAAGCTCATCTTGTCGACGGGTTTGGTCTTGGTGTCTGCCATTTCTGGTCCGTTCTGCCCGGTTTATTCCCCTGTCTAGTGCCGGGGATGAGCGGGTACAACCGGAATCGGGCCGGGAGCAGCTTGCAGCGCGCGTCTCAGCGGCCCCGGAATTTGTAAACCCGGTAGCTCCAGTAGCGGTCACCGCCATCCTGCACGCAGGCCCAGCCGATGCGGCGCAGTTCCGGGCGCAGCATCCGGTTGAACCAGCCATGGGCGGCCAGGTAGATCTTTCCGGCTTCGGAGGCTTCGTGCAGCTTCTGGGCGGCGGCGGCAGCGCGCTGGCGGGCCTCGCCAATCGATTCGCCGTCCATCGCATGACCGGCCAGCCAGGCAGAACGGGCAAGGACATTCCAGGTCTTGGGCAGGGCTTTCATGCCGCCGATCTGCGGCGGGGGCAGCGGGGCCTCGTTGAAGAGAGGGTCATGGATTGCCGGCAGGTGCGGGGCGGCGAAGGCGGCGGTCTGCTGCGCGCGCAGGCGGCCGGACGCGAAGACGATGCTCGCGTCCTGGACGATCTGCTTGAGGCTGTCGGGCGCCTGCTGGCCTTCGGCCAGCGCGCCGGCTTCGTAGCGGCTCCACCAGTCAACGTAGCCCGGCCAGTCCAGCCGCGGGCCTGCGGCCCGGTCGAGCGCCGGGCGGCCATGGCGGGAAATGATGATCGGCCCGCGCGCCGGTGCTGACGATGTCTGTTCGGGCATCGCGGTTCCTGGGAGGTGGCTCATGGCAGCGGCCCCGCGCCCCTGCCCGTGACCCGCACTAACGGGCTTGGACCCGGTGGGCAAGCAATGGTTTCGGCCCGTTTCAGAGCCCGCGCCAGAGCCGCTTCTTGCACGGCTCGTCATTCAGGATGCGGCAGCGATAGAAGGACATGAGCACGGTGTCGGCCCGGCCGATCAGGTGATCGAGCGGCACGAAGCCGACCGAGACACGGTTTTCGTCGATGGGCTGGCGCAGCGTGCAGTCTGCTGTGGAGACCACGCCGTCCACCGGCGGGCAGTGGCCGGAGAGTTCGCGGCTGTCGAGCGAGTTGTTGCGGTTGTCGCCCATCATGAACATGTGGCCTTCGGGCACGATGAACAGGAGCGTGTCATCCACCGGGTGGCCGCCTGCCCCGCGCCGGGTGATCCAGGAGATATCCCCGACGGTTTCTTCCCATTCATAAGCGCGGTCGGACATGTTCGAGCCGTGCGGGAGATAATCCACCATCCGCAGGAATTTGGCTTCGACAGGCTGGCCGTTCAGGACCAGCTGCTCGTTCAGGATCTGTACCCGGTCGCCCGGCAGGCCGATGACGCGCTTGATCATCACCTTGCCGGTATGGGGATGTTCGAACACGACGACTTCGCCATGCTTTGGCGTGCGCGGGAAGAAACGGCCCTCGCCCAGCGGCAGATAGCGCCCGATGCTGAGCGGAAGGGAGAAACGGCCATAGCCATAGGCGAACTTGGCGACGGCCACCCGGTCGCTGACCTCGAGGCTCGGCACCATGCTTTCGGACGGAATCACCCGCTGCTCGTAAAAGAGGCCGGTGAACAGGAGGAAGGCCGGCACGACGATGGCCAGCGTGGCGCCCCATTCGCGCAGCTCCTGGCGGACCTTGTCCCAGAAGGTTGCGGGCGCCTTCGCCTCGCTCAACGCCGCTTCGTCTTGTGACATTCCAACCTCGATTGCGGTCTGACCGGGCTGTCTTAAACGAAAAAACCGGCTCCTGCGAAGGCGAAAAGGCCCGGCGGACTGCTATTGGCCCGCCTGTGCCAGCCCCCGGGTCAGGCCAGTTCGTAAAGGGTGACGCCCGTGGAAGCGGGGCGGGCGGTCACCTCGCCCCGGTGGATCAGGTAATTGATGTGGGCGAGCGCCTCGCCGGTGGCCATGCCCATCTCGTCGGGCGCGATGGCGCGGCCGAAGATGGAGGTGAAGGTCTCCGGCACTTTCACTGGGCCTGCAGCCATCTTCTGGCGCAGGCGCGTCAGGGAGGTTTCATGGCCCTCGATCAGCCGCTTCAGGCGTACATGGGCGCCGGTGAAAGGCTCGTTATGGGCAGGGAGGATGAAACAATCTTCCGGCACGGCGGCGAGGAGCTTCTCGCAGCTGCGCAGCCAGTCATCGAGCGGGTTGGCTGCTGGCTCTGTCGGATGGACCGAGACATTGGAGGAGATACGCGGCAGGAGCTGGTCGCCCGAAATCATCAGGTTGAGCGCCGGGCTGAACAGGCAGGCATGTTCGGGCGAATGGCCATTCCCCATGATGACGCGCCAGTCCGTGCCGGCCATCCGGAAGGTCTCGCCATCAGAAAGGCGGCGGAAGGAATCAGGCATCCGGCTGACACCCCGGCCGAAGCCGCCGAAGCGCTTGCGGTAGTTCTCGATGGCGTCCTCGCCCCAGGCGGCGCGGCGGTAGAAATCAATCCCGGCCTGCGGGGCCTCGCGGCCCGTATCCGCAATCAGCATCCGGCAGGAGGTGTATTCGAGCCGGCTCATCCAGAGCTCAGCGCCGTATTTGTGGCAGAGCCAGCCAGCCGAGCCGACATGGTCCGGGTGCATATGGGTGACCATCACGCGGCGGAGCGGCTTTTCCGGCGTGACGCGCGAATCGAGGATGCGCTTCCACGCGTCCTTGGTTTCGGGAAGTGGCAGGCCGGTATCCACGATGGTCCAGCCATCGCCGTCATCGAGGATCCAGACATTGATGAATTTCAGCGCGAACGGCAGCGGCATCCGCGCCCACTCTATGCCGGGGGCGAGCCGGATCGTTTCGCCGAGTTCGGGTACCATCTCACCGAGGGGGAAGACGAGGCCCTTATGGTGAACCGGTTCAGTCTGAAAGCCATCCATCGGCGCAGGATAGGCGCAGGAGCCCTCCCGTCGAGCCGTCACGCTGGGGAAGGATCATTTGATCGAGGTGCGCGGGCGCGGCGGCAGCTTGGTGCGCCTGAATTTTGCGCCCTTGAGGGGATTCGGCCCGCCGGACGGGGCAGCAGGCGGGGGAGGCTTGCCCTTTGGGCCGGGTTTTCCGGTGGGCTTTGCACTCGCCTTTCCGGCTGGCTTTGCGCCTGGCCGAGGTGGCCGGGGCTTGTCTGAACCCGGCTTGCCGGATGCCGGCCTTGAGGGCCGAGGGCCGTCCGGGCGGGCTGGACGCGGCGGGCGGGGCGAGCGTTGGGTTGGTGCCTCTTCAGCGTCTTCTGAAACGCCCCCCTTCCCGGCGGCGAGCAGCGCGGCGCGTTCTTTCGCGCTCAGGGGCCGCCATTTGCCTTCGGGAAGGCTTTCGAGCGCGATGGGGCCAATGCGGATACGCTGGAGGTCCTGCACGCGCAGATCGACGAGATCGCACATCCGCCGGATCTGGCGGTTGCGGCCCTCTTTCAGGGTGAAGCGGAGAAGCTGGCCGCCCATCCGCTCGACCTTTGCGGGCCGGAGCTTGCGGCCATCGAGTTCGAGCCCATGGCGCAGGCGCTCGATCTTGCCGGCGTCGATGTCGCCCTTCACGCGGACGATGTATTCCTTGTCCATCTCGCTCAAGGGACCGATGATCGCCTTGGCGAGCACTCCGTCCTCGGACAGAATCAGGAGGCCGCGGGAATCCTTGTCGAGACGGCCGAGCGGCGCCATTCGGTTCGAGCGGCCCGGAATGGCGTGGGCCTTGCCCTTGAGGTTTTCCTCCGTGACCAGACGGATAGCAGGCGTCTCACCGGGCTCGGGCGTTCCGGAGACCAGACCGACCGGCTTGTTGAGAATGACAGAGAGCTGATTATCGAGGCGGCGGGAGGCGCCGCTGGTCAGCGTCAGCGTCTGGCCCTTGCTAATGCGTTCGCCCGGTGTGGTGACAGCAACCCCGTCGAGTTCCACCAGGCCTTTTTCCAGCAGCGCATCCGCCTCACGGCGCGAGCAGACGCCTTCCAGCGCGAGCCATTTGTTGATCCGCATTGGCTCGTCGCCGGGATAGGTCTTGCTCCAGCTCATCGTCCCTGCCCCGACAGTCTCAGACGCCGAAGAGGGCTTCGCTGCCCTCGATGAAACGTGCGCCGCCTTCGGTGATGGCCGGCACACGGCCCGGCGCGGCGGCGAGCGCGGTTTCGGCGAAGTATCCGGCAAGGGCAAGCTGGCGGGCCCGCTGGGCGGGGTCAAGCGCGCGGGCGGCGATGGCGCCCCTTGCGAGGAAATGCCCGCCGATGACATCGCCGGAGAGGGCGAGATATTCGGTCGCGCCGGCGAGGGCTTTCTCCGGCTCATCCGGCAGGGTGCGGACCATCCAGTCGCTCGCCTCGGTCAGCGCGGCAGCGGCGGCTTTCAGCCGGTCGGCGATCTGGACAAGTTGCGGATCATTGGTGGCGCGCGCCTCGCGCACGGTTTCCTCGATCTCGGTGATCATGGCGCGCATGGACGCGCCTTTCGTGCCGGCGAGCTTGCGGCCGACAAGGTCGATGGCCTGGATGCCGTTGGTGCCTTCATAGATGGGCGCGATGCGGGCGTCGCGGTAAAGCTGGGCGGCGAGGGTTTCGTTCATGAAGCCCATGCCGCCATGCACCTGCACGCCGAGACTGGCGACATCGACGCCCATATCCGTGCTCCACGCCTTGGCGATGGGGGTCAGCAGGTCTTCGCGCACGCGCGCCGCGGCGCGGGTTTCGGCGTCCGGTGCGGCATGGGAGAGGTCAGCTGCGACAGCGCAGGCATAGCAAATGGCGCGGGCGGCTGCGACGCGGGCGCGCATGGTCGTCAGGGTACGGCGCACATCGGCATGGTGGAGGATCGGCGCCGGGCCGGTGACGCTCTCGACGCGGCCCTGCTTGCGTTCCTGGGCATAGGCGAAGGCGGTCTGGTAAGCCGCTTCGCCCACCGCAACGCCTTCGAGGCCGACATTCAGGCGGGCGGAGTTCATCATCGTGAACATGCAGGCGAGCCCCTTGTTGACCTCGCCGATCAGCCAGCCTTTGGCGTCTGTGTATTCCATCACGCAGGTCGGGCTGCCATGGATGCCCATCTTCTTCTCGAGGCCGATGCAGCGAACGCCGTTGCGCGCGCCCGGTGTTCCGTCCGCCTGCGGAATGAATTTCGGCACAAGGAAGAGCGAGATGCCGCGCGAGCCGGCCGGGGCATCCGGCAGGCGGGCGAGGACGAGATGGATGATGTTCTCCGCCATCTCGTGATCGCCCCAGGTGATGTAGATCTTCTGGCCGCTGATGGCGTAGCTGCCATCGTCCAAGGGTACGGCCCTGGTCTTGAGCGCGCCGACATCGCTGCCGGCCTGCGGCTCTGTGAGGTTCATCGTGCCGGTCCATTCGCCGGAGACGAGCTTCGGCAGGTAGGCGGCCTGCTGCTCCGGTGTGCCATGAGCGAGGAGCGCCTCGATGGCGCCGAAGCTCAGCATCGGGCAGAGGCCGAAGGCCATGTTGGCGCCGTGGAACATTTCCATGACCGCCAGGGCGAGGACTTTCGGCAGCCCCTGCCCGCCCCATTCCTCTGGCACGGAAAGACCCATCCAGCCGCCTTCCCGGAAAGCGGTATAGGCATCGGCAAAGCCCGGCGGGGCGACAACGCCGTCATCGGTGAGCACCGCCCCGTGCCGGTCGCCGACCGGGTTCAGGGGCGCGAGGACATCGCGGGCGAGCTTTGCGGCTTCCTCGAGGATCGGGACGACAAGGTCGGGATCATAGGCAGCGAAATCTGCCAGCCCCTCGAGCTTTGAAATTCCTGCATGGGCCTCCAGCGCGAAGACAAGTTCGCTGACGGGCGCGTCGTAGGCCATGGGCATCCTTTCGGTTTGCGGATAGGTGATATGTCCGGCCCACGTTAATGAAGTGGTGCACGGAGCGGAAGAGTGCACTACCTTGTGCGCTGCACCATACAGAAGGGACTGATTCCATGCGTACCTTGTTGATTGCTGTCAGCGCACTGGCGCTTGCTGCCTGTTCCGAGACCGCCACCGCGCCAGGCGCGGCACCTGACGCCGCTGCACCGGCTGCGGTTGAAGAGCCCGTAGAGTTTGGCCGGGCCGGCACTTATGACCTCGACCTCAGCCATGCCTCGCTTATCTGGCGGGTGAGCCATTTCGGCCTGTCCAAATATACCGGCCGCTTCACCGATTTCTCGGCAACGCTGAACTTCAACCCCGATGACCCGGCGGCGACCAGCCTGACGGCGACGATCAACCCCCTTTCGGTCGAGACCGATTATCCTGGCGATTATGTGGGCACCCATCCGAACACCGGCTTCCAGTCCTGGAACGAGGACCTCGCCGAGAACCCCAACTGGTTCAACGGCGCCGAATTCCCGCAGATCACCTTCACCACCACCGGGATCAGCCCGGAAACCGCCTCGACCGGCAAGGTGACCGGCAATCTCAGCTTCCGCGGCGCAACCGTGCCAGTGACGCTGGATGTGAAATATAACGGCGTGGCCCAGTTCCAGTGGGCGCCGAACACCGATGTCATCGGCTTCTCGGCCCGGGGCACGCTGAAGCGGTCCGATTTCGGGATGGGGCACCTGCAAGGCCCGATCGGCGATGAGGTCGAGATTATCATCGAAGCCGAGTTCCGCGAGTCGGCAGGCTAAGCCTAAATGAGCGAGGCACGCGCCGAGCGCTATTCAGGGGTCGCCATTGCCCTTCACTGGGCGATGGCGGCCCTGCTGCTTTTCATGATCTGGCTTGGCTGGAACATGGATGACAGCGAGGCGCGCTATCAGCTGCACAAGTCCATCGGGATCACGATCCTGTTCCTGACGCTGGCGCGCCTTGGCTGGCGGCTGATGAACCCGCCGCCAGCCCTGCCCGCTGACATCAATCTCTGGGAGCGCCGGGCGTCTCATGCGGTGCAGTTCGGCTTCTATGCACTGATGCTGGGGATCCCGCTGGGCGGGTGGCTGATGGTGTCGGTCTCGCCCTTCCAGGTGTCGACCGTGCTGTTCGGGTTCATCGACTGGCCGCACCTGCCCTTCACGGCGGGGCTGCGCAGCGAGGACCTGTATGAGTTGGTCGAGAATATGCACTCCAAGGGCGCCTGGGTGATCCTCGTGCTACTGGGCTTACATGTGGCGGGCGCGGTGAAGCATGAGATGGGCGTCGAAGACGGCGTGCTGCGCCGGATGGTGCCGGGCGGCGGGCTGCCGGCGCAGCGCAGCGGCAACGCGGCGCGCAGTGCGGCCATCGCCTTTGGCGGCAGCGCGCTGCTGTTTGCGCTGATTGCAGGCTCCGCGATGCTGGGACCGGGCCGGACGGCTGCGGCCGAGCTGGCATCGGGCGGCGGGGGCAACTGGGCGGTGGATTATGACGCCTCCGAGATCCGCTTCTCGGGCGACAATGATGGCAACGCCTTCAGCGGCACGTTCCGGCGCTGGACAGCGGATGTGATGTTTGATCCGGATGACCTCGCCAATGCGTCCGTGACGGTGAATGTCGACACGGGCAGCGCGGCTACGGGCATGAGGCTCTATGATTCGACGCTGCGGGAGGCTGAGTGGTTCAACATCGCCGCTCATCCGCAGGCGAGCGTCGTGCTGTCCGATTTCGAGGCGCGCGGCGAGGATCGCTACCGGGCAACGGCGACGCTGACCCTGAAGGGCGAGACGGCCAGCGAGCGGCTGGAATTCACGCTGGTCATGGACGGAGATGAGGGCATCCTGTCGGGTGAAACTTCGTTCCGGCGGCGGGACCTCAACCTCGGCATGGCATCGGACCCGGACGGCAAATGGGTGTCGGACGAGATCGCCATTGCGATTTCAGGCCGGGCGAAGCGGCTGCGCTGATTGACCGGCCTGCCGGCAATGCTAAGGGCGGGCATGGCTGAGCCCGCTCCTTCCCCCGACCTTGCCTTGATCGAACAGGCCGCCGGTATCCTGAGAGCGGGCGGGCTGGTCGCGATGCCGACCGAGACAGTCTATGGGCTGGCGGCGGATGCTTCGAACCCGGAAGCTGTCGCGCGGCTCTATGAGTCGAAGGGCCGGCCAAGGTTCAATCCGCTGATTGCGCATGTGCGCGATGTGGAGATGGCGCGGCGCGAGGCGGTTGTCTCGCCGCTGGCAGGGCGGCTGATGGCGGCGTTCTGGCCGGGGCCGCTGACGATTGTGCTTCCGGTGGCGCCTGCGGGTACGGTGTGTGATCTGGCACGGGCGGGGCTGGAGACGGTGGCGCTGCGCTGTCCGGCGCATGAATGGGCGCGGGCGCTTATCCTGGCTTTTGGTGGGCCGGTTGTGGCGCCGTCCGCGAACCGGTCCGGCCATGTGAGCCCGACACTGGCGGCGCATGTGGCAGCAGACCTGGCAGGCAAGGTGGGGTTGATCCTCGATGCGGGCCCCTGCCCGGTCGGGATCGAGTCGACGATCGTGGCAGTGCACGGCGAGATTGTGACGTTGCTGCGGAGCGGCGCGGTGCCTGCCGGCGCCATCGAGGCGGTTATCGGCGGGAAGCTGGCGCGCGAGTCAGGCGGCGGGATTTCCGCGCCGGGGATGCTGAAATCGCATTATGCGCCAAAGGCGAGGTTGCGCCTGAATGTGCCTGCGCCGGAGGCCGGTGAAGGCTTTCTCGGCTTCGGCCCGGGCGCGGCGGACATGAACCTCTCGCCCGCCGGAGACCTTGCGGAGGCGGCGGCAAACCTGTTTGCGATGCTGCGGGCGATGGACACGCAGTTTGACCGGATTGCGGTTGCGCCGGTGCCGGCGGAGGGGCTGGGCGAGGCGATCAATGACCGGCTCGCCCGCGCCGCGCACCGCGACAGCTAAAGCACGGGCTCAGCCGCCGGTGATGTCTTCCTTCAGGACCGTCATCACGAACTGGTAGGAGGTTTCGCCCTCGTCTTCATCCTTGTAGACGACCGCGAGGAATTCGGCGCCGAGATAGACCTCGACCGAATCGCCCGTCTTTTCACGCGCCAGAAGGCGCAGGCCGGGATGCAGTTTTTCCTTGAGATAGGCTTCAAGGCGCAGGGTTTCTTCGCGCTCCATGACGGCACGTCCTTCTTTTGTTTTGCGTCGCGCCGGACCCTAGCCCGTTCGGACGGGAGTGCAATTGGCGCGCGGTAGAGAGCTGTGGTTCAGTCGGTCGCAGCGTCCGGAATGGCCTGGTCCATGGTGGCCGCAGGCTGGCAGCAGACCGGGCCGCCGACGATCTTCGCGGGGACACCGGCCACCGTGCAATAGGCCGGCACATCCTTCAGGACGACACTGCCGGCAGCGACCTTGGCTTCGTCGCCGATGGTGATGTTGCCGAGGATCTTGGCTCCGACCGACAGCAGCACGCCGCGCCCGATCTTGGGGTGACGGTCGCCGACTTCCTTGCCGGTGCCGCCGAGGGTGACGCCGTGCAGCAGCGAGCAGCCATCACCGACCACCGCCGTCTCGCCGATGGTGATCGCGGAGGCATGGTCGAGCATCACGCCGCGCCCGATCCGGGCGGCGGGGTGGATGTCGACATCAAAAAGCTCGGAGGAGCGGCTCTGGAAATGGAAGGCCAGAGTCTCGCGGCCCTGGCGCCAGAGCTGGTGGGCGACGCGGTAGGTCTGCAGGGCGAGGAAGCCCTTGAAGAACAGGAAAGGCTGCAACATGCCCCGGCAGGCGGGATCGCGCTCCAGCACGGCCTGCATGTCGGCTTCCGCCATCCCGATCAGCTCCGGCGCGGCGGCGTAGACGCCGGTGAGCACCTGGCGCACCTGTTGCGGGCCCATGGCCGGGGCGGAGAGTTTTTCGGCGAGGTGGAATGAGAGCGCCTCGCCGAGTGTCCTGTGCGACAGGATTGCGGCGCTGAGATAGCTGGCAAGGGCCGGCTCTTCTGCGGCAGCGGCCTGGGCTTCGAAGCGCAGGCGTTTCCAGGGCGGCGCCGGGGTGCCGATATCGGGATTGTCGATCATGCCGGGCGGCTCCTGTATCAGGGTTGGTTTGGAAATGGCACTGACGGCGCCGGGTTTCAATCCGGGGTGCCTCATTCCGCTGGGATAGCTGCGGGTGGCTGGGGCCTGTATCCGAAGATGCGGCGGACGGGCTTCAGCGTCATGATGCGGAAGATGGCCGGCGTAAAGTAGAGCGCCACGAGGGCCGAGCCGCCGACTCCGCCGGCAATCCCGGCGGCGAGCGGGAGCCAGAAGGCGTCGCCTGACAGCAGGATCGGCACGAAGCCGCCCATCGTGGTGAGGGTGGTGGCGACGATGTGCCGGGTCGCGTCCACGACGATATCGCGCTGGGCGATCACATCATCCGCCATCGCCGCCGGGCTCGCCCTCAGGAGGGAGAGGACAACGATGGAGCCGTTGATGGCGATGCCGAACAGGCCGAGGCTGCCGACGATGGCATTGAAGCCGAAAGGCAGGTTGAACAGCCAGACGCCGAAGAAGGCGTAGAAGACAGAAATGAGGCCCGAGGCGAGGATCAGGAACATCATGCGGAAGGAATTGAAGACCAGCATGATGGCGCCGGCCATCACCAGCATCAGCGGGATGCCGACCGCCGCAAGGTTGCCGACCGCTTCGCCGGAATTCTCCGCCTCGCCGCCGATCAGGAGGTCGTAACCGGGCGGGAGAGAGAAATCGCTTGCGGCGAGTCTTTCCTGGAACTGGGCAAGGCTCGGCGCGGGCAGCGTGAAGGGTTCGAGGAAGGCGAGGATCTGGTTGGTGCGCACGCCGTCGCGCCGGGAGATGATGGCGGTCTTGGGCAGGAGTTCCATGTCGCCGAGCGCGGCGATGGGTGTGCCGGAGACGCCGGCGCTGCCGCCAACCGTTTTTGACTGGAGGTCTGCAAGCGAGCGGCGGCGGGCATCGGAGGCGATGAAGCGTACGGGGAGTTCTTCAGTGCCTTCGAGGACAGAGCCGGCGGGCACGCCTTCGAGCTCCGAGCTGAGACTGGCGGCGAGTTCTGTCAGGCGGGAGCCTGCGATGGCGGTGGCGGCTTCATCGGCTTTCAGGCGCAGGACCGGCGCGCCGAGCTGGAGTGAGGCGACGGTGTAGGTGACGCCGGGCGTCTCGCCCAGCAGCGCGCGGACTTCCTTGCCGAGGCGGTTCAGGGTTTCAAGGTCCGGGCCGCGCAGGATGAGTTCGATGGGAGCGTCTGCGGGCGGGCCCTGCTCGAAGGGTAGCGCGAGGATGCGCGCCGAGGGGAATTCCGAGCGCAGGCGCGCCTGGACCTCGGCGACGATCTCGCGGGTGCGCCGGGTGGAGTCGAGTTGCACCCAGCCGGAGGCGAAACCCTCGACGCCGCGCGTTTCGTTGATGGCGTTGTAATAGACGCGAGGCGATGGCGCGCCGAGGACCCAGTTGACCGAACGGACGCCGGGAAAGGTGTTCAGCAGGTCTGTGGCGCGGCGGGCAGTCGCCTCGGTTTCGGAAAGGTCTGCCTCGCTCGGCAGGTTCATGACGATCTGGAACTGGTCGCGCTCGGTCGGCGGGAAGAATTGCTGGGGCAGCGTGCCGACAAGGTAGAGCCCGGCGATGGCGGGCGCGACCGCGATGAGGATGCCGAGCGGCGGGAAGCGCAGGGTCGCCTCGATGGTGGCGCGGTAGCCATCGGTGACGATGCCGAAGGACATGCCATCGCGCCACCAGCGGCGCGGGCGGCGGGCTTCGCCCCGCTCCCAGCCGCGCGTGCGGTCGAACCAGCCGGCCATGGCAGGCACGATGGTGATGGCCAGCACGAAGGACGAGACGATGGAGTAGATCACCGAAATGCCGATCATGCCGATGAACTCGCCGGCGGGACCCGGCAGCATCGCGATGGGCGCGAAGGCGAGCGCTGTCGTCAGCGTCGAGGCGGCAAGCGGCGCGAACAGGTGGCGCAGGCTCTTGTCGATGGCGTCATGCCGGCTCATCCCGCGCGCCCGGGCCTGGTCGAACTCATCGGTGACGACGATGGCGTTGTCGATCAGGAGGCCGAGCGAGATGACGAGGCCGGTGACCGACATCTGGTGCAGCGGATGGCCGAAGACATTGAACAGGATCAGCACAAGCCCGATGGTCAGCGGCATCGCCATGCCGACGACGATGGCGGCGCGCCAGCCCATCAGGAAGAACAGGACCGCGAAGACGATCAGGGCGGACATGGCGAGATTGCCGGCGAGGCCGTCGAGGCGCGAGGTGGTGTAGCTGCTCTGGTCGAAGACAATCTCGATGTTCAGCCCCGGCGGCGCATCGGCGCGGAAGTCTTCGACGATGTCCCGCGCGCGCCCGGCCCATTGATCCACGCGCTGCATCGGCGAGATGTACGCCGCCACGAGGACGGAAGGGTTGTTGTTGCGAAGGGCGCCGGTCACCGGGGGATCGAGGAAGCCCTTCTCGACAACGGCAATGTCGCCGACGCGGACGGCGGACCCATCCGGGCGCTGGAGCAGAGGCACATTGCGGATGCGCCGCGTGCCGGTGAATTCGCCTTCGACTTCGATGCCGACAGTGCCGCCATCGGTGCGAAGCCGCCCGGCGGGATTCTTGGAATCAGCCGCTTCCAGCAGACGCGCGGCCTGGGAAAGCGAGAGGCCCGCTGCCGAGAGCGCTTCGGGATCGGCGATGACGCGGATTTCTTCTTGCGGCATCCCGAAGGTCTGGGTGAGTTCTGTCGCGGGAAGGCGCTGAAACCGGTCCTGCAGGTCTAGCGCCATGCGGCGGATGACGGCGCGGGGCGGCGGTTCGCGCCCTTCCCATGTAAGGGCGACGACCAGCGTTGCGGCGCCGACATATTGGCGGGTCACGTCCGGCTGGGAGGTTCCGGGGGAAAAGGCCTGCCGTGCCTGCTCGACCTTCTGGCGCACCAGCGTCCAGGCGTCATCGACCTCAGCCGCGGAGAGGCCGGCATCAATGTCGATGATCGCCTGCACAACCCCGTTGCGCGCGGTGGTCTGCACTTCGCTGACTTCCGGCAGCTCCATGAGCGCCGCCTCGAGGGGCTCGGCAATCAGGGCTTCCATCCGCTCTGCATCGGCGCCCGGGAGCGTCACGACGATGCTGCCGAAACGCTCCACAAGGGTCGGGTCTTCCTGCCGGCCAAGGGTCATCAGCGCCCCTGCCCCGCCGAGGAAGATCACGAGGATGGCGAGGATCGTCAGCCGGGGGATGCGGAAGAAGAGGGTCTGCACGTGGGTCTCCGCTGCGCCGGGTCAGCCGCCATTCCCGGCAGAGGCGCTCTTGTCCTCATGCGGGATGATTTCGGCGCCCGGAACGATCCGGTGGAGGCCGTCAATGATGATCCGCTCGCCGGGCTCGACCGGGCCGCGCACGAAGACGCGGTCGCCGGCCGGATAGACGCTTTCAACAAGGCGCGGGCGGGCGCGCCATGTGCCGCCTTCCTCGACCGCGACATAGACCGTCCACAGGCCGCGATTGGCGCTGGTCATGGCTTTCAAGGGCACCCAGAAGCCGCGCTCGTCCATCTTCCGGGGCATGCGCAGGCGGACGATCGAGCCTGCGGGCACGCCGCTCGCTTCGTCAATGTCGAAGACGGCCCCGACCGTGCGCTGGGCAAGATCGACGACGCCGGTGAGGCTGCGCAGGCGGGCGGGGACTTCGCCGATGTCGCTGGCCAGCAGGTAGGTTTCGCCGGGCTTCAGGTTGACGGTTGCCCGGGCCGGGACGCCGATGCGGGCTTCAAGGTCGCCGGTCTCGACAAGTTCCAGAATGGTCTGGCCGGAGCCTGCAATGGCGCCTTCATCGGCAAAGCGGGCCGTGACCGTGCCGGCGAAGGGCGCGGTGATGCGGGCAAGGTCGATCTGTACCCGGAGGGTATCGGCCTGGGCGCGGGCCGAGTCGATGCGCGCGGCGGCGGTGTCGGCCTGGGCAGAGGCTTCATCGACGCGCTGCTGCGAGACATGGCCCTGCGCCATCAGGGTGCGTTGGCGCTGGGCGGTATCGAGGGCGAGGCGGTGCGCGGCGCGGGCTTCTTCGACGACCGCATTGGCAGAGGCAAGCTGGGCATTCAGGCTGCGCGTGTCGAGACGGGCAAGCGTGGCGCCGGGCTCGACCTTGTCACCGATCCGGACACTGATGGTTTCGATCCGTCCGCCAGTCTGGAAGCCAAGACGGCTGGTGCGGCGAGCTTCGGCGAGGCCGCTGTATAGCTCGTCCACCTCGATCATGTCGACATAGGCAATCTGCATCACATCGGCGCGCAGGGGTTCCGGCGCGCGCTCGGCGACGACCGGTCCGGTCGGGCTGCGCAGCAACAGGGCGCCGGACAGGAGCAGCGCGCCCGCTGAGCCGAGCAGGACAAGGAATATGAGTGCCCTGAACCATCCGGACTTGCGGGGCGGGCTGGCGGCTGCGTCAGTGTAGGCAGGATCAGTCATTGGTCTGGCCCGGATCTGGGTAAATGGCTTTGTTTCTGGGAGGATGGCACGCACAGGCCCGCGAACATGAGCTCTGTATGCAGACGGATGAAATCCGGCCGGGTGAGATCCGGATGCGGCGTCGGAAGCGCGGAGGGGAATCCCGGCAGCTGGATCAGCAGCATGGCGACACCGTGCATCGAGGCCCAGAGCGATTTGGCCGCTAGGAAGGGGTCTATGTCGGCGCGGAACATGCCGGTGGCCTGTCCCTCCTCGATCAGGCCGGCGATCACATGGAACGCCCTGCCTTTATGGCTGGCGCGGAAGACTTCCGGGTCCATGTCGCCGAAATGGCTGGCGAGGTCGATCCCCTCGAAGGCGAGGGTGTAGGAGAAGGCGGCCATGTAGTGGTGGGGCCGGGTGATCGCGGTTTCGATATATTTGCCGAAGGTGTGGCAGGCGCGCTCCCGGAAAGGCAGCGTGGTGTAGGCCGCTTCGTCGATGTCGCTCAGCAGGCACTCGAAGAAGGACTCCTTCAGCTCATCGACCAGTTCTTCCTTGGAGCCGAAGTATTTGTAGATCGCAGCCGGGGAATAGTCGATTTCCTCGGCGAGGCGGCGGATCGACAGTCCGGCCTCGCCCTCCTTTGCGAAGACCCGTTCGGCCGCGTCAAGGATCGCGGTGCGGACCTTCTGGCGCCGGCGCTCGGCCGGGCTGTCATCCGGGAGAATCTCTGACACGGGAACGCTGGCTCCAACCGCCGTTCAAAAAGTGAACGGTGTTCACGGAAATTAGTCCTGCGGGGCGGCGAAGGCAAGGCCGGCCGCCAAATTTACCTTTGCAGCCCCGCGCAGGAAGGATAACCCGGCAGGCGTGAACAAGCTCTTTCCCCCCGCCCCGCCCGCCGGGACGCCCCTTCTGGCCAGCCGGCCGGATTATGGTGTCCGCCAGTTCCTCGCCCTGCGGAAATCCGCCAACAAGCAGTTCCTCGGCGCGCCGGGGCCTTCGCCGGACGCGCTGGATGAACTCTTGTCGATCGCGGCCCGGGTGCCGGATCATCGCAAGCTCACTCCCTGGCGGTTCATCGTGTTTGAAGGGGCCGCCCGCGCGCAGGCAGGAGAGGCTTTTGCCGCGATCCTGAAAGCGCGGGGGCGCGAGGCCGAGGCGGCGGATGCGGCCGGGCTGCTGACGCGGGCGCCGGTGGTGGTAGCGGTTGTCTCCTCTCCGCGCGAGACGGGACGGACGCCGGCCTGGGAGCAGGAACTCTCAGCGGGGGCGGTCTGTTACAACCTGCTGCTGGCAGCGAATGCCTGCGGCTGGGGCGGTGTCTGGCTGACCGAATGGATTGCCTATGATCCGGATGTGGCCGACGCGCTGGGCCTCGCAACGGATGAGCGGATTGCCGGCTTCATCTATCTCGGAACGGCGATGGCTTCGCCGCAGGAACGGATCCGCGCCGACATGGCGCCCCTCGTGCGCCGCTGGGCGCCGCCGGAGCCCTGATCAGCCGCGCCCGCGATAGGACGCGACGCCGGTCTCCGGCACGTAGAGCCCTTCGGGGACAGGGCCGGATTGCCAGAACACGTCAATCGGGATGCCGCCGCGCGGATACCAGTAGCCGGAGATCCGCAGCCAGCTGGCCTCGGTGAAGGCATGGATTCGCTTGCCGATGCTGACGGTGCAATCTTCATGGAAGGCGCCGTGATTGCGGAAGCTGGTGAGGTAGAGTTTCAGGCTCTTGCTCTCCACGAGCCAGGCGGCGGGGGCATAGTCGATGACCAGATGGGCAAAGTCGGGCTGGCCGGTGACCGGGCAGAGCGACGTGAATTCCGGGGCGACGAAGCGGGTGAGGTAGAGCGTATCGGGGTGCGGATTGGGCACGCGCTCGAGCTGCGCTTCCTCCGGGCTTGCCGGGATGGCGCTTGCCTGTCCAAGCTGGCCGAGGCCCTGATAGATCGGGTTATCCGCCATACGCAAATCCTCCCGGTGCGGGGACGAGACCGAAGATCAGCCCCATGTACAGGACGTAGGCGCCGAGGAGAATGCCGCCCTCCCAGCGCGAGAGGCGGCGGCCCGTGAAGGCGAACAGGACCAGCAGCAGCACGGAGAGGATGAGTGTGCTGATGTCGGTCATCGAGACAAGGCTGACCGGTTCGCCGCGCGCCAAGCCTTCAGCGGCCGGGCTCCCGCGCACGCTGAAGGGGTAGACCATAGCCGTGACCCCGATGATGCCGAGGATGTTGAAGATGTTCGAGCCGATGATGTTCCCGATTGCGACATCCGCCTTGCGGCGCAGGGCGGCCACGATGGAGGTGGCAAGTTCCGGCAGGCTGGTGCCGATGGCGACAATGGTGAGGCCGATCACGGTCTCGCTGATGCCGAAGGATCGCGCAAGCGAGACCGAACCGGTGACCAGGAAGTTCGCGCCCGCGACCACGCCGATCAGCCCGGCCAGTGCAATCGTGAGCCCGAGGAAAAGCCCGTAATTGGCTTCGACCGTTTCGCCTTCATGCTCGTGCATCTCGGCGGCCGGGTCATCCCGCCTGCGGTCTGCAATTATGGAAAAGGCCAGGTAGGCTGCCAGCAGGACGACCAGCGCAATGCCGACCGGGCGGGAGAACTGGTCGAACCACAGGAGCGCACAGAACAATACGGTGACCGCGATCATGAAGCTGCCATCCCGGGCGATGGCCCGGGGCTGGACGAGGATCGGTGAGAGAATCGCCGCAACGCCGAGTACGAGCAGGATGTTGGCGACGTTGGAGCCGATGACATTGCCGACCGAGATGCCGACCGCGCCCTTGGAGACTGCCTCGAGGCTCGTGACGAGTTCCGGCACCGAGGTCCCGAAGCCGACCAGGGTGAGGCCGATCACCAGTTCGGAGATGCCGAGGCGTCGCGCGACACTGACCGAACCGCGGACAAGCGCCTCCCCGCCAGCGAAGAGCAGCAGCAACCCGCCGGCAATCATCAGATACATCATTTTGTGGTTTTCCCGCTTTGCCGCGCCTTTATAGGCGGCTGAGCACCCCGGTTACAATCCGTGCCAGCAGCCCTCCAGAAGCGGCTAACAGCAGGCCTTTCATGCTTCGTTTAGGATAACTGGGCCACTTCTTGCAGAGCATCGAGGCAGCAGAATGCTGAAATGACAGAGAGATGAAACCGGGCCCGCTGAACCCCGCCCTGATCCGGCTGAGGCCGATGGCCAGCGCCTGCGCCCTTGGCGCGCTGACGGCGTGTGCCTCGTTTGGCGGTGGCCCTTCGGATTCCGGCGAAGTCAGCACATCAAATGGGGCCTACAGGTTGAGCGGAATGCCGCCGCAGCTGGCGCCTCGCGCCTCGGCCCTTTTGAACCGCGACGATCCGGCCCCGCGCAGCGTGCTGGAACTGCGCAACCGGGCCCAGACGGCGGCGCGAACGGTCGAGGAGTTTCTCGCCTCCGAGGGGTATCTGGCCGCCGAAGCGGTTCCGGAAGACATCACGAGCCTTGACCGGCCGCCGCTGCTGCGAGTCGAGACGGGACCGATGTTCCGGATTGCATCGGCTGAAATCGCCGGCATTGACGCGGTGGATGCCGAGACACAGCGCGGGCTGAGGCAGGCTGCCGCCTCGCTGCCTGCCGGCAGCCCGGTGCGGGCGAGCGAGATCGAGCGAATCGAATCGGAACTGGTCGCGATCTTGCTGCGCAACGGGTATGCCTTTGCGACGAGCCCGGGGATCGACGCGCTGGCCTCGCGGACCGACGCCGATGTCGAGATCACCTATATGCTTGTGCCGGGCCCGCAGGTGCGGCTGGGCGAACTGATTGCTTCCGGGCCCGAGACCGAGCGCGAGCAGCGCACCGTCCGGGTGCTCCGAACCTGGCGGCCCGGCGACCTTTATTCCCCGCGCACGATTGACCGGCTGCGATCGCGGCTCAGGTCCACGGGTCTCTATGAAGGGATCGGTGTCGAGATTGCGGCTGAACCGGACGCGAACGGGCTGCATGATGTGACGGTAACGCTCGCTGAGGCGAAGGCGCGGACATTCGGGGCGGGTGTGTCGGCCTCCACGACCGAAGGCATCGGTGCGGATGCCTTCTGGGAACGGCGCAACATCACCGGGCGCGGCGACAAGGTCTCGGTGAGGGCGACAGCCGCGACGCTGCGGCGCGAACTGGTGACGGAATATGAACGGCCAAATATCGGCCGGTTCGGACGGACCCTGACGGCGGAGGCCGGGGTCCGCGAGATTGAGACCCAGGCCTTCGACTTGCTGGGCCTGAAGGTCGGCGCCGCGCTGGCGCAGCCTTTTTCCAGGCAGCTTCTGGTTTCCGTTGGCGCAGCAGTGGATGCAACGCGCACGACCGACCAGCGCACACGCCTCTTCCTCGGCGAGCGCGACCAGCTGACCTTTGCTGTGCCGGTATCTGCCACCTACACCGATGTGGACAATGCGCTGGACCCGCAATCGGGCATTCGCGGTTTTGCAGGCGTCGAGAGCGGCATCTCGCTCGGCAGCGGCACGCCGGGCTATACGCGGATGCAGGTCTCGGCCTCGACCTACCGGGAAATTGCCGACGGGCTGGTGCTGGCCGTGCGCGCTGAATATGGTGCCTTCTCGGGCTCCTCGGCGGTGCCGGCGGACCGGTTGTTCTTTGCTGGCGGCGGCGGCACCGTGCGCGGGTATGAATACCAGAGCCTGTCACCGCGCGATCCCACCGGCGTGCTGATCGGCGGGCGGGGACTGTTCTCCACTTCGGCAGAGCTGCGCTGGCGCCGGTCAGAGCGGTTTGGCTATGCCGCGTTCGTTGACGCGGGTGCAGCCAGCGATGATGCCGGCAATGTCTTTGCAGAGAGCAAGGCAGCCATTGGCCTTGGTGTGCGTTATTATCCGGGCTTCGGGCCAATCCGGTTCGATATCGCTGCGCCCCTGCAGCGCCGGGAAGGAGACGCGCCGGTGCAGATCTATGTCTCGATCGGGCAGGCCTTCTGATGGAGACGCCTGCCCCTCCCCGCAGCTGGCTGCGGCGGCATCCCTGGCTGACGGGCGCACTGGTCGCCGTCGCGGGCCTTGCGGGGCTTGCCGCTGCGGTGCGGGTATGGATCACGACCGATAGCGGGCGGGACTTCATCGTCTCCCGCATCAACGGCACGGATATCGCGGGGTACGGACGCATCCGGATCTACGCGCTGACGGGCGATCCCCTGTCCTCCATGGCTATCGCCAAACTCTCCATCGAACAGGAAGACGGCGCCTGGATCGAGGCGCAGGATTTGCGGCTGACCTGGTCGCCGATGGGCCTGCTGACGCGGTCTGTGCAGGTTTCGGAAATAAGGGCGCGTCGGATTGATGTCCTCTCCCGCCCGGTGCGCGAGGACCGGCCGGAGCCTTCCTCTGGTGGGGGCAGCTGGCAGATCCAGCTGACTTCGCTTTCGGTGGGCGAACTGGTGCTCGCCGATGATGTTGCCGGGCCGCGATCTTCCTCGGAGATCAGCGCGCGGTTCGTGCAGGCGCATAACGGCTCGCTGGACGCGGCGCTGCGGCTGCGCCCTATTGAAGGGCGCGGGGACCGGGTGGACCTGCTGGTCGTGATGACTGCCTCGCGGCGGTTTGATGTGACGGTGATTGCGGATGCGCCGGCGGGCGGGTTCTTCTCGCACCTGCTGGAGCTGCCGGAAGGCTCTGCGGGGCGGCTGGAAGCCAGCGGCGGCGGGGATCTGCGCAACGGCGTGGCAGAGGCCCGTTTCCTGGTTGACCGGCAGGACATGCTCTCCCTGTCCGGCAAGATCGAGGAAGGTGTGCTGAACACCGCCGCACGCCTCAACGCGGCCGGCCTGCCCCTCCCCGCCAACATCGCGGCGTTCCTGGGGGATGAAGCCGAAGCGGCCCTGATGGCTGACCTGAATGCGCGGAATGTGCCGTTCGAGTTCGTTGCGCTTGTCGAGGAAGGCGAGGTCCGGTTGTCGGGCACCGCCGATACCGAGCGGCGCGAACTGGTGGGCCCGGCTTCGGTCTGGCTGGACCTTGCCTCGCTGGAGCCTTTCTGGACGGACGGGGCCGGCTTGCACCTGGATGGCCAGCTCAGCCATACGCGGGCCGGGACGGATTATGCGGGCCTCCTGCGGCTGATCCCTGCGGAGACCTCGCCGCTTCCCTTCGAGGCCGCGGCCGGGCAGGTCTCGGTCAGCTACCGGGATGGCAGCCTGCCCTTTGAAGGGGAGCTGGACCTCTTCGGGCCGTTTGCGCTCGGCGAGCAGGTGGATGCGGCCCTTGGACGGACGCCTCGGTTGGTGATGCGCGGGCGTTTCGAGACAGGAACCAGTGAAGTCATCCTCGATACAGCCAGGCTCGAACATCAGACCGGCTCGCTCACCCTGAATGGCCGGGTCGCGGTGGCTGAGCAGAGGCTGTCGCTGTCGGGCCGGGCGCGCCAGTCGATTGCGGCTTTTGTGCCCGGATTTGGCGGCGCGGCTGAAGGACTTGTTTCGCTGGAAGGCTCATTCAATGCCCTCGCGGCCTCCGTGGCGCTGAACCTGCGCGGCGTGTCGGGGCCGGACGCGCTGGAGCCGGTGATCGCCGGCAATGGTCAGCTGGCGGGCAGTGTGCGCATCGCCGGCGGCGAGGTGACGACCAGTGGCCTGCGGTTGCGTCTTCCGGGAGCGGAAGCGTCTGTCACCGGCCAGCTTGCCGGGCAGAGCGGCCTTGCGCTGGACCTGACCGCGACGCAGACCGCGAACCTTGAGACCTCCGGCGCCAGCGTCTCACTCGGTGAGATCACAGCGCAGCTGAGCCGTCCGGGCGACGCTCTTCTGATTACGGCTTCGAGCAGCGACGGCGCTCTGCAGTACGGCTCGGATGTGGTCAGCAATGTCCGCGTGTCGGCGCGGCTGGAGCAGCGCGGCGACACCATTACGGGGCCGGTGCGCGTCGGCGGGCGCTATGAGGGCGAGCGGGTCGAGATTTCTGCAATTCTGGACCGGCGCGAGGGCGCAACGGGAATTTCCGATATTGCCGGTTTTTTTGCCGGGCTGAGGATCGCCGGAGAGGCGGATATCCGCGATGCGGGCGGCCTGACCCTGGATGCGCGCCTGACCGGCGAAGACCTGAACTATGCCGGGTCGAGCGCGAGCAGCCTTTCCGTTGAGGCTGCCGTGCGCCAGATCCCCGGCGAGGCGATCAGTGTACGCCTTGACGCGGATGTCCGCGATACGGTGCTGGCGGGCGGTACCCGGATCGGCCGGATCAGCGGGAATGTCCGCACCGTCAATGGCGGCTACACCTATGCGGCCAGGATCGAAGATGGCAGCCGCGACCGGCTGGCAGATGTGCGCCTGTCGGGCACCGCGCGGCTTGACGGGGATGTTCCGGAAGGAACGCTCCGGCTCTCCGGCCGGGTGTTCGGACAAGCCATCGAGACCCGCCGGGATGCGGTCTGGCGGCTTGGCGATGTGCCCGAGTTCAATGCCGATGTCGGCGTGCTGGGCGGCGGGCTGACCGCGCGGCTTGGCCTTGTGCAGCGTGAGCCGGAATTCACTTTCGGGCTCGATAATGTGGACGCAGGCCCCCTGCTCTCCCTCTACCGGGTGCCGGTGTCGTCTGCGCGGATCAATGGCGAGGGCCGGTTCCGGCCTTTCGGAACGAACCCTTCGGGCCGTTTCGATATCCGCACCAGCAGCCCGGTGACCGGCCTCGATGGTGCCATCAGCCTGGACGTGAACGGAACGCTCGACGCGGCGGCGCTGCGGCTCGGCGGGAGCGCGGGCTATGGGCCGACGCTCGGAGGCACGTTCACGGCGGTGCTGCCTGTCACCGCCAGGGAGGACATCCTTGTGGCGCTGAACCGCGAGGCTCCCTTGCAGGGCAACGGGCAGTTTGCGGGCGACCTTGCGGCCATCCGGCTGATCACGCTGGCCTATGGGCACGATATTGGCGGGCGCCTGGAGTCGCGCTTCACGCTCAACGGCTCGCTTGATGCCCCGAATATCGACGGCACAGCCAGCCTGCGCGACGGCGTCTACGAATACGGCGCAATGGGGCTGAACCTGAACCGGATCACGATGGATGCGGCGCTGCGGAATGGCGCGCTATCGGTTGATGCCAATGGTGCGGGCGCCGAGGGGGGCAGCCTGACCGCAAGCGGCCGTATGGGCGGCGCTACCGAGGAGCGCATTGACCTGCGGCTGAGCCGGCTGCTCGTTTATGACCGCAACCGTGACCGGGTCCGGCTGTCGGGCAATGCGGCGCTGCGCGATACAGCCGATGCCCGGCTTGTGACCGGCGCGCTGACTATCGACGAAGCAGCCTTCTCGCTCGACAACCTGCCCGGCCCTTCCGTCCGTACCCTGAATGTTCGGTGGAAAGAGGACATAACCGAGGAGGAAGCAGTCCCGGTCCTCGAAAAGCCCATCCGGTTCGATCTGAGCGTCGCGTCCGACCGGCGGATCTTTATCAGCGGACGTGGCCTCGACAGCGAATGGGGCGTGCAGCTTGCCGTGACGGGCAGCCCCGCAGCGCCGCTGTTGAACGGACGGGCGACGCTTGTGCGCGGGGAACTCGAACTCGCGCGCAGGCCCTTCGTGTTCGATTCTGGACAGCTGACATTTGACGGGCCGCTGGATACCGCGCGCATTGCGATCAGCGCCGAGCGGCAGGTGAACGGGTTCACCGCGCGGGTGGACCTGAGCGGGCCGCCCGCACAGCCGCGAATCGACCTGTCGAGCCGGCCGGACCTTCCGCCGGATGAGATCCTCTCGCGAATGTTGTTCGGGCGCTCGGTGATGGACCTTTCGCCGCTGGAGGCTGCAGAGCTTGCCGGGTCGATTGCCCGGCTCAGCGGGCAGCGCCCGATTCTCGATCCGCTGGGGGGACTGCAGGCCGGGCTGGGCCTCGACCGGCTTCGCGTCGGGATGGATGAGGACGGGCAGACGGAAATCGGCGTCGGGCAGTACCTTGCTCCGGACGTCTATCTCGAGGTGACGAGCGCCGGAGCGGCCGGAAATTCAGTGGAGGTTGAATGGCAGCCGCGTCCGCAGCTGTCGGTGACCTCGGAAGCGCGCTCGACCGGCGAGACACGGCTCTCCATCCGCTGGAAGAGAGACTATTGATACTATAGGGATTTTCTATCGGCGCGCGTGCTGGCAGCGCCTGATGCAAGCACGCAACTGTAAAACCACGCCGGCCTTGTGTTTCAGAAACTTGATAACCCCCAAGGTTGCTTACACAGGATGTGTTTTGCACGATGCTGAAAACCTAAAGGTGTAGATATGGTACAAGACGAAATCAGGGCAGCCGGTTCCCGCTCGCCCACCAGGGTTGATCAGCTGGTCGGTGAGAAAATCCGCGAACTTCGTGTGGCGCAGAACCTGACCCTTTCGGAACTCGGCCAGGAACTGGGCATCAGCCATCAGCAACTGCAGAAGTATGAGACAGGCACCAACCGCCTCAGCGCCGGGATGCTGTCGAATGTCGCGCGTGCCCTGAGGGTGCCGATTTCGGAGCTGTTCCAGTCATCGGAAGCCGGCGGCAACGATAAGCGCGATCCGGTGAGCGAAGCGCGGGCACGCTGCCATGCGCTGATCGACCGCACCAATTCCGTGCCGAAGCTGGAAGCCATGGCGAAGGTGCTGCGGGCGCTGTCGACCGACTGAGGATTGTCCCGTCCGGGGTGCGACTCAAAAAAGGCCGGTGCACTGCGCCGGCCTTTTCGATTCTCAGCGCCCGGATCCGGGCTCAATCGAGCCGGACAAAGGGCCCGCGAAGGGTGTAGACGTCCTGGCCGACGGCGACGTCGAGATTGAGATAGCCTTCCACCGCCTTGCCCCGGCCATCGCGCAGCCGATCTCCGCTGCCCCGCAGCAGGAGCGCGCCGTCGGGAGCATTGACCGACCAGCTGACCGGGACCATCCGGGCGCCGGTCAGCGCTGTGCGGAGGGCTGGTGCAGAGCCAGCCTGAACCGGCAGGGGTTCGGTCAGCGCGCCGTCAACCCGGGCGAAAAGCTGGACCACATAGATGCGGCCATCCTGTTCGACCGAGCCGATGCCGGAATGGCTGAAGCCCGCCCGGCGAACATTGGCAGCATTGTCAGCCGATTGCATCATGGCCGCGTGAAGCTGGTCCGCCGATGCCCCTGCCCCGGCGATCAGGATATTGGCGCCGAATGCACTGTATAGGGATTGCCGGTCTTCCTGGCGGACGAGATCCAGCAGCGAATCGCCTTCAGGTGTGACGTCGGCGGCGTAGGCGCGCTCTGCCATGTCCCGGGCGTGGCGCGCGGCAATCTCCGCCAGCACAGGATGCGACTCGAGGGATGACAGTCCCTCGTGAGCGCGGGCTGAGTCGATCCTCGTGGTCAACGCGGTCTCGAGCGCTGAGACAGAGGGTTCAGGCCGGGTTTCGGCGGCCTGCGCCTGCGTATCCGGACAGGATTGGGCGAGAGACACAGAAGGCATCGCAACCGCCAATGCCAGGAGTGCCATTATCTTGGATGCTTTGGTTAACATAACTGTCACAATAGCATCATGACAAATATGTGTCGAGTAGATACATATTTTTGGCTCTTTCATTGAGCCTTGGAAGGCTGCCTCCGCGCACACGGGGCGTCATCCGGTTGTCACATCTGTTGCCTACGCCCTTCAGCGAAGGAAGAGGTGTGATGAAGATGCCTGCCGTGAATGACGAATGGATGACTTTCACCTGGGTGCGCCTGCGCGCAGGGGTCGAGCCGCATGAGGTTCGCCGGCAATTGCTGCAGCATGGATTTGCCGAAGACGGCATCCGTGCCCTGATGCAGGAAGCCTATGGGGGCCGCCGGCCGGTGTCGGATGTGGACCATCTGGCACTGGCGAATGCGCCGGTCACGCGGCGCGCCCTGACCCACCCTGCCCTGCGCCGGGTGCCGGTGAACAAGGCGCAGCTCTATGTTTGGCCCGGTTTCCTGGCGCCGGAGACCTGCGACGCGCTGATTGCCCTGACGGATGAACGCCTGCGCAAGTCTGATACGACCGATGCCTTTGCAGATCCGAAGATCCGGACATCCAGATCCTCGGATATCGGATGCCTTGGCCATAACCTCGTCATGCAGCTGGACGAGCTGATTGCGGAGGCCATCGGAATTCACTGGTCATATTCCGATGCGACGCAGACCCAGCGCTATGATGTCGATCAGGAATACAAGGCGCACTATGACTATTTCACACCCGGCACGCGCGATTATCAGGTCCATTGCCAATATACGGGCCAGCGCACCTGGACCTTCATGATCTATCTCAATGATGTCGAAGAAGGCGGCGGCACGCGCTTCCGCCGGCTTGAGAAGACCATCATGCCCGAAAAGGGCAAGGCTGTGATCTGGAACAATCTGAACCCGGACGGAAGCGTTAATCCGTACACGATCCATCACGGCATGAAGGTCCGCAAGGGCGTTAAGTATGTCATCACGAAATGGTTCCGTGAACGTGGATGGGGTGACATGTTCCCCCTGGAATACTCCAATAATCTGTAGTGTGACTATTTCGCTACGGAGTCTGAACCAGAGTTAACTGTTCATCGAACTGTCACGCAACCTTCCTGCAAGTGTTGCAAATCGCCCCTAAGGCTCCGATCCGCGGGCAGGCGGATGTCATCGTCTGGCGAGCGGGACGGCAGGGGCCGTCCGCGCGCCCGCTCAGGGTTCACGACGGAGACTTTCATGACCTCGAACAAATTCCGCGCGGTGCTGTTGGGCTGTGCAGCAGTTGCACTGCTGGGCGCTTGCACCGGCGCCGACGGCGTTGCTTCACCGGGCGTTGGTGCCTTCGTTCCGCCGCCTGCCCCGCCGCCGGCTCCTCCGGCGCCGCCCCCGCCGGGTCCGCCGGCCCCGCCGACAGGTGGTCCGGCTGCTGATTGCCCTGCTGGCTTCGCAAACGTCGGCACCATTTCCAATCGCCGCATCTGCCAGCTGCCGCAGACGATCACCGGCGCGCTCGTCGTTCCGGAGCGTGAGGGCACGATCTACTCCGTTTCGGGCCAGACCCGCGTCGGCATCGACCTTGGCCCCGACGCAACTTCGCCCCTTCCTGGCGGTGCGCAAGGCATCCTGACCATCGAACCGGGCGTGACGATCTTCGGCAGCGCCGGCCTCGACTACCTGCTCGTCAATCGCGGCTCGCTGATCTTTGCGGAAGGCACGCCCGAGAAGCCGATCATCATGACCAGCCGCCAGAGCGTCGCCGGCACGACGAACGAGAACTCGATCGGCCAGTGGGGCGGTCTTGTGATCAACGGCCGCGCCCCGACGCGCGATGGCTGCCCGGCCGGCGTGACCTCGCTTCCGAACATCGCCTGCGAAGCGCAGGTGGAAGGCTCCAACGCATTCTACGGCGGTATCTCTCCGGCGGACAACAGCGGCCGGATCCAGTACCTCCGCGTGATGTATTCTGGCTTCGAAATCGCCCCGAACAACGAATTGAACGGCATCACCCTCGCCGGCGTGGGTCACGGGACGACGTTCGAATACGTCCAGGTCCACAACAGCTCGGACGATGGTATCGAGATCTTCGGCGGTAACGTGAACCTCAAATACATCGTCATCACCGGCAGCGATGACGACCAGTTCGACACCGACTCCGGCTGGCGCGGCGCTGCCCAGTTCGGCATCGCCTATCAGCGCACCGCTGGTGGCGATTACGGCTTCGAAACCAGCAACCGGCCGTCAACCACCACGAACAACCTGCTGGCAACCCGCCCGGTCTATGCCAACTGGACGATCGTTCAGCGCACCACACTGACTGCTGCTGGCCAGCGCCGGGCTGGCATCGTGCACAATACCGGCCATGTCGGCCAGGTGTTCAACTCGGTGGTCACAGCAAACAATGGGGTCCAGTGTCTCCAGGTGGCCAACGCGGACACGCTGAACAACCCGAACAATTTCGGGGGCAATGGTCCGGTGTTCCGCTCGGTCTTCATGTCCTGCGATGGCGGGGCTGTGCTCGGCTCGGGCGGCGTGACCAATGCTCAGGTTGACTCAATCCTGGATGTGGCCGGCTCGAACAATGTCAAGGCTGGCACCTCGACGCTGATCAACGGTTTCATCAACGGCGCCAATGAGAACGCAGTGCCGGCGACGAACATCCTTGCCCTGCCGCAAAGCGCTTCCCCGAACGCCCTGCCGGCTTCGATCGCCAGCTATCTGACGCCCGTCGATTATATCGGCGCCGTCCGGGATGCGAACGACACCTGGTACCAGGGCTGGACCTGCGGCCTGCCGACCACACCGGCCTGCTGATCCGCCGGCTGACAATTGCGGGGAGGCAGCCGGTGGCCGCCTCCCCGATCTGCCATATCGAGACGACGCATCCTTTCGGGACCCAGATCCATGACCTTCCCCTCTCTGTCATTGCGGGCACTGCTTGTGGCTTCCACAGCCTTGCTGGCCCCCTCTCTCGCCTATTCCCAGGAGCCGGCTGATAGCGAGGCTGAAACCGCTGACGCCGGCCTGACGCTGAACGAAGTTGTCGTGCTCGGCCGCTTCATCCCGGAAGTGCTGCGCAGCACTTCTGAAGTTGCTGCCTTCCTCGGGCCGGAAGACCTGGCCCGTCAGGGCGATTCCGACGCGGCCGCCGCCCTGGCGCGCGTGACCGGCCTCAGCATCGCGCAGGGCAAGTTTGTTTATGTGCGCGGCCTTGGCGAGCGCTATTCTGCTGCGCGCCTCAATGGTTCGCCGCTGCCGAGCCCCGAGCCACTGCAGCGGGTTGTTCCGCTCGACCTGTTCCCGACGAAGATCCTTGAGAACGTCCTTGTCCAGAAGACCTATTCGGTCGAATATCCGGGTGAGTTCGGCGGCGGGATCATCGACCTGCGCACGCTCAACGTGCCGAATGAAAACTTCCTGACGGTCAGCGTCGGCGGCAGCTACAATACCGAGACGACCGGCCAGTCCGGCCTGACGCATTATGGTTCGCAGACGGATGGTCTCGGCTTCGACAATGGCGCGCGCAAGCTCCCTGCTCCGGTCCGCCGGGCGATGACCACGGGACAGCGCATCCAGTCGCCCACCTTCACGGATGAAGAACTGGTGCATATGGGCCAGGCCTTCACCAATGCCCCGCTGCGCCTGCTCCAGCGCAATGACAGTATCCCCGCTGATGGCAGTGCCTCGATCTCCGGCGGGCGCAAGTTCGACTTCGGCGGGTTCGACCTCGGCGTGATCGCCGTGCTGGGCTACAGCAATGGCTGGCAGACCCGGAATGGCCGGTCCGAAGACGGCGTGCTCGAGGGTGGCGTTGTTGCTCCAGAGAGCTTCTATGACTACGTCCAGACCGATCACAAGATTGGCTGGGATGGCCTGTTCGGCCTCGGTCTCGACTTTGGCGATGACCGAATCGACTGGACGAACCTCTATGTCCGCCGCACCACCAAGCTGACCTTCGCACGCGAAGGTTTCGACGGCCTGCGGGCTGCCGATGTGCGCGACGAGCGGACGGGCTGGTATGAGCGTGAGCTGATGAGCACCCAGCTCAACGGCCGCCATTTCCGCGGTCCGTGGACCCTCGACTGGCGCACGGCCCTGTCGCAGACGAAGCGTGATGCGCCGTATGAAATGAACACTCGGTTTGGCTTCAACCCGCTGGTCGGGCGCTATACCTATCCGGGCGGCAATTCCGACAACAGCATCAGCTTCAGCTATCTGGACGAGAAGGTCTATGGCGGCGCGGTCGATGTGAAATATGTGCAGCCACTCTCGGCCCTGCGCGACATCGAATACTCCGCCGGTATCGAAGCCCAGAAGAGCGAGCGGTCTGCACAGACCCGGATCTTCGGCTTCATCAACAACAGCGGCGACCCGTCGCTGAACTTCCTGGTCTTCCAGCAGCGGCCGGACTTCCTGTTTGCCAATTTCAACATCAATCCTGACCAGTTCATGCTGCGCGAAGTGACACCTTCGGGCGGGGCTTCGGCGCATAATGCGGAGCTGGAAGTGCTGGGCGTGTATGGCAAGGTCGATGCCGAGATCATGCCGCTCGTTCGGGCTGCCTTCGGGGTTCGTTTCGAGGATGCGACGCAGCGGGTCGTGCCGCTGAACATCATCTCGAGCGAGGGTGTGCCGGAGGCGCCGCCCGAGAAGGAAGAGCAATACTTCCTGCCGGCGGCAACGCTGACCTGGAACTTCGCGGAAGACCAGCAGCTGCGTCTTGGTGCTTCGAAGAGCATCGGGCGTCCCCAGTTCCGGGAGTTGGCCGAACAGCAATTCTTCGATCCGGACAGCAACCGGACTTTCATCGGAAACCCGTACCTGACGGATACGGAGTTCCTGAACCTTGATGCCCGGTATGAGCGCTATTTCGACCGGGGACAGGCCTTCACCCTCGGTGTGTTCTACAAACAGATCGACCGTCCGGTGGAAGCGGTCGTGACCACCCAGAGCGCGTCGGTGTTCCAGACCTTCCTGAATGCCCCGAAGGCGGACCTCTGGGGCGCTGAAGTCGAGTTCAAGAAGGTCTTCGAAACCCCCTTCGCAAGCGCCGGCTCGTTCTTCGATACGAAGGACCTGTTCGTGCAGGCGAACTACACCTACTCGGACTCCAAAATACGGGTCAGTGAAGGCGATCAGGTTTTCCCGCTGCAGGCACGGGGCCAGCCGCGGAATGCGACGGACTTCTTCATCGATGGCGAACGGCTGACCGGCCAGTCCCAGCATCTGGCTAACCTGCAGCTTGGCTGGCAGGACGAGACCAACCGGTCTCAGGCGACCCTGCTCATCAACTATGCGAGCGAGCGGACCACAGGCCGGGCCCCCGGCAACCTGCCGGACTTCATCGATGAACCGGGAACAGGTGTGGACATTGTCTACAAGAAGGGGTTCACGCTCGGTGGCCGGGATTTCGGCTTTGACTTCAAGGCCCAGAATCTTCTCGGAAACGAGTTCAGCGAAACCCAGTCGGGCTTTGGCGGGTCGATCGACGTCAACCGGTACGATTTGGGAACGACCTTCTCAATCGGCCTCAGCGCCAACTTCTGATAAAGGCCGATCCTTGCAGGTTCCCTGAATTTGTAGGTCAATACGGCACGGGCGGGCTATTCTGGCGCGCCCGTGCCTTTCGCCTTTCACGGGTAGGGCCTTGCCAAACCGTTGCAGCCGGGACACGCTCCAACTGAACTGGCGGAATACCCTCCGGGCGGGCGCTGAACGTCTCGTAACTGTCGCATTCATATGCTTAAGCATGGAAGAAACTTGGTAAAAAGGCGCACCCGATGAGGCTTGCTGGTCTGGACATCGCCCTCCCCGGCACGTTGAGCCAAGCCGGGCGATCTGCGGCGGAAGGGGCGCTTGCGCTGGCCGCCGGCCTGATGCTCGCGAGACTTGCCTGGATCGCCGCCGGTCCGGAAAGCGGCGCCGTGATTGCAGATATGCCGCGGGCAAACACGCCGCATATGGCTACACAGTCTGCGGCGGCCCCGGCTGGCAATATCCTGCTGACATCCAACCCTTTCCGCGCGCCGCCGGCAGCGGAGGAACTGTCTGCCCCGCCCACGAGCCTGAACCTCAAGCTCACCGGCTTGCGCTCGGCTTCGAGCGATGAACAGGGCGGCTCTGCGATCATCCTGCTGCCCGATGGCAGCCATAAGCGCTTTGAACCGGGACAACTGGTGGTCAGCGGCGCGACGCTGGAAGCCGTGACCGCAGACCGGGTTTTCCTGCGTGTGAACGGGCGGCTGGAAGAATTGACGCGCCCGCAGGCCGGCGCCCGCGCCCTGTCGGCGCCGGATGGCAGGACGCCTTTGCCCCAAGCCGGCAGTGTCCGGCCAGCCGGCCCTGCTCCGGCGCCAGCCGGAGCTCGCAGCCCGGCGGTCACGCCTGCGCTGCTGATGAGCGACCTCGCCTTCCAGCCGGAGACGCGCAATGGGCAGGTCTCGGGCTACCGGGTCAATCCGCGCGGCCAGGGGCATTTCGAACAGGCGGGCCTTGAGCCCGGCGATCTCGTCCTGCGCGTCAACGGGCAGAGCCTTGAAGGTATGCGGCCCGACATGATCCAGAGCGCCATCGGGGCCGGAAATGATGTGGCGCTGGATGTCGTGCGCCATGGCATGATCGTCCGTGTACGTCTGACGACGGATACAGGCCTCGCCCAATGAACGCGCGTTTCCTGCTGGCGGCGGCTGCTGCCATTACCTCGACGCAGCTGGCAGCTGCCCAGACCACCCCGGCGAATGGCGACCGGCACGTCCTGAAACTTGATGATGTCGAGCTGAACACGCTGATCGAGGATATCTCGGTCCTCACCGGCTACACCTTCATCACCCATCCGGATGTGCGCCGTGCGCGGGTTTCGGTCGTCTCCCAGACCCCGATGACGACGCAGGAGCTGTTCCAGGTCTTCCTGACGACCCTGCGTATCCAGGGTTTTGTTGCTGTCCCGGCGGGGCGCGATACCTACCGCATCCTGCCGCGCAACCTCGCCTCGAGCGAGGCGCCGATGAGCGGCAGCGGCGCCAATGCCTTCCTGACCGAAATCATCAAGCTCGAACGGGCGAATGCGATGGAAGTCGCCCAGATGGTCAAGCCGATCCTCGACCATCAGGGGCAGGTCGTGGCCAATTCGAGCACGAACACACTTGTCATCGTCGACTATGCTTCGAACATCGACCGGGTGCGGAGGGTAATCGAGACGCTCGACCGTGACCAGACGGTCGTTGAAACCGTCGCGCTACGGAATATTCCGGCGACAGAGATGGAAACGGTTCTGACGCGCCTCAACGGCGCGGAGGCGCAGGCGTCGCAATCTGCGCAAGGGCGGTTCTCGGCGGTCGCGTCGATGACTAGCAATTCGGTGATCCTCCGGGGCGATGCTGCCACGGTCGCGCGGGCAAAGCGGGTCGCGCAGGATCTCGACCAGACGAACCCGCAGCGTGACCATGTGAAGGTCATTACCCTGAATTATGCCAATGCCGCTGAAGTCGTGCCGATCCTCGAGCGCGTCGGCGCCAGCATGGCCGCGCAGCGCGCGGCTTCGGATACGTCCGCGCTCTCCCAGACGATTGCGCATCATGATGCCACCAACTCGCTGATCATCAGCGCGAGCCCTGAGACCATCCTTGCGATGGAAAAGGTCGTCACGGCGCTGGATGTGCGCCGCCCGCAGGTGATGGTCGAGGCAATCATCGTCGAGATGTCGGATGACGCGGCGCGGGAACTGGGCCTGCAATTCCTGCTGTCGGGCACCGGCAACAATGCCATCCCCTTCGCTTCGACGAACTTCTCGCGGGCCGCGCCGAACCTCCTGGCGCTCGCCGGAGCGCTGGTCACGGACGGCTTTTCCAACCCGTCTTCCGTCAACCCGTTCAGGGATGCTGCCGTCAGCTCACTGACGAACTCCTCCGGCCTGACGCTGGGCGTGGGCGGTACATCCGGGGACACGCTGTTCGGCGCAATCCTGAATGCGGTCCAGAACGACACGGCCTCGCGCATCCTATCGACGCCGTTCGGCATGACGCTGAACAATTCGACTTCCGCGCTGATCGTGGGCCAGGAAATACCTGTCACGACCGGCCAGGTGCTGGGCGATGCAAACTCCAATCCCTTCCGCACGGTCGAGCGGCAGGATGTCGGTATCCAGTTGGAGGTCACACCGCGGATCGGCGAGAACAACACCGTACGCCTCGATATCCGTCAGGAGGTCTCCAGCGTGTTCGGCTCCATCGGGACCGTGACGCCGGACCTGATCCTCGACAAGCGGGAGATCAAGGCCAGCGTGCTGGCCGATGATGGTGAGATCATTGTCCTCGGCGGCCTGATCGAACAGACGGATACGACCCGGACCTCGAAAGTTCCGATCCTCGGGGATATTCCGGGTGTCGGCCGGCTTTTCCGTTCAGAGGGAAAAGGCTCTACACGGACGAACCTGATGGTGTTCCTGCGCCCGACAATCGTGCGCAGCCGGGAAGATGCTCAGGCCGCCACTGCGCAGAAATATCTCTATGTGCAGGGTGAGGAACTGATGCGCGGCGTTCCCGGCGATGCCTCGATTGACCGGTATGTTCGCGAAGTCCTCGGCACGACCGGCCCGGCCATGCCGCCGGCTCCCCCGCAGAGATAACCGGCTCATGTCCCGCTCCCAGGTCACCTATGCCTTTGCACGGGACAAGGGCGTGGCCGTCATTCCGGGGCGCGCCGCCCTGACCTTTGCTGTGCGCGAAGGCGCAGATCCACTGGCCGTTCTGGAAGCGGCACGGGTGACCGGCATACCGGCAGAACTCGAAGCGATGACCAGCGGGAAGTTTGAACGCCAGCTGTCTGAAAGTTTCGGCCAGTCGGGCATTGACGGGCGCGCAGCCGAGGCCGCAGCCGGCCGCGCCGATGACCTCGAAACCCTGTTCGACGGCCTTCCGCAGACGGAAGACCTGCTGGCGGGCGATGGCGATGCACCGATCATTACCCTGATCAACGGCCTGCTGCAGGACGCGATCCGCCGCCGCGCCTCCGACATCCATATTGATCCGTTCGAGGACAAGCTGACCGTCCGTTACCGGATTGACGGGGAGCTGCAGGAAGTGCTCTCCGCCTCGCGCCGGGTGGCCGCGCCGCTCGTCTCGCGCATCAAGGTGATGAGCCGCCTGGACATTGCCGAGAAGCGGATGCCGCAGGATGGGCGTATTTCGCTGTCGCTGGGCGGGCGGGCGCTGGATGTGCGGGTCGCGACGCTGCCGACGCGGTATGGCGAGCGGGTGGCGCTGCGCCTGCTCGATACGCGCCAGGCGCTTTTGGGGCTCGAAAGCCTCGGCATGGACACGGATACGCTCGGCCGGTTCCGCAGCGCGCTGAGCGAGCCGAACGGCGTGATCCTTGTGACCGGCCCGACGGGCTCCGGCAAGACGACGACGCTCTATTCGGCGCTGGCCGTTCTGAATACGGGCCGCGTCAATATCATGACGCTGGAAGACCCCGTCGAATACGGCCTCGACGGCATCAGCCAGACGCCGATGGATCACAAGGTCGGCCTGACCTTTGCAGCCACGCTGCGCTCGATCCTGCGGAATGACCCCAATATCGTCATGGTCGGCGAGATCCGCGATGTGGAGACGGCCGAGGTGGCGCTCGAATTCGCGCTGACGGGCCGCCTCGCCCTGTCGACGATCCACACCAACAGCTCGGCGGGTGCCATCACGCGCCTGCGCGATATGGGGGTGGAGAGTTTCCTGCTCGCCTCGACGCTGCGCGCAATCCTCGCCCAGCGGCTGCTGCGCCAGCTCTGCCCGCACTGCAAGGAGGCCTACACGCCTACGCCTGCCCTGCTGGAGCGCCTCGGCCTCGCGCCGGACAGCGCGCCGCTACTCTACCAGGCGAAGGGCTGCCCGTCCTGTAACCATACCGGCTATGATGGCCGTCTCGGCGTCTATGAACTGCTCGTTGTGGACGGCGGCATCCGCCGGATGATCCATGAGGGCGCAACCGAGGAAGAAATTGAGCGCGTGGCCTTTGCCCGCTATGATATGCTGTTCCAGAACGGATTGCGGCATGTGCTGAGCGGAGAGTCGAGCGCCGAGGAACTGCTCTATGTCTGCCGCCGGGAGGCTTGGTTCGGTGGCAGCGTTTGAATACAAGGCCCTGACAGCGGACGGACGGCGCACGAGCGGCGTCATCTCCGCAGATACGGCCCGCGCCGCGCGGCGGGAGCTTCGTGCACGCCAGCTGACGCCGGTCTCGCTGTCCGAGACACGCGGTGAGGCCGCCGGCGGCTTCGGCAAGGCCGTCAAGCTCAAGGAAAAGGAACGCACGCTGCTGACGCGGCAGCTCTCGGTGCTGCTCCTCTCCGGCATGACTGTGGAACAGGCGCTGACGGCGGCGGCCGGGGATGGCGGCAAGTCCGGCCAGCGTGCATTGCTGCTCGGTGTACGCTCGCGCGTCATGGAGGGCACGAGTTTTGCCGAAGCGCTGCGCGGCGCGCCAAAAGCCTTCCCGCCGCTTTACCGTTCCGTGGTCGCCGCGGGCGAGGCATCGGGGCGCATCGGCGCGGTGCTGGACCAGCTCGCGGGCCATCTGGAGCGCAGCTACCGGCTGAAGACGATGGTGCGCTCGGCGATGATCTATCCGGCGATCCTGGGCGTCACGGCGCTGCTGATGGTCAGTGCCCTGATGGTCTGGGTCGTGCCGAAACTGGTCGAGCAGTTTGCCATGCTGGGCGCTTCGGAACTGCCGCCGCTGACGCAGGGGGTGATCGCGCTGTCGAACTTCTTCCGCGACTGGGGCCTCTGGTTCCTGGGTGCGGCCGCCCTAAGCGGCCTCATCCTCCACCGCGCCCTTAAGGCCGAGGCGCTGCGCCGGAAATGGGACGCGCTGATGCTGCGCCTGCCTTACATTGGCGAACTCAGCCGGAAGATTTCGGCGGCGCGCTTTGCGCGCATCCATGCAACACTGTCCGCCTCCGGAGCAACGGTCCTTGAAAGCCTCGCCGGGGCCCGCAACGCGATGGGCAATCTCGTCTTCCGCGATGCGGCCGGTTCGATCATGGAATCGGTGCAACGCGGGGGCACCCTGTCCGGCGCCATGAAAGCAACCGGCGTGTTCCCGCCCCTGATGACGCATATGGTCGCCAGCGGCGAGGCTGCGCGCGATGTGCCGGCCATGATGAACCGGGCGGCAGACTTCCTCGAATCCGAATTCGAAACCTCGACCAATGTCGCGCTCGGCCTGCTCGAGCCGGTCATCATCATCCTGCTCGGCGGCATCGTCGGCACAATCGTCCTGTCCATCATGCTGCCGATCATGCAGCTCAACACCCTCGCCCTCGGCTGAAGGAGGCAACCATGCACGCAATTTCCCCTCAAGAAGAACGCGCCCGCAGCCGCAAGGGCGAAGCGGGCTTCTCGCTGGTCGAGCTGATGGTGGTTGTGTTCATCATGGGCCTCCTGGCGACGCTGATCATCATCAACGTTGCGCCGGTCGGCGACCGGTCGCGGATCACCAAGGCGCGCGCCGACATCGCCAATCTCGAGAACGCGCTCGAACAATACAGCCTCGACCTCTACACCTATCCGACACAGGAACAGGGCCTTGCCGCGCTCTCCTCCCCGCCGCCGGGGGTTGACCTGACGCTGTATCGCCCGGGCGGCTATATCCGGCGCGTGCAGAATGATCCCTGGGGCAATCCCTATCAGTATGTCATTCCGGGCACCCGGTCGGGTGGCCGGTATGACCTGTTCTCGATGGGTGCGGATGGCAAGCCGGGGGGCGAAGGGCCGGATGCTGACATCGGCAACTGGGACTGACCCTGCATGGCCGCGTCCAGCCCGCCTCGCCTCAGCCATCGGCAAGGCCCGGACAGGCGGGCCTCGGCCGGGTTTTCTCTGATCGAGATGCTCGTGGCGCTGGCCATTGTCGGGGTCGCCTCCAGCCTGATCGTGCTGACGGCGCGGCCAGCCGATCCGGCGCGCGTGGAATTCCAGCGCCTCATACAGACCGCCGAGGTGACCGCTGAGCGGGCACGCATCAGCGGGACGCCGGCCGGCCTTCGTCTGTCGGCGGATCGCTATGAACCCGTCATCTGGCAGGCCGGGGATTGGCAGGCCGTGCCGCGTCAGGCGCGCAGCTTTCCCGGCGGGCTGACGCTCGCCTGGACCGAGGCACGGCCGGCAAGGCGCAGCCTCGAGGCGGCGGACCCGGACGTGCCGCAGATCATCTTCGATCCCCTGGGCCATACGCGGGAGGCGCAACTCTCCTTGTCCGCGGGCAGCACCCGTCATACGCTGACTGTGACGGCTGAGGGCATCCACGTGGACGGACCCCGGCGATGAGGCAGGAAGCGGGATTCACGCTGCTGGAGGCGCTGGTTGCGCTTGCCGTGTTCAGCACGGCGGCGGTCGGGCTGATCTCGCTCAATACGAATTCGGTGCGGATCAGCCGGGACCTCGGAGACCGGGTCCTGGCGCGGCAAGTGGCGGAAAACATTGCTGTGGACACGCTGACGGACCCTGCAAAGCAGCGCCCCGGGACGTCCAGCGGCGAGGAAACCCAGCGCCAGCAGACGTATGTTTGGGAGCGTATCGTCGTGCCGGCAGGCCGGGATGGCCTTATCCAGGTCGATATCCGGGTGCGCCCCGCCGGCAGTGACCGCGTGGCGGGCCATGTCAGCTTCCTGCATGTGGCGGAGGGTGCGCCATGAAACGCGCCGCAGGCCCCGAAGCCGGCATGACCCTGCTGGAAACGCTGATTTCGTTGTTCCTGATTGCGGTGATCGCCACCGCCGGCTCGGGAATGCTGATCCAGGCGCTGCGCGGCGCGCAGATGGTCGAAGCGCGCGGCGCCGATGCGAGGGAGATCGAGGCGGCGCTGGCGGCGATCCGCCATGATCTGGAAGCGTTCACGGGCCGCACGGCGCGCACAGGGATGGGCACCGAGACCCTGACACCCTTTGACGGACGGGCTTCTGCCGCCAGCGGACGGCTCTTCAGTTTCGTGCGCAATGGCTGGGCCGATCCGGGCGGCGCCGCCGGCCGCAGCGACCTGCAACGGGTCGAATATGCGTTTGAGCAGGGCGCCCTGATCCGCCGGTCCTGGCGGTCGCCAGACCCCGGGCCGGCGACGCCGGTTGTGGAGCAGAGGTTGCTGGAGGGGCTGGAAGGCCTGAGTGTCCGGTATGGGCGCGTCAGTAGCTGGCGGGGGGACTGGATGGCGGATGCCGGCAGCGGCGCGGACGCCCTGCCCGACAAGCTGGAACTGACCTTCCGCTTCAACCGTGAGGATGAGTTGACGGCGCGCTTCCGCCTGGGGCTGCGCCAATGAAGGCTGCTCGCCGCCAGCGCTCAGATGAAAAAGGCGCAGCCCTGCTGTCCGTCCTCCTGGTCGTTGCGGCCCTGTCTGCAGCGGCGGTTGTCGCATCGGCTGCCATCGCGCGGCAGACAGACACCTCCCGCGCGGCCGCAAGGCGTGCGGATGCCGGCTGGGCCGCGCTATCCGCCGAAGCGCTCGCCCGCAGCGCCATAGCCGACCTGATGCGCACGACAGCCGGTCAGGTGAACGTGCTGACGCCGGGCCTCGGCGAACCGGTCGCTTTCGCGGCCCGGGGCGGCGTCATCAGCCTGTCCGTGGAAGACGCCGCGAACTGCTTAAACCTGAACAGTTTCGCCTCTGCCAGTGATGCCGGTGTGCTGACGGCGCGTACTGGCATGATCCGTCTTCTCGACGGCATCGGCGTACCGGAGGGCGATGCCTCGGCCCTTGCCGACACGCTGGCGGACTGGATCGATGCGGATTCCACGCCCCGGGCGCGCGGGGCGGAGGATGAGTATTACCTGTCCCTCGATCCGCCCTACCGGACAGCGAACGGGCCGCTCGAAAGCCCGAGAGAGCTGGCCGCCATCCTCGGCTACACACCGGCGCTTCGCGAGGCGCTTGCCCCGCTGGTCTGCGCCCTGCCCGGCCCGGCGCAGGCGGCGCTCAACCTCAACACGCTGAAGCCCGAACAGGCGCCACTGCTGCGCGCGCTCTATGCGCCGGATCTGCGCCTGCAGACGGCGGAGCGGCTGCTCGAGCAACGCCCCACTGGCGGCTGGCGCAGCGTCGAGGATTTTGAGGCACTTCCCGATATCCGGACACTACCGGCGGGGGCAAAGGCCAGCTCGGCGATCTCGGTCTCAACCACCGTCTTTGCAGCCAGCGGACTGATCTCGACCGATGGCGGCACCTGGCCGTTTGACTTTATCATCTCGGCGAGCGAGGGGCAGGCACCGCGCACGATCTGGCGGCGTCTGGGAGAAGACTGATGGCAAACGAGGTCTTTGTCGCGCTCCCGGACGAACCGGGCGGGCCGCTGGAAGTGCTGCGGGAACGCGCGGGACTGCTGGAGCCGGTGCCCTCGCCCGTGCGGACCGAAAAGCGCGCCGCCGTCACTGCGATTGCCCCGGCGAGCCGCGTCGCGCATTTCTGCCCGCCGCTGCCGGCGCGAAGTGACAGCGAAGCGCTGCTCGCGGCGCCCTATGCCATTGAAGATGAGCTCGCCCAGCCGGTCGAGGATGTGCACCTCGCGCTCGGCCCAAGGCGGAAGGACAGCCAGCAGCGCGACATCTATGCCGTGGACCGCACCCTGATGGCCGCCTGGGTCGCACAACTCGGGGATGCCGGCTACAAGGAGGCGCGGCTGGTGCCGGAGCAGGCGTTATTGGATGCCGGCCTCAGCAGTGTTGCCTTTCCCGAACACATCCTCACCCGGCAGGGAGACCGGATCGTGGCGGTGGATCACCGCCTGCCCGAAGTTCTTCGCAGCGCCGTGCCGGGCGAGGCCGGCGAACCGGGTGAACGGGCTGCCAGCCGCCTCCTCTGGCTGGCGGGGCGGGCGCGGCAGGCAAACCTCGTGGACCTCCGGACGGGCCCCTATGCGGTGAAGCGAGACGCGGAAACCGGACTGCGTGCCTGGGGCCTGGCTGCCGGGCTGGGCCTCGCCGCGATTGTGCTCTGGACTGTCACGCAATATGCCGACGCCGCGCAGCGCAGCGCCGCAGCAGAAGCGCTGCGCCAGGATGCAGCGCGCCGATACACCGAGCTTTTCCCGGGCGCGCCCCTGCCCGCCGACCTCGATCAGACGACGCGCCAGCTGCTGGCTTCGCCGGGTGAAGCGCATACATCCGATTTCCATGGAGCCGCATCGGCCCTGTTCAATGCGCTGGCAGCCACGTCCGGTTCGCGGCTGGAGGCGCTGAGATTTGATCAGGCGACCGGAGAGCTGCAGGCAGACATCCTGATTGAACGGTATGATGATATCGGCTTGCTGACCGGGCCTCTTGGACAGACGGCCTATCGTGTCAGCGCCGAGATTGACCCCGCTTCAAGCGCGGGATTGCTGGTGCGGGTCAAGCTGGGGACCCCGACATGACTGCCTGGTGGGACACGCGCAGCGGACGGGAGAAGCTGTTGATTGCTCTGGCAGCCCTGCTGCTGACAGGCGCTCTCTGGTGGCAGTTCCTGCTGGTGCCGGCGGCGGCGCGCAAGGCAGAGGCCACACTGGAACAGGAGCGCGCCGTGCAGACGCTTGCGCGCCTTGACCGGATCGCTGCGATGGCTGCGGAAACCGGCGGCCCCCGGCCCATGCGGCCGGCGCGGGATGCCGAAACGCTGCGCCGCATCGCGATATCGCGTGCCTCGGATGCCGGACTGATCGTGGCAGACACGCGCCAGCCCGCCCCCGGGCGGCTGCAGCTTGACCTGCCCGGCGCCGACCCATCGGCAGTCTTTGCCTGGACCCTTGGACTGGAAACAGCGGAGGGGATCACGGTGTCCTCTGCCAGCCTGACGGCGGCGGAAGATGGCCGCGTCAACGCCGTGATCGAGTTTGTGACAGGAGCCACGCCTTGAGAGCTCTTCTGGTCGTGCTGTTCCTGCTGGCGGGGCTTCTGATCGGCCTCGTCTATTTCATGCCGCTCGCGACGATCCTGAAGATTGCGGGCGCAGAAGAGCGGGGCCTGAGCTGGATGGCTGCCGACGGGACGCTGGCCGGCGGGCAGATCCGGGGCCTGCGCGCGGGAACCGAGCTCCTGGGCGATGGCACGCTGAAGCTGCGTCCGGCGACGCTCCTTCGGTTCGGCGCAGAGTATGATTTCAGCTGGTCAGGTCCTGCCGGCTCCGGCACCGGGCGGGCGGCCGTCTTCCCCGGCGGGACAATCGAGGTGCGGGACTATGCCATCCGGTTCGACTTTGCGGCTATTGACGGCCTTGCGCTGTGGATCCGGCAATCAGGCGGCGAGGCGCGGATTGACGGTCCGCTGATCCGCTTCCGCAATGGCGAGTGCCACCATGCCGAAGGCCGCAGCACGAGCAATGCCCTGACCCTCAATCAGGCGCTGCTGGGTCCCGGCTGGCCGGAAATGACGGGCACGATCGGTTGCCTCGGGCCGGACCTTGGTATTCCGTTTGAAGCCCAGAGCGCCTCCGGCACACGGGTCGATACACTCGCAAGGTTCAGCCTGCGCCGGACGGGCTCGATGGAGGCACGCATCTCAGGCTTTATCCCGCAGGATTTCCAGTATGCGCTGCCGATTGCGGGTTTCGTTCCCGATGGCAGTGCCTTTGTGTACCGCTACCCAGCCGCTCCTTCCGAGGTTCAGCCATGATCCGTGTTCTTGCAGTCATTCTTGCCGTCAGTGCTGTCGCCGCCTGTACGTCATCGCCGGCTCAGTCGCCTGCGGCTGTGGCGGCCCGCGCCGCGAGCCCGTTGCAGGATGTGCCGGAAGCTGGCCTGCCCGCGCAGAGGCTGGCGCCGGGCGAGTGCGGGCTCTTCCTGTGGAGCATGACCCCGCCGCAGAAATTCGTGTTCTTCACCCGGGCTGCGTCTGGGCGCGCGGAACTCTGGCATGAGAGCCGGGCCGTCACCCTCACCCAGGTCGATGCGCATGGTGACATTTTCGGCCAGTTCCTGACCGCCAGCGACTATGTTTCGCCGGACGCTGCGCTGGAGGTGAGCCTGACCTTCCGGCCGGGTGAGACCCTCGAACAGGGCCAGCGGGTCGAGGGCGGCCGTGTGGTCATCCGGGGCCGTGATGGCTGGGAAACAGTCCTGCCCGTCAGCGGGATCAGTGCCTGTATGGGCCGCTGACGGATCAGGTCAGCAGGTCGACCGGCACGGCAAGCGCCTCGGCAAGGCGCCGGGCAGTCTTGAGGCCATAGGACATGCCCCGCTCGATCGCGGAGATGTGGTTCGGGCGGATGCCGCAGAGTTCGCCCAGCTCGCGCTGCGTCATCAGGCGGAACTGGCGCACGACGCGCACAGGATGCTCGCCTTCGCTGATCCGCTTCAGGAGGGCCGGAGGCAGGGGCACGATGGCGGGATCGGTCGCCTTCACACGGCCCGAGGTAATCTCGCGGAGTGTGCTTTCGAGCGCCTCGACCTTCTGTTCCAGATCGATCACCCGGATTTCCAGGGAGTAGACGAGCTTCGGATCATGCATCTTGGTGACAGCCCCGTGTCAGTTGCGACGCAGGGCTAGAAGCGTTCCGCTACACTTGCGTGTCGGAATTGATAAGATTTCGTGTCAGCCGCGCTCAGCACTCGATCACATTGACCGCGAGCCCGCCCTGGCTGGTCTCCTTATACTTGGTGGACATGTCGAGACCGGTCTGGCGCATTGTCTCGATTACCTGGTCGAGAGATACCTTGGTCTGCTCCAGCGAATGGAGCGCAAGGCGCGCGGCATTGGCGGCTTTCACCGCGCCGATGGCATTGCGCTCGATGCAGGGGATCTGGACAAGACCGCCCACGGGATCGCACGTCAGGCCGAGATTGTGTTCCATGCCGATCTCCGCTGCATTGGCGACCTGCTGCGGCGTGCCGCCCCAGATCGCCGCGAGGCCACCTGCGGCCATCGAGCAGGCAACGCCAACCTCACCCTGGCAGCCCATCTCCGCCCCGGAAATGGAGGCGCGCTGCTTGTAGAGCAGCCCTATGCCGCCGGCGGTCAGCAGAAATCGCCGGATACGCGCTGGGGCGTCGGCGGTATCTGCGCAGTAATGGCGGATCACAGCCGGGATGATGCCCGCCGCCCCATTTGTCGGGGCGGTGACCACCTGACCGCCGGCGGCGTTCTCCTCATTCACCGCCATGGCGTAGACGTTCAGCCAGTCGAACAGCTGCTCGCGCTCATTCGAGGGCGGCGCGGTCTGCAGACGCTGCCAGATTTCCGGCGCGCGGCGGCGCACTTTAAGATCGCCCGGCAAGGTGCCGGTCCGGGCAAGTCCCCGGTCGATACAGGCCATCATGACGCCTGCGATCCGGTCCAGAGAGGCTTCTGTCTCTGCGCGGGGGCGCATGGCGTCTTCGTTTGCGAGGATCACTGCGTCGATGCTGATGCCCTGCGCTTCGCAGGTGGCGAGCAGCTCGGCGGCCGACGTGAACGGATGCGGGACCGCGCGGCCCGCAGGCACGATGTCTCCGGTGACAGGCTTTTCGAGCTGGCGCCGGGAGGCAATGAAGCCGCCGCCCGTGGAATACCATGTCTCGTCCGCGATCACCTCGCCGCCCTCGCTGAAGGCGCGCAGGCGCATTCCGTTCGGGTGCAGGTCGGGCAGGATTTCGTAGGCGAAGCGGATATCCGACTGCGGATCAAAAGCGAGGCTACGGCCATCCTTCAGCGGCAGGTGTTTGCTCGCCCGTACCTCGGCGACCGCCCGGTCGGCTGCCTCCGGATCGAGTGTCTCGGGCTCAAGTCCCAGCAGGCCGAGGATCACCGCCTTGGGTGTGGCATGTCCTTCACCGGTCAGGGCGAGCGAGCCCTGAAGCTCAACCTCTATCCGCTGAACCGCGCCGAGATGCCCGCCGGTCTCAAGGCCTGACATGAAGCGGCCCGCAATCCGGATCGGCCCGACCGTATGCGAGCTCGACGGGCCGATGCCAACGCGGAAAATGTCGAGGACGGACAGCATGGTTCGGGTTGGCTCCTCAATCTGGATGGTTCCTCTCTTTGCAGGAACCTCCTGTCAGCGAAAGCCTGCGATCAGGCCGCCGCGGTCACGTCTTGGCCATAAAGCCAGTCATGGCGCCCATGGATGATGCCCGGCAGGAGACGCCCGGCGGCCATCATCGGCCCATAGGTTCCGAGCTTCATGAACGGATTGGAGCGGTGGAAGATCCGGGCATTCTGCCGGGCCGTTTCCTGCACCCGGGTCGCCCGAGGCTTACGGGCACGTTCATAGGCATCGAGGGCAGCGGGCAGGCTGGCAGACCGCGTAATCTCGGCGGCCAGCACATAGGCGTCTTCGATAGCCATGACGGCGCCCTGCGCCAGGAAGGGCAGCATGGGGTGGCAGGCATCGCCGACCAGCACGACCCGGCCCTCCGACCATTTCGGCAGCGGCGCCCGGTCATACAACGGCCAGCGCAGCAGAACCGGCGCTTCATCAATGATCCGGCGAATCACCGGGTGCCAGCCAGGGAAATCCGCCTTTGCATCCTCCCGCGCGCCGGGGGCGCCCCAGGATTCTTCGCCGGGTTCATCGCGTTCGACGACGCCGACGAAATTCGCAAGGCTGCCCCGCCGCAGGCGGTAGGTCACTGCATGGCGGCCGCTGCCGGCCCAGACGCAGGCCGTCTCCGGCGGCGGGTAATCTCCAAGCCGGGCGATGGGCACAACCGTGCGCCAGGCGACATGGCCGGTAAAGCGAGGCTTTTCGGGTCC
Organism: Hyphomonas sp.; assembly: GCF_046313735.1. Taxonomy (GTDB): domain Bacteria; phylum Pseudomonadota; class Alphaproteobacteria; order Caulobacterales; family Hyphomonadaceae; genus Hyphomonas. The sequence goes on from NZ_JBKBXW010000010.1 coordinate 57,480, forward strand.
CAGCATCTGCGCCCGGACGGCAGAATGGATGCCGTCAGCGCCGATCAGAAGATCGCCGCTGGCACTTTCCCCGGAGGCGAATTTCAGGCGGATGCCATTTTCCCCCTGCAGGTACTCGGTCACCTGATGCCCGTTTATGAGCGACTCCGGCGACAGGTCCCGGACGGCTTCCAAGAGGGCGGACAACAGGTCGGCGCGGTGGATGTGCAGGTAATCCCCGCCCCAGCGGTTGATCGCTTCTGACCGGAGCGGGATTTCGAAGATGCGCTGGCCGCTGCGGCCAAGGCGGAATTCCTGGGCGCGGGGCCGGAAGGCATCCCGGCCCACCCGGGCGGACACGCCGAGCCGGTCGAGCACCTTCATCCCGTTCGGGCTGATCTGGACGCCGGCGCCGATATCCTCAAACCGGGCGGCCTGCTCGAAAACCCTGACCTCATGCCCCGTGCGCAGCAGCGCCAGCGCGGCCGTCAGCCCGCCGACCCCGCCACCGGCAATCAGGATGCGCATGGACTGAGCCTCGCTCTGGTCAACCCGTCAGCCCTGCCGGGCCGGATCGTGCTTGCCGCCGATGAGGATGAACCGGCGGTCGCAATACTTGCACTCGACGAAATCATCATCGCCCATCTCGTACCAGACCTTCGGGTGGCCGAGCGCGCCGCCGCCGCCATTGCAGGAGACCTTGTGGCTGGACACCATCGAGATTTCAGGCGGCGTGAACACATCGCGTTTGGCGGGCATGGGAAAGGCACTCCTCAAGGGCGCTCGCCGGCCATTGCTTGCGGCGGCGCGCGCATGCTCCTAACTAGAAGCATGGTCAGGCGCGCGCAAGGCGCCCTGTCTGCTGCCAGCGAGACCCCATGTCCTCACCGCATTGCGCCATCGAAGTCCGCGATCTGCGGAAAACCTATGCTGCATCCGGAAAAATGCCGGAAAAACAAGCCCTGAACGGGATCAGCCTGGCTATTCCGACAGGCTCCATCTTCGGCCTGCTGGGGCCGAATGGCGCGGGCAAGTCGACCTTCATCAACATCCTTGCCGGGCTCGTCCGGAAAACATCCGGCAGCGTGCGAATCTGGGACCTCGATATCGACCAGCATCCGCGCCAGAGCCGGGCGGCCATTGGCGTCGTGAATCAGGAAGTGGTCGCTGACCCCTTCTTCACCCCGTTCGAGATGCTGGAACTGATGGCGGGCTTCTACGGTGTGCCGAAGGCCGAGCGCCGGAGCGTCGAGATTCTCGCGGCGCTGGGCCTTGAGGACAAGAAGGACGCTTATGTCCGCCAGCTATCGGGCGGCATGAAGCGGCGGCTGATGGTGGCCAAGGCGCTTGTCCATGCGCCGCCGGTGCTGATTCTCGACGAGCCGACCGCCGGGGTGGATGTCGAGCTGCGCCGCCTGCTGTGGGATTATGTGCGCGAGTTGCACGACCGCGGCACGACGATCATTCTCACCACGCACTACCTCGAAGAAGCCGAGGAGCTCTGCGACACCATCGCCATCGTCAATCACGGCGAAATCGTCGCCTGCGAGCCGACGGCCCGGCTGCTCTCGCGCCTCGACTACAAGACGCTGGTGATCCAGCCGAAAGAGCCGCTCAGCGCCCTGCCCGCTGATCTTGCCGGACTCGACGCCGTGATCCGCCCGGACGGATCGCTCGCCATCACCTTCAAGACGGCAGAAACGGGCATTGGCCGGCTGCTGGAGCGGGTGCGCACATCCGGAATCGCAATCGGGGACCTCTCGACAGAGTCCCCCGACCTTGAAGACGTGTTCGTGTCGCTGACGAGCGAGACGGCCTGAAGGCCCCCGCTCCCAGCCAGATCAGAGGCTCTGCTTGATCCAGTCGGTCAGCGCCTGGCGGTTCATGGCGCCGTTGCGGGTTGCCGCCACCTTGCCGCCCTTGAACATCAGCAGCGTCGGCAGGCCGCGCACGCCATAGCGTGCGCCGACCAGCGGATGGTCGTCGACATTCACCTTCACGATCTTGACCTTGCCTTCCATCTCGGTGGCAACGGCCTCCAGATGCGGCGTCATCTGCTTACAAGGGCCGCACCATTCGGCCCAGAAATCCACAACTACCGGAATATCCGAGCCCGTGACGACACCGTCGAACTCGTCTTCGCTCACATTGATGGCTGCCATGTCTGCGGCTCCTTCTGCCGTCTGTCGTTTTCAAGTCCGGTACATAGGGACTCTTGGGCTAAGTCAAACCTCGCTGCGCGCACTTGTGAGCGCAGCTGATAGCAGCGCCTCCGGCAAGGGCATCAGTTTCGGCCCATCCGTCCAGCAGAGCGCTGCCGTCACGCGCCGGCCTGGATAGGCCTGGCGCAGCACGGCCCAGTAGGCAGCCATCTGGGCGATATAGCCCTCGCCCACCTGTTCCGGCCGGTCCGGAGCGGGCTGGTCGGTCTTGTAATCGATGATCATCACCTCCTCCGGCGTCACCACCAGCCGGTCCACCCGGCCATTGATGACGAGGCCCGCCGGCAGGTCCGGCGCCGCGCCGAGGATGGCTGCTTCCGCGCGCCCGCCCGGCTGGAACAGCCCGCCAAGGGCGGGATCATTGAGGATACCGAAGGCAGAGGCCAGCATCTCCGCCCGTTCTGCGTCTGAAAGCGCCAGCTCTTTCTGAAGATAGGCTGCTGCAGCTGCCTCCCGCCGATCCTCCGGCAACTCCGGCAGGTATTGCAGCAGGGCGTGGATGATCCGCCCGCGCCTCAGCCGCGCTTCCCGCCCGGCATCGAAGGGCGCAACGACGCGCATTCCGGGGCCCAGCAGGCTTGTCGGGGCGGACACCCGCCGGGCCAGCGGCTCTTGCGCCGGCGGCTGAAGCGCCCAAACCGGCAGGTCCCTGGCCCTGCTGGCCGCGCCCTGCCCCTCTGCCGCGCCGGTCCAGATCCGGCCAAAGCGGCGGACCCCGTCGTCAAGTTCCTCATGGGGCAGCTCGTCCATGGCCCCGGCGCAGAGCGCATACCAGGACTCCTCATGATAGCCGGGCTTGTCCTCGCCCGCCGGGCCATACCAGTGGCCGGCAATGATCAGCCGGTCCTGCGCGCGCGTCAGCGCCACATAGAGCAGGCGGCGATGTTCCTCGCGGGCGCGGGCCTCGGCGATGAGGCGCTCGGCCTCACTTGCCGGAATGTCCGTATCCTTGCGGGGTACCCAGACGAGGGCGCCTTCGGTTTCAAGGATCGGCGGCGCACTGGTCTTGGGCTTGGAAGTGGTGTCTGGAAGAATCACGACCGGCGCCTGCAGGCCCTTGGCCCCGTGCACCGTCATCACCCTGATCTCGCGCCCGGCATCCGCGAGGTCGCGCTTGATCTCGATCTGCTCGGCCTCCATCGCATCGACAAATGCCTGCAGCGAGGCTGGGGCAGATGTGTCATGTGCCAGCGCGCGCGCCAGCAGCGCTTCGACCGGATCGCGCGCAGGCGTGCCGAGCCGGGCGTTGAGCCTCTCCCAGCCCGTCTGCCCCCCTGCGACAGGCCGGTCGAGGACTTCACTCAGGAACTCATAAGGCGGCAGGTGCGCGCGCGCCTTCAGCCCGCGCAGGAAGGCCGCCGCTGCCTGGACATCCGGATCGTCGCTGGTCTGGACCCGGGACCAGAGCGTCTCGCCCCGTGCGCGCGCAGAGGCGAGCGGGAACAGGTAGCGATCATCGTCCACCAGCCCGCAGAATGGCCCGCGAAGGATCTCGGCCAGCGTCAGGTCGCGCATATCGAGCGCGGCGAAGCGCAGGAGGTTCAGGCAATCCTGCACGCCGATGAAGTCCGACAGGATCAGCCGGTCGGCCCCGGCCACGGGAAGCCCCTCACCCTTCAGCGCCGATATGATGGATTCAAACAGGCCGCCCTGCCGCTTGCCGACGAGGATCAGCACATCCTCCGGCCGCATCGCCCGGCGTACGCCGTCCTCCCAGACCTGTTCGCCCGCCGCGATCATTTTCCCGATCTGCCGGGCGATGCGGCCAGCAAGCTCCGCCTTGGGCGATGTGGAGCGCACGATATTCACGGGGCGTTCCCAGGCGTCAGGATCCTCTTCGTCTGCCCTTGCCGGGATCGGCCACAGCTCGACACAGCCGGGCTCCTGCCAGCGGCTTGCCGTATGGCGGATATCATGCGCCGTAGACGGATCAGTTGCGGCAAATGGCATATCAATCGGCGGGGCCGAGTTCCAGACCCGGTCGACAAAGCCGAGGATTTCCGGCGAGGAACGGAACGACATCAGCATCTCTACCCCGGTGGCCCCGGCGGCGGAACCTGATAGCTGGCGCGTCTCCCGGATCAGCTGGCCCGGGTCTGCACCCTGGAAGGAATAGATCGACTGTTTCTCATCGCCGACGATGAACATCGTCCGGGGATCCTGCGCATAGTCGCGCCCTTCGCCGGACGTGAATTCATGTGTCAGCGCACGGATCAGTTCCCACTGTTCGGGGCTCGTATCCTGCGCTTCATCAATCAGCACATGCGAGAGGCGGCCTTCGAGCTTGTAGAGCGCCCAGCTGGACAGGCCATCGGCCTCGAACAGCTCACGGGTGCGGGTGATCAGATCGTCGAAGTCCAGCGCGCCGCGCCGGGCCTTCGCATCGCGGTAATGCTCAAGCGCCGGCAGGCCGGTGCGCAGCAAGGCAGAGGTCCGCGTAAAGGCCTTCGCGCTTTTCAGAAGCCCGATCAATTCGCGAATCCGGGCCGTCTCGCGGCCTTCACCCCCCTTGACCTGAAAGTATTCCTCAAGGTCCGGATTGAGCTGTGCTGTCTTGACCGTATACGGATTGCTGGCCCGGAACTCCCCCTTCTGTGTCAGGAAGAAGCGCGTATAGGCCGCCCATGCGGCTGAGGCATCTGCGGCCTCCAGAACAGCGGCGAGGTCTTCGCCCCGTTCCCGGTCGGTCTTTGATCCCGCCAGCAGCGCCTCCATCGCGCCTTGCAGAACCCCGCGCGGTAGCTCTGGCCCCATCGCGCGCGCGATGAGTGCCTCGGGGCTCTCCTCCGGCGCGCCGAGGGCAACACGCAGGGCCGCATCCATCGCCTCCCGGTCAAAGCCATGCTGCCCAGCAAAGCGCAGGACAGGCCGCATGGCGGGCCGCAGGGTATCCAGCGCCGACGCCGCGCCTTCATTCATGGCTTCCCGCGCGATCAGCGCCAGCGCGCCCGGCGCTTCGTTAGCCGCCGTTCGGATCGCGTGGGCCTTTGCCTCGTCCCAAAGCTGCGCGGCGTCTGCTTCTTCCAGTTCCGCAAAGCCCGGCATGATCCCGGCCTCGAGCGGAAAGCGCCGCAAGATCCGTGCACAAAAGGCATGGATTGTCTCGATCCGCAGCCCGCCCGGCGTTTCAAGCGCGCGTGCGAACAGCGCCCGCGCGAGGCGGAGCTCATCAAGACTGTAATCCTCCGGCGTCCGCCCTTCGAGCTTGCCAAGCGTCTCGCGCAGCCGGTCATTGTCCATCACGGCCCAGCCGCCCAGCGTACGGAACAGGCGGGTGAGCATTTCGTTCGCCGCGGCCCGCGTATAGGTGATGCAGAGGATGGATTCAGGCGCCGCGCCCGGGCGGCCATCCGGACGGCGCAGCAGCAGCCGGGCGACCCGGTCGATCAGGACCTTGGTCTTGCCGCTGCCGGCATTGGCCCGCGCGAAGGCGGAGCGGACGGGATCGGCCGCCGCCGCCTGTGCCCCGATCGCCGCCCTGAACGCGGCATCGAACTCCGCCGCCTCACTCATCGCCGCCCTCCCCGCCGGAGGTATCGCGGTTCCATTCGGCCCGCCGCGCCAGCAGATTGAAGCCATAATCATACTTCACGAACTGAACCCGCGGCGCCGAGGCAAACTCTGCCTCGGGCGCCCGGTATTGCGAGATCAGCCTGACAAGGCCTGCGTCCGCTTCTGCAACCAGCTCATCGAGCGATTTCGGGCTGCGCGCGCCCTCCCCGACCCGGCGGCTCGAAGGCTTGCCGCGCACGGACACATATTCCAGGCCCGCGACCGGCCCGGCCGCTACGCCCTTGAACCCGCCACTGCGGGCGATCAGGGCCTGCAAGGGCATCTGCTGGTCAAACCCGGCGGCAATGGCTGCGTCGCTCGGCGGCGTGCCGGTCTTGTAATCGACCACGGTGATCCGACCGTCCGCGCTCCACTCCACCCGGTCGGCCATGGCGGAGAGGCGGAAGGGCGCCCCGGCAATCTCCAGCTCGATATTTCCGCCCGCCTCAAGCTCCATCCCGGCAGGCTGTTCGCGATCGCTGCGCCAGCGCAGGTACCACGCGGCCACATCCTGCCAGATTGCCTCGCGGCCGAGCCAGGATTCCTCCGGCTCGCCCTCTGCGGCAAGCTCGGCGCGGATCAGATTGAGCAGGTGGTCCGCTGTCTGATGATGGGGCTCTGATTTCTCGAAAGCCTCCAGCGCCGCATGGATCGCTGTGCCCCGGAGGTTGGCAGCGAGCGGCTTGTTGATGGGATCGATGACTTTCAGCCCAAGCACATCCTCTGCCCACAGAGCGTAAGGATCGCGCTGCAAAAGATCGACGCGCGTGACCGAAAGGCGGGCCGGCCAATGCGTCGGTGTCCGGCGCGACGGTTTTGGCTCAGCGGAATAGTCCGGCGGAAGCGTGCCGTTGCCAAGGTTCTCAATGGCGGCGACCCAGCCTGCCAGGTCGCGCGCCTCGCCCTGCATCACCTCGCTCGTTCGCTCCGCAAAAGCGGCGGTTGCAAGCGTCCGCAGGCGCCAGACCCAGCGCGAGGCGACCGCCGGGCTGTCATCCCGGCGCGCAGCATGAAGCATGACAACCTGCGGCGCGGATGCGAGCTGCGCAAAGTCATGCGCAGAGAGTCCCATACGTTCCTCGGGATCGAGAAGTCCAATTGACTTGCGGAATTGCCGGGGCAGGAAACTGTCCGGCGACGGCCGCTGCGGCCAGACATCCTCGTTCAGACCGGTAAGAATGATCCTGTCCGCAGACTGAAGACGCGCCTCCAGCGGCCCCAGAATGCGCAGACGCGGATGTTCCTGCCCCTGCGCCGGGACCGACTGGTTCGCCGCCTCGGTATCAATCAGGTCGGCAAAGGCCTGCGGGGTCATCGGCCCGAGGAACGGGGCCAGTTCGGCGATCTGCTGCAGCAGACGCGAGGCCCCCGCCCCATCCTCCCCCGTCCACGGCATGGGCGTGGCGCTGACGAGACCGGCTAGGCGTGCGACCTGTTCGGCGGCAGCCGCGCCATCCATTGTTTCGATTGCGGAAAAGTCAGCGTCCGCTTCGCGCACGAGTCCGTCAAGCCGGCGGACCTGTGCGGCGCAATGCGTCTGGTCTTCCTCCGTAAACGGATCACGCCGGTCATTGCGCTTCAGCGTCTCTATCCGGCGCGCGAGCGCTTCAAGGCTGGTCCAGCGCCTCGGGCCGCGCAGGAAGTACAGGTCCAGCCTTCGCGTATCGAGGTGCTGCGACACGAACGGATGTTTCAGGACGGCCGCCAGCGCGCCAGGGTCTCCGGGATCAGCGGCCCAGCGTGCACACAGCCCGATAAGGCTGCCTGCCGATGTTCTGCCCAGCGGCACCGGCGCAGAGGGCGGCACGCTGATGCCCCAGCGGCCAAGCAAGGCTGAGACCCGCCGGGCAAGTCCGGCATCCGGCGTCACCAGCGCGGCGGTCTCTCCGGGGTCGTCCAGAACCTTCCGCATCAGGAGCGCGGCCGCGCGTGCTTCCGACGCCTCGTCCGGCAGCTCGACCACACTGAGGCCGCTGAGCCCGTCTGAAACAAACCCCTCGATCGACTGGCCCTCAGCCTCAGAGAGAAGATCAAGCGTCTCCCGCCAGTCGGCGGTGGCATCGGCCGGCGCGAGGGCTTCCTGGATCAGACGTATCCGCGCCCGTGCCCGGGGAACGGGCTCCGTGCCGGGCCATCCGGCGACATCTTCCGGCTGCAATCCAAGGTCTTGCAGGGTTCTGAGCAGGGCATTCTGCGGATGCCCCGGCGCGGCAACAATCCCGTCCCGGCGGGAAGGCTCAAGCCACATATCCAGCCCCGGCAGGACGATCAGCCCGCGCGGCGCGCGCAGCGCCGCCCGCATCAGCAGGCGGCCATCCGGCGTCGCGCCGGTCGAGCCGGCAATGATCACCGGCGCTGCGGGCGGGTGCTGCTCCCAATGCGCCAGCAGGAACTCAGCCGTGCGAACGGGCTCGCTGTAAGGGTCCGCGACCCCCTGCTCATTCAGCCAGTCTGGCCAGAACTCTGTCAGTATCCTGAGGAAACGTCCCGCGCGTTCCCAATGGCCCGCAACGTCGGCGATCTCCAGATCACGGAGCTTTTCCCAATCCGCCCCCTCGCTGATCGCGGCCTGACGCAGCAATTCTGAAAGCTCGCGCGCAGCCGAAAGCGCGGCGGCGGGCGTCAGCTCCATCCCCATTTCGGTGAGGTAGTATTTGCGGGCGAGCGCCGCCAGCACACCGAGGCGGCGTGCGCCGGAGAGGCGCGGCCCGGCGCCGGCGAGGGCCTGTTCCGCAACCGGCGGCGGATCTCCGGTGTCGAGGTCGCCCATGGCGCGGATATCCGGTGGCAGCAACGCCGCACCTCCAGATGCATCGAACAACGCCAGCAGGAGTCCGCGCGCGGAGCGTTTGTTCGGCACATAGACAATGGCGTCCGCCAGCGCATCGGGGCGCTCTGCAAGCCGGAATTCAGAGGCGAGCGCGCGCGCAAGTTCCTTCAGGAAGGCCGCCCCCGGCGGGATGGACCGCACGCGCGGCGCCCCGTCTCCGAACAGCGCCTCAGCCGCCATGGCAGCCCAGCCACATCTCTGCGTCCCGCAATGCGCCGGGATCGCCCACATGCAGCCAGAACGCGTCCAGCGCGAGACCCTTGAGACGTCCTGCCGCAATCTGCTCTTCCCAGACCTTCAGGGCTGAGAAACGTACCGGCGCGCGGCCATCATAGACCTGAGGCTTCAGGATACGCACCCCGGCATAGGCCCAGGGCGCAGACGGCGCCTCGCCGCGCCGGGTCAGGCGTCCATCCTCGTCCATGAAGAAATCGCCCGCCCCGTCAAAGCCGAGCGTGCGGCCCATATCGGCGACCAGAAGGCGCTCATCCTCCGCCTGCGGATCGAAAGCTGCCGCCAGCGCCTTCAGCGGCTCCGGCGATCCCGGCGACCAGAACGCGTCGGTATTGAAGACAAAGACCGGATCATCGCCCAGCAACGGCCGGGCCTTCACCAGCCCGCCGCCCGTTTCTAGCAGCTCTGCGCGCTCATCGGAGAAGACCACTTCAAATGGTCCGCCCCCGGAGAAATAGGATTCTACCTGTTCGGCGAGGTAATGGACATTGACGACCAGCCGGCGCACGCCTGCCTCGGCGAAGGGCGCGAGGACCCGTTCGATCAGCTTCTTGCCGCCAACCTCAACGAGGGGCTTCGGGCGATCATCCGTGAGCGGACGCATCCGTGTGCCGAGCCCAGCGGCCAGCACCATCGCAGTGTGTGGCATCGCCGCGCTCATGACTGCCCTCCGAACACGAACGGCGTGGTCTGCTGCACAAAGCGGCGCATCCCCGCCAGCGCCGGATGCTCCAGATTGCGCGCGAGGAGAGAGAGCTGGCGCGGCTGGAACTGGCCATAGCGCGCCTTCCCGTCACGGTACTGCAGACGGGAGAACACACCAGCAATACGCAGCGCATTCAGCGCGCCGATGACGGCAAGGCGCTCATCGAATGCCTCCCGGCTGCTGCCCGTCAGCTCAAGCAGTGTGCGGATCGCCGCTTCTGCCGCGTCCGGCGAAACGGCCCGGCGTGCATCCTGTGTCAGCATCGCCATGTCCCAGGCGTCCCAGCCGCGCACGGCGTCCTGGAAATCGAGCAGGCCCACACGGTCGCCCGGCAGCCAGAGCAGGTTCTCGGCATGATAATCGCGCAGCGTGAACACGCGGGGGAACGCCATGGCCTGCCCGATCAGCGCGTCGCGCTCCGCCTCCCAGGCCGCCCGGGCTGCGCCGGTCAGGGCCGCACCTCCAGCTTCCACGGGAAGCCAGTCCGCATAGAGGTCCGCATTGGCTGCGAGCGCCACCGCGTCAAAGTCGAGGATCGGCCAGCGCTGGCCCTGCCCTTCGAGCACGCCGGGCACCGGCGCAGCGTGCAACGTGGCCAGCGTGCGCGCGGCGGCGGTGTAAAGCTCCGTCTCGCCCGCCTCGCTGCGCTCTATCACGCGGGCAAATTCCCGCCCGGCGCCGAAATCCTCGATCAGGGCAAAGCCCCCATCCGCATCAAACGCAAACACCTCAGGCGCGTTTAGGCCGAGAGACCGAAGATGCACGGAGATCAGCGCAAACGCCTCAACGCGCGAGGCGGCCAGCCGCGTCATCGCATTCCAGCCCATCCGGCGGCGCGTCTCGGCGTCGGCGTCCGGCGGGCAAGGATCATCCTCCACAGGCGGCGCATCCATCAGCAGGCGGGTTGCGCCATCCTCCCGGTGCAGGCGGATGTAGCGCCGGGTCGAGGCGTCCTGGCCGAGCGGGGCGCGCTGCGCCGTCTCCCACCCGTCACCGGCCCGGGCGAGGAAGGCGTCGATACCGGGAGTGCGCGAGTCAGTCAGGGTGTCCATCCAGCCGTTCCTGCCAGCCTTCGCCGCGCGGCACCAGTCTCGCCCGGCGCCCTTCCCCAGCGAATTCGAGAAACACCTCCAGGCGGCTCGCTGGAAGGTGCCGGCCCGCCCGCTCCGGCCATTCGACCAACGCGGCGCCCTCCTGCGTCTCGTCCCATCCCAGTTCGACAACGCCCTCCGGCGTTTCAAGCCGGTAGAGATCGAAATGCCAGAGCGGAAAGTCCGGCCCGTCATAGACCTGCACCAGCGTATAGGTCGGGCTAGGCACCTCAGTCCCCTCGCCGAGGAGGGCGCCCACCAGCCCCCTCACAAGTGTCGTCTTGCCCGCGCCGAGGTCGCCATGCAGCGCAACCACATCGCCCGCGCGCAGGAGCCCGGCCAGCCGGGCTCCGAGGGCAAGCGTTTCGGTTTCCGACGGCAGGTCAATGATCGTGTCCATGGCCCTTCCTAGCCTTGCCTTGCCGCTGCGCAAGCCAGCTTCAGATGCGGATGTGACCCTGTGACCCGTCTTGCGGCGCTTGCAGGGCAAGCTAGAACAATCTAGAAGCGCGGGAAAAGTGACGCTTGCGTCACGAATTAAGAATGCAAGGGGAGTCATGGACCTTTCGGCTGCAGAGCGGATCGTCATTGCCGGCGCAGGCCAGGCTGCAGCGCAGGCTGTGCAGTCGCTGCGCCAGGGCGGTTATGCCGGCGCGCTGACCATCATCGGCGACGAACCCGCGCTGCCGTATCAACGCCCGCCGCTCTCCAAGGCGTACATGAAGGGCGAATTCGAGGAAGAGCGCCTCTATTTCCGCCCCTCCGCCTGGTATGAAGACAACAAGGTCGAAATCCTCCTCGGCACCCGGGCCACGCGAATCGACCGCGCCGCGCAAATCCTCCACCTCGAACACGGCGGCGAACTTCCCTATGACGCGCTGATCCTCGCAACCGGCTCCCGCCCGCGCAAACTCGCCTGCAGCGGGGCTGATGCGGCGAACGTCCATGACCTGCGCACGCTGGCCGATGTCGAACGCCTGCGCCCGCAGATGGTCTCCGGCCGCCGGATCGTCATTATCGGCGCAGGTTATATCGGGCTGGAAGCCGCCGCCGTCGCTCGCCAGATGGGCCTCGATGTTACTGTGCTGGAAATGGCCCCGCGCGTCCTCGCCCGCGTGACCAGCGAAGTCATCAGTGACTTCTACACGCGCGAGCATACCGCGCAGGGGGTGAAAATCCTGACCGGGACGGCCGTGTCGCATCTTGAGACCGGGAACGGCGCCGCCACCGCCGCGATCCTCGCCGATGGTACCCGCCTCGAAGCCGACATCATCCTCGCCGGCATTGGCATCCTGCCGAATGAAGAGCTGGCGAAAGAGGCCGGCATCGCCTGTTCCAACGGTATCCTGACCGACCGGGATGCCCGCACATCCGACCCGCGCATCTTCGCTGCCGGGGACTGCGCGGCCCGCCCGCTGGTCCATTATGGCCGCACCGGCCGGCTCGAAAGCGTCCACAACGCCATCGAACAGGGCAAGCTCGCTGCCGCCGCCATTCTCGGCCAGCCCCGCCCGGCGGAGGACTGCCCGTGGTTCTGGTCCGACCAGTATGACCTGAAACTGCAGATCGCCGGGCTCAGCACGGATCATGATGAAGTGGTCGTGCGCGGGGATCCCGCCGCCCGGAAGTTTGCGGCCTTCTACCTGAAGAACGGTGTCCTGATCGCGGTGGACGCGGTCAACAGCCCGCCGGAATTCCTCGCCTCAAAGAAACTCATCATGGCCGGGGCGCGCGTCCCTGCCCATCTACTCGCCGACACTTCGACCCCGATGAAAGACATCGCCGCCCTGGCGGCAGCCTGACAGGAGACCTGAAAACCAATGGCAAAGATCACCTACATCAACCATGACGGCACCGAGCGCACAGTCGAGGCGAAGAATGGCGAATCCGTCATGGAAGCCGCGATCAAGAACGGCATTCCCGGCATCGACGCAGACTGCGGCGGCGCCTGCGCCTGCGCCACCTGCCACGTCTATGTGGACGAAGCCTTCATGGACAAGGTCGGCACCCAGGAAGAGATGGAAAAGTCGATGCTCGACTTTGCCGAGAATGTGAAAGCGAACTCGCGCCTCTCCTGCCAGATCAAGGTCTCCGACGCGCTTGACGGCCTGCGCGTCTCGACGCCGGAAAGCCAGCACTGAGCTGAATTCAGGCAACGCCGGCTGCCGGCCCACGTCTTCGCGGGCTGGCACCGCGTGACCTTGCGACAGCCATTGGTTCTTTTTCAGAACTGTGATCCGGAGGGGTGCTAGCTCCTCCACTGTGCTCATTGCCGGATATGCGATCCATGGATTTCTCCCAGCTCCTCGCTGCCTCGACAGAAACCGGCGGCATCCGTCAGACCGCTATCCCGGAAACCTGGATGCAGGGCCGCACGGCCTATGGCGGGCTGACCGCCGCGCTCTGCCTCGATGCGGCGCGCTCCCTTGCGCCGGACCTTCCGGTGCGCGCCGTCCAGGTCGCCTTTGTCGGGCCGGTGAATGGCACGGTCAGCTGCCGCGCCGAAGTGCTGCGCCGGGGCAAGAACACCGTTTTCGCCTCCGCCCGCATGACCGGCGAGGACGGTATCCTGGCCGAAGCCATCCTCACCTTCGGCGCATCTCGTGCCTCCAGCCTCTCCTTTGCGCACCTGCCTGCCCCGGATGTGGCCGATCCTGGTGATGTGCCGCCCTATTTCCGCAACCATCAGGGCCCGGCCTTCGCGCAGAATTTCGACATGCTGATCGCCGGCGGCGCGCCGCCCATGTCCGGCGCCAGCGAAGCCGATGTCTCGATCTGGATGCGCCACAAGGATGAGGCCGCCGCCACCGATGCTGTTGCGCTCCTCGCCCTCGCCGATGCCCCGCCGCCGGCCGCCATGTCGATGTTCACAGCGCCCGGCCGGATCAGTTCCATGACCTGGATGGCCGAGTTCCTGACCGATGACATCCGGACCGAAGACCGCTGGTTCCTCGCCCGCCATACTGCGCAGACCGCGATGGACGGCTATTCCAGCCAGGCCATGATGCTGTGGAATAGCAAGCGCGAACCGGTCATGATCGGCCGCCAGACCATCGCCCTGTTCGTCTGAGCGGCGCCGCGCAGTGCCCGCAGATCAGGTATCGGTTGGCTGAATTTGTGCGGCGGCAGCGATTGAAACCCGGCTTTCCAGCCGGTTCAACCCGCTCCGGATGCCCGGCTCGCGCATGGCCAGCACCATTGGCAGGGCAAGGCCGTTGCGGAACATCGCATTCGTTTCGGCAACCCGGATCAGCGCCGCGTTCACCGACCGCGTGGGGATCTCGGCGGAAACATCCTGACGTGCCACCGGCTGGTCCCGGCAGTTTCCGGCCCGGCGGAATCCGGCGGAACGCGCATCCTGTTCACTGTCGAAATAGACACGGTTACCCTCGGCAACCTGCGAGTACCCTGCACATCCCACCGGCAAGTGATAGATGCCGCTGTTCCGGTTGCCGATCACGGGCAAGGCGCTGCCTTCCAGCGAGGCGACAATCTGGCCCGACTGCGGCGCACGGCTCATCAGGCCTTCGGCCGAATTGCGGTGCCCACGCTCCCAGCGGCGCTCCCCGGTCACGAACGGATTGGAATGGCCCATGATGGCTGCGATGCGGCGGTCGCGCTCCCGCTCCCAGTCGGTCACCGGATACATCCGGTCCCAGGCCATTAGCAGCCGTTCCTGCTGCGAGCTGAGCCGCAGGTCGTAGCGGTCGTACATGTAGAAATAGACCCGGGCGACGAGGCCTTTGACCTCATCGCGCGGCTCTGCCACCCCGGCCCGGAAATCCACCTTGAAATTGCAGGCCCCGTGGCGGAATTCGGTGGTGGGCAACATGCCGAAGCGGTGGTTGCTGCGGTCTGCATTCACTTCGCCCACCGAGGGCGACAAATTATGCATGTCGGCCTCGATGACCCGGAACTCCGGATCATTCGAGACGCAGTTCTGCCGGCCGCCCTCCTGCCAGCACTGCCGCTGATTGCCGATCCAATAGGCCGGGACGATGTGCTCCCATTCGATCCGTGCAGCCCGGTTCTGCTGGGCGCGCACTTCATAGCCGCAGCTGGCGTGGTCGATGATCCCGCCGGAGCGCCCTGCCCACTCCCAATCACATCCGCAATACAGCGTCCCGAGCGCCCCTCCGGTGTTCTGGTCGTGATAGACCTGTTCGCGCAGCAATATCTTGGCGCGGTCGAAGTTTCCGGGCGGCGCGGCCGCCGCCAGCAGCGGAAGCAGGAAATATCCGAGAAACGCGCCAATAAGGACACCGGCGATACGCCGGTCCTGCCGGATGGCCCGGCCCTGTGCGAGTGCGCCCATCCTGAGCTCTCCCTCTGGCTGATCCAGAGGTCAAACGAGCACCGGTAAGGCTAATATCGTGTTAACTGGCAGGTGGCGCGGCTGCAGCCGGATCAGGCACGGCCGCCGGAACTGCCTGCCTTGCCTTTAAGCCGCCCGATCAGGCCCCGCCAGCCTGATCCGGCTGGGTCCGAGGCGCCGGCCGAATACGCTGCCCAGCTTGGCAGGGCGCTCTTGCCCGGGATCCAGGGCGGGCGGAAGCACTCGCCGCCATTTTCGAACACACCAACCCTCTGCTGGTGTGCATCAAAATTCCGCATCCATCCTGGCAGCGCCCAGTCGACCGTATAGTGGGTCACATAGCTTTTCCGGGTCAGGGAGCGATTGTTCACCGCCGTGCCTTCATGCGGCAGGTTGCCATGCCAGAGCAGCACATCGCCGCGCTTCGGGCAGAATATCTTCGGCTGGATTCCCTTGGACGCCATCTGGGCCTGCAGGTAGTGCGCAAAGTCCAGGGGCGAGCGCGTAGACTGGTCGTCATAGACAATTGACCCGCCGCCCCAGTCAAAGAAGCCCGATTTGTCTGTCTTGTGCCCGCCTGGATAGTAAGCCAGCGGCCCGGCATCCGGGTGGACATCTTCCAGCGGGATCCAGGAGGCCGCGAGGAAGCTCAACGGATGCTGCTGGCGGACATAGGGGTAGTCGATGTGGATTGGCTGTTCGCTGCCCCGCCAGAAGGTCAGGGACTGGCACACCGAGGCCGGCGCTCCGAACACATGGCGCAGGAAGTCTGCGACATGCGGCGCAAGGCTCAGCCGCGCCGCCGGAAGGGAGAATCCGTGCATGTAGTTGAGCTTCACGCCCGTCAGGTCTTCCGGAAAGGCGTCGAGCGCGCGGCTCGTCATCTGCTCGCCCTTTATCTCGATCGGGATCTCATAGGATTTGAAATCCCGTTTCAGAACCTCGATGTCCGCGAGATAGGCGTCGATCAGGCTCAGCGGTATCGCGTTCTCGAAGATGACGACGCCATTATCGCGCCATTCGCGCAGCTTCCCTTTGAGGTCATAGCCAGGCTGCTCCGGAAGCCCGTCAACATATCGGTCGATGTCTGCATAGGGCTGGTCTATCCAGGGGCGCTCGCGGATCCAGTGATCGGGCGTGACGGTCGGCTCGGCGGTCTGCATGGTACCCTTCTGGCGTCGCAGGGATGATGCGACCAGCTAGCACTCCTCGCCCGCGCGCTTCAATCGCGCCGCAAAGAAAAACCCCGGCCAGAGGCCGGGGTTTGAACATTCTCAGGCAGACGAAGCCTCAGCTCGCCAGTGCAGCGCGCAGACCCTCAAGATAGGTGATCTGCAGCTCAAGCGCGACGCGCTTGGTATCCCCGGCATCGAGGGCCAGTAGCTTCATGCGCACGGCCTCGATCTCGCCATCGACATCCGCTGCGGTCACGTTCTCCAGATTCCGGGCTTCCTCGGCCAGGATGGTGAGGCCTGCCGGGGTCACATCAGCAAACCCGCCGCGCACATAGATGCGCATCTTGACGGTGTCGCCTTCCAGCACCCGCACCACGCCATTCTTCAGCGTCGTCATGAACGGCGCATGGTTCACCAGCACGCCGAACTCGCCTTCCGTGCCCGGAGCGATGACATGATCAACGGCCCCGGAGAAAAGTTCCCGGGCGGGCGAGACCAGTGAGAAGTGCAGCTTGTCAGCCATCAGACCCTATCCTCAGGCAGCTTCCGCCAGCAGCTTCGCGGCCTTGGCTTTGGCTTCCTCGATGCTGCCGACCATGTAGAAGGCCGGCTCCGGCAGGTGGTCGAACTCGCCGCTGATGAGGCCCTTGAAGCCCTTGATCGTGTCTTCGAGCTTCACCTGCACGCCCGGCGAGCCGGTGAAGACCTGCGCCACGTCGAAGGGCTGCGACAGGAAGCGCTCGACCTTACGAGCGCGGGCCACCGTCAGCTTGTCCTCTTCCGACAGCTCATCCATGCCGAGGATGGCGATGATGTCCTGCAGTTCCTTGTATTTCTGCAGGATCGCCTGAACGCCGCGGGCGACTTCGTAATGCTCCTCGCCGACGACCATCGGGTCGAGGATCCGCGAGGTGGAGTCGAGCGGGTCCACAGCCGGGTAGATGCCCTTCTCGGAGATCGCACGCGAAAGAACGGTCGTGGCATCAAGGTGGGCAAACGAAGTGGCGGGGGCCGGGTCGGTCAGGTCGTCTGCAGGCACGTAGACGGCCTGCACCGAGGTGATCGAGCCCTTGTTGGTCGAGGTGATGCGCTCCTGCAGGGCGCCCATATCGGTCGCCAGCGTCGGCTGATAGCCCACGGCCGATGGGATACGGCCGAGCAGCGCGGACACTTCCGAGCCGGCCTGCGTGAAGCGGAAGATGTTGTCGACGAAGAACAGAACGTCCTTGCCTTCCACATCGCGGAAGTATTCCGCCTGCGTCAGGCCGGTCAGCGCGACGCGGGCACGCGCGCCCGGCGGCTCGTTCATCTGGCCATAGACCAGCGACATGCGGCTCTCGCCTTCGAGGTTGATCACGTTGGATTCGATCATCTCGTGATAGAGGTCGTTGCCCTCACGGGTCCGCTCGCCGACGCCCGCGAACACGGAATAGCCGCCGAACAGTTTGGCGATGTTGTTCACGAGTTCCATGATCAGAACCGTCTTGCCGACGCCCGCGCCGCCGAACAGGCCGATCTTGCCGCCCTTGGCATAGGGGCAGAGCAGGTCGATGACCTTGATGCCGGTGACGAGGATTTCGGACTCGGTTGCCTGATCGACAAATTCCGGCGCCGAAGCATGGATCGGCATGAAGGTGTCAGCGTTCACCGGGCCGCGCTCGTCGATCGGCTCGCCGATGACGTTCATGATGCGGCCAAGGGTTGCCGGGCCAACCGGCACGATGATCGGCTTGCCGGTGTCGGCGACGGCCTGGCCGCGCACGAGGCCCTCGGTGGAGTCCATCGCGATGGTGCGGACGGTGTTCTCGCCGAGGTGCTGGGCGACCTCGAGGACAAGGCGGTTGCCGTTATTGTCGGTCTCAAGCGCGTTGAGGATCGGCGGCAGCTCGCCTTCGAACTCGACGTCGACAACGGCGCCGATGACCTGGGAAACGCGGCCTTTTGCGTTGGCGGGGGTGCTCATCTGATCGTCTCCTCGGGAGATGAAAGTGTGTTCTGGGTCGACTTAAAGGGCTTCGGCACCGGAGATGATCTCGATCAGCTCCTTGGTGATCTGGGCCTGGCGAGCCCGGTTGTATTTCAGGTTCAGGGCCTTGATCAGGTCCTTGGCGTTGCGGGTCGCATTGTCCATCGCGGTCATGCGGCTCGCCTGCTCGCCGGCGGAGCTTTCCAGCATGGCCGACAGGATCTGCGTATTGATATAGCGCGGCAGCAGCGTCTCGAGGATCGCCTCTTCCGACGGCTCATAGATGTATTGTGCGCCGCCAAGATCGATCACCGGTGCGCCTTCCGGCGCTTTCGCCGGGATCAGCTGCTGAGCGGTGGGGATCTGCGAGAGCACGTTCTTGAACTGCGAATAGACCAGTGTTGCCACATCGAACTCGCCGGCCTCGAAGCCTTGCGTGAGCATCTGGCCAACCGTCATCGCGGCTTCGGAGAAATCGTTGCCCTTCACATCGGTCAGCGACACATGCGAGGTGAACAGGCTGCTGAAGTCCCGCGCGAGGACTTCCCGGCCCTTCTTGCCGATGGTCATGACCTTCACGGTCTTGCCTTCGGATTGCAGCTTCTGGATCGTCTGGCGCGCGAGCTTGGCGACATAGGCATTGAAGCCGCCGGCAAGGCCGCGCTCAGCCGTCATCACGACAACCATGTGGACCTCGTCCCGGCCCGTGCCGGAGAGCAGCTTCGGCCCGCCCTGCCCGGTGCTGACGGCAAGGTTCGCCAGCACGGCGGCCATGCGCTCTGCATAGGGCCGGGCCGCCGTCGCGGCGTCCTGCGCGCGCTTCAGCTTCGCGGCAGCCACCAGCTGCATCGCCTTGGTGATCTTCTGCGTGGATTTCACGCTTCCGATCCGGTTCTTAAGGTCCTTCAGGCTGGGCATATCGGGCCTTTAGCGTCCTTCGTACTCAGGGGGCAGAAATCAGGCGAACTTCGCCGTGAAATCGTCGAGCGTCTTCTTGATCTCGCTTTCGATTTCCTCGGTCAGCTCGCGCTTGTCGCGCAGCTTCTTCAGGAGGTCCTTCTTCGCCCCGCGCAGGTGCACGAGCAGCTCGCGCTCATAGCGGGTGACCTCTTTCAGGGCGACCTTGTCGAGATAGCCGCGCGTGCCAGCATAGATGATCACAACCTGCTCTTCCATCAGCAGCGGCGAGTATTGCGGCTGCTTCAGGAGTTCGGTCAGGCGCGCGCCGCGGTTCAGGAGGCGCTGGGTGGCGGCGTCGAGGTCGGAGCCGAACTTCGCAAAGGCGGCCATCTCGCGGTACTGGGCGAGTTCACCCTTCATCGAGCCGGCCACCTTCTTCATCGCCTTGGTCTGGGCGGCCGAGCCGACGCGCGAGACTGAGAGACCAACGTTCACGGCCGGGCGGATACCCGAGTTGAAGAGGTCGGTTTCGAGGAAGATCTGGCCGTCGGTGATCGAGATCACGTTGGTCGGGATATAGGCCGACACGTCGTTGGCCTGCGTTTCGATGACCGGCAGCGCCGTCAGCGAGCCATTGCCATTGTCGTCGTTCAGCTTCGCTGCGCGCTCGAGCAGGCGCGAGTGGAGGTAGAACACGTCGCCCGGATAGGCCTCGCGGCCCGGCGGGCGGCGCAGCAGCAGGGACATCTGGCGGTAGGCAACGGCCTGCTTGGACAGGTCATCATAGATAATCAGCGCATGCATGCCGTTGTCACGGAACCACTCGCCCATGGCGCAGCCGGTGAACGGGGCAAGGTATTGCAGCGGGGCGGCTTCCGATGCGGTGGCCGAGACGACGATGGTGTAATCCATCGCGCCGCGCTCCTCGAGAGCCTTGACGACCTGCGCCACGGTGGAACGCTTCTGGCCGATGGCGACATAGACGCAGAACAGCTTCTCGCTGTCGCTCTTGGCGGCGTCATTGGTCGGCTTCTGGTTCAGGATCGTGTCGATGCAGATCGCGGTCTTGCCGGTCTGGCGGTCGCCGATGATCAGCTCGCGCTGGCCGCGGCCAACCGGGATCATGCCGTCGATGGCCTTGATGCCGGTCATCATCGGCTCGTGCACGGATTTCCGCGGGATGATGCCCGGAGCCTTCACGTCCACGCGGGCGCGCTCGGCAACGTCTTTCAGCGGGCCCTTGCCGTCGATCGGCTCGCCCAGCGCGTTGACGACGCGGCCAAGCAGGGCCTTGCCGACAGGGGCCGAGACGATCTCGGCGGCGCGCTTGACGGTCGCGCCTTCCTTGATCGCGCGGTCATCGCCGAAGATCACGACGCCGACATTGTCAGCTTCGAGGTTCAGCGCCATGCCCTTAATGCCGCCTTCAAACTCGACGAGTTCGCCGGCCTGGACGCTGTCGAGGCCATAGACGCGGGCAATCCCGTCACCGACCGAGAGAACCTGGCCGACATCGGAGACTTCGGCTTCAACGCCGAAATTCTCGATCTGCGACTTCAGGATGCCCGAAATTTCTGCAGGTGAAATATCCATCGAGCTTCTCATGCTCCCTTCATGGCGGTGTTCATGCGATCAAGTTTACGGGCGACACTGGCGTCCACGAGCTTCGAGCCCAGACGCAGCTGGATGCCGCCGATCAGCGAGGCATCAACCTCGCTGGTAAGTTCAACATCCCCGCCGACGAGCTTCGCCAGCAGCGATTCGATCCGGGCCTTCTCGGCGCCGGTCATTTCCTTTGCGGTGCGCACAACGGCGCGCTGGACGCCGCGCTGCTTTGCATACAGCCGGTCGAACGCCACTTCGGCGCCGGGGATGTCGCGGGCGCGGCCATTGGCGGCCATCGTGCCGAGGAATTTCGAGAACAGCGGCGAGTAGCCGGCTTTCGAGGCAATCGCGCCCAGCGCCGAGACTTTCACGTCCCGCGAGAAGGCGGGAGACTCGAGCAGCTTGCGCAGCTCGCCGGAGGCTTTGACAGCCGCCGCGAAGGCACTGAAATCCTTGTGGATTGCGGCGAGCTGACCCTGCTCCTGGGCAAGATCGAACAACGCCCGCGCATATCGCTGGGCCGTTTCGCTCGTCTGAATCGCGTTCGAGGCAGGCAAGGTCCTGAAATCCGTCTCTTTTCGGGGGCCGGAGGGCCGCTTGGCATAGGTACAAGGAGCGCGCGCTGGGCGAGCACCCCCTCAAGGCTGTGCGGCGCATATCACCGGAAAACTGTGCTGACAACAGCCCCGCAGTGCGCCCCTGATGCGGCGAAATGGCCGCGCGCCGGGCCCTTCCCCTCAGGGAACAAGCTACTGCCGGGCTACCAGCAGCCTACAGGAAAGAATAAGGGTCGATATCCACCGACAGGCGCACTGGTCCCGGCAGTTTCAGCCGCGCGGTCCAGGCTGTCATGTAGGCCGACAGGTCAACCGTTCGCGGGCTCTTGATCAGGAAGCGCCGGCGATGGCGCCCCCGAATCACCGACAGGGGCGCCGGTGCTGGCCCGTAAATCTCCACCCCCTCGCCATTCGGCGCCGCTGCAGCGATTTCCAGCGCGACCCGGTCGACCAGATCCGGCGCTGGCGCCGACAGGATCAACCCCGCAAGGCGCCCGAATGGCGGCAGGCCGAGTTCGGCGCGCACTTCCCGCTCGATTCGCAAATAGCCATCCCGGTCATTGGCGGCGAGGGCCTGCATCGCCGGATTGTCCGGCGCCCAGGTCTGCACCAGCGCCCGGCCCGGCCGCTCCGCCCGCCCCGCCCGGCCCGCCACCTGGCTCAGCAGCTGATAGGTCCGCTCACCTGCGCGCAGGTCGCCGCCCTTCAGGCCGCTGTCCGCGTCCACCACGCCCACCAGCGTCAGATTCGGGAAATTATGCCCCTTGGCGACAATCTGCGTGCCGATCAGCACGTCGATCTCACCCTGCTGCATCCGCTCCACCAGGCTGCGCGTCGCCTCGCCCCCGGCTGCCGTGTCGGAGGAAAAGATCTCGATCCGCGCCTCCGGCAGCAGCGCGCGCACTTCTTCTGCCACCCGTTCGACGCCGGGGCCGACCCCCATCAGCGAATCAGCGGCCCCGCAATGCGGGCAGTTCGCCGGCTTGGGGATTGAATAGCCGGTCACATGGCACACCAGGCGGCCGGTGTAGCGGTGCTCGGTCAGCCAGTTCTCGGTGCCGGGGCTTTTCAGCCGCTCGCCGCAGGCCTTGCAGATCACCAACGGCGCGTAGCCCCGGCGGTTGAGGAACAGGAGCGACTGCTCCCCCGCCCCCAGCGTCTCCACCATCCCGCGCACCAGCACGGGCGACAGCCAGCGCCCCCGCTCCGGCGGCGCCCGCCTGAGGTCCACAAGGTCAATGTCCGGCAGCCGCGCTGCCCCCGGCCGCGCGGACAGTTTCAGCCGCGTATACCGCCCGGCCTCGGCATTCACCGCTGTCTCCAGCGCCGGCGTCGCCGAGGCGAGGATGATCCGCGCCTCCTCCAGCTTCGCCCGCATAACGGCGAGGTCGCGCGCATGATAGCTGACGCCGTCTTCCTGCTTGAAGCTCGTATCATGCTCCTCATCGACGATGATGAGCTTGAGGTTCCGGTAAGGCAGGAACAGCGCCGAGCGCGCCCCGATCACGATGCGCGCGCGGCCATGGACCGCCTCGCGCCACGATCTGCGCCGTTCCTTCGGGTTCATGCCCGAATGCCAGGGCGCGGGCGCCGCCCCGAACCTTGCCTCGAACCGGGTGAGGATCGCCTGCGTCAGCGCAATCTCCGGCAGCAGAACGAGCACCTGCGCCTCCGGATCAGCTTTTAGCGTCTCCGCAATGGCCTCGAAATACACCTCCGTCTTGCCAGACCCCGTCACCCCATCCAGCAGGAAGGCGGTGTATCCGCCCGCGCGGATCGCCGCCGCCAGCTCATTTGCCGCCCCGGCCTGCTCCGCCGTCAGCAAGGCGCCCGCCCGCGAGACATCCGGCGCCGGATAGGGCGGGTCTGTCTCCACATCCACCGCCTCCAGCGCGCCGGTCTCCGCCAGCCCCCGGACCACAGCGGTGGACACCCCAGCCGCCTCGGCGAGCTCCGCTGCGCTCATCAGCCCGCCGCCTTCCGCCGCCGCCAGCGCTTTCTGGCGCGGCGGCGTCAGGCGCGGCGGCGCCGCCCCGGTCGCCCGGTAGCGCGTCTCCACCGGCGAGGGCAGCAATCCGTCCCGCGCCCGCAGCGCCATCGACAGGATCATCCCCGGATGCGTCACGGTATACTTCGCCGCCCAACCCAGGAACTCGCGCATCGGCGCGCCCATGGGCGGCACATCATAAACCGCGCTGACCGGCTTAAGTTTCCGCCCGGCGCCGGCCTGATCGCCCAGCACCTCGACCACCATGCCCAGCCGGTCATACGGGCCGACCGGCGCGGCCACATACGCCCCCGGCGCCAGCGCCATCCCCTCCGGTACCGTATAATCAAACGGCTCCGGCAGCGGCAGGGTAAACAGGATCCGGGCGACAGGCATGGCCTTCGCTTAACCGCTCCGCCCGCCTGCGTCATCCGCCGGCTTTCAGCGGACGCACCCGCCCCTGCCCTTCCGTCAGGCTTGCCACTCCTCGGCCCCACCCCTACGCCTTCGGCATGGCTAGCAAAACGACTTCGACCGGCTATGAGCCGATGACCTCCATCGCGGCGATCACCTCCGGGCTCGCTGGCGTCGGTTACATCTCGACTGACCAGATATCCACGGCGGTCTTCCTCGCTCATGGCCTGCGCAAGCCGATCCTGATCGAAGGCCCCGCCGGCGTCGGAAAGACCGACCTTGCCGCCTCCCTCGCCCGATGGCTCGACGTGCCGCTCATCCGCCTGCAATGTTATGAGGGCCTGGATGAAGGAAAGGCGCTCTATGAATGGAAATATGGCAAGCAGCTCCTCTACACCCAGATCCTGAAAGAGAAGCTCAACGAGCTGATCGGCGCGGCCGACACGCTCGGCCAGTCGCTCGGCAAGCTCGCCGATTTCGAGGACCTTTTCTTCTCCCCGCAATTCCTCGAAGCCCGCCCCCTGCTCACCGCGATGCAGCAGGACCAGGGCTCCGTCCTCCTCATCGACGAGATCGACAAGTCCGATGAGGCGTTCGAGGCCTTCCTCCTCGAAGTCCTGTCCGATTACCAGGTCTCCGTGCCCGAGATCGGCACCATCCGCGCGAAGGTTCCGCCGGTTGTCATCCTCACCTCCAACAATGTCCGCGAGTTGGGCGACGCGCTGAAGCGCCGCTGCCTGCACCTGCATATCGGCTTCCCCGATCATGTCCGTGAACAGAGGATCGTCCGCGCCCGCGTTGACGGCATTTCCGACACGCTGCTCGGCCAGCTGGTGCGTTTCGTCCAGTCCGTGCGCGAGGCGGACATCAAGAAACGCCCTTCGATTGCCGAGACAGTCGACTGGGCGCGCACGCTGCTCCTGCTGCACGCCAGCGAGCTTGACGAGGCTTTCGTGCGCGACACGCTGAACGTGCTTCTGAAGCATGAGACCGACATCGCCGCCATCGCCCCACTTGTGCCCCGCCTCGTGCGCGAGGCAGCGGGCGCCGACTCCGGCGGGCGCATGGCGTCCGGCTATCCGGATCTCGGCTGAGGCGCCAATATGGAGCGCCAGATTTCGAATTTCATCAGGGCGCTGAGGTCTTCCGATGTCAAGGTCTCCACCGGCGAGGCGCTGGACGCGGCCCGCACCGTCGCGATGATCGGCTATGGCAACCGCGCGCTCCTGAAAGATTCGCTCGGCTGCGTCCTCGCCAAGTCCGAAACCGAAAAGCATGTCCACGACCGCCTGTTCGACCTCTACTTCGCCGCCGCCCCGAAATTATCCGCCGAAAGCAATCCGGAAAAGGACCAATCCTCCGGCGACGAAGCAAGCGAAGACGCCGTCGACAAGATGGTCTCCCTCACCGAAGAGGGGCAGGAAGAAGCCCTCGCCAGCGCGGTCGAGCGTGCGGCCGAAGCTGCCGGCCTCAACGATATCCGCTTCTCCACCCAGGTTGCCTATTACGCCCAGCAGATGGTCAAGGCGATGGGCGGCGAAGCACTGCAGGTACGCCTGCTCGAGGCTCTTCAGGCTAGGGGCGATGACCGCGAAGCCGAGGCCCAGCGCCTGATCGATGCCCGCCGTACCCTGACAATGGCCGCCCGCGCCCGCGCCGAGCGCGCCTTTGAAGTCTTCGGCGCCGGCGAAACCGAAAAATTCCGCGACGATGTCGCCGCCACCCGCCGCCTCAGCGCGCTGGAAGCCCACGACATGGCGCGGATGAAACTGCTGATCGCCAAGATCGCCAAACGCCTCGCCGTCAAGCATTCCCGCCGCCGCAAGAAAACCAGCCGCGGCATCCTCGACGTGCGCCGCACGATGCGCGCGAATGCCGGCTATGATGGCGTGCCCTTCAACATCGTCTGGCGGCAGAAGAAAAAGGACCGTCCCAAGATCATCGCCATCTGCGATGTATCCGGCTCGGTCGCCGCCTATGTCCGCTTCCTGATGCTCCTGCTCTATTCCATGCGCGAGGTGATCCCGGACCTGAAGGCCTATGCCTTCTCCTACCGGCTCGGCGAAGTCAGCGATATTCTCGATACGAACGAGTTCGACGGCGCGATGAAGCGGATCCTGCGCGAGCATGGCCTCGGCTCGACCAGCTATGGCCAGGCCTGGTCAGATTTCGCGATGAACCATGAAACCGTCATCGACCGGCGCTCCACAATCCTCATTCTTGGCGATGGACGCTCGAATTATGGCGACCCGCGCCTCGACCTGTTCACCGGCTTTGCCGCGCGCGCCAAACAGGTGATCTGGCTGAACCCGGAGGGCCCGAGCCTCTGGGGCACCGGCGACAGCGTCATCCCGCGCTATGCGCCTTACTGCAAGCAGATGAGCCACGTCGCCACATTGCGCGACCTCGAACGCGCCATCGACGCGATCCTGACAAGCTATTCGTAGGCGGACGTATTACTCCAGGCCCATCTCTTCCCGGTAACGCCGCCGCAAGAGGTCAATCGGCGCAAGGTCGCGCTTGTCCGTTTCATAATGCCAGTAGGTCCAGCCATTGCAGGCCGGCGCCTGCTGCACATGCGCGCCGAGCCGGTGGATCGAGCCCGTCACAGACCCCGTTGTCAGCGATCCGTCGACGCGGATGCGCGCCTGATGGCGCCGCTGCGGCGAATAAAGCCGGTCGCCCGGCTTCAGCCAGCCGGTTTCTATCAGCGCCCCGAACGGCACGCGCGCTAGCGATTTCTTGCTCCGCTCGGTCTCCAGCATCTCACCCTCGACCGGCATCACGGCTTTCAGCCGCGCGCGCGACAGGCGCAGATAGGTCTCATCCCGCTCGAAGCCGATATAGTCCCTGCCCAGACGTTTCGCGACGGCCGCCGTCGTCCCTGTGCCCGAGAACGGATCGACCACCAGGTCGCCCGGCCGCGTCGTCGCGAGCAGAATGCGCGCCAGTAGTGCCTCCGGCTTCTGCGTCGGATGCGCCTTGCGGCCCGCCTCATCCTTCAGCCGTTCCCCGCCCGTGCACAGCGGGATTGTCCAGTCGGACCGCATCTGCTTGTCCTCATTGAACGTCTTCAGCGCATCATAATTGAACGTCACACGGCTGTCCTTGGACTTGCCAGCCCAGATCAGCGTCTCATGCGCGTTCTGGAACCGCGTGCCCTTGAAATTGGGCATCGGATTGGATTTCAGCCAGATCACGTCATTCTGGATCCAGAAGCCCTGATCCTGCAGGATCGTCCCGACCCGGAAGATATTGTGATACGATCCGATCACCCAGATCGCGCCATCATCCTTCAGCACACGGCGGCATTCTTCCAGCCACTGATGCGTGAACAGATCATATTCGTCAAAGCTGCCAAACCGGTCCCATTCATCATCTACCCCGTCGACCACCGACTGGTCCGGCCGCGTCAGCCCGCCGCCGAGCTGTAGGTTATAGGGCGGGTCTGCAAAGACGAGATCGACCGACCGGTCCGGCAGGCGCGAGAGCATCTCGATACAGTCGCCGAGAACGATGGTGTTACGCTGGATTGTCATATGCCGGGGCCCCGCAACTCTACTGTGTCTGTTGCAGACGACCCTGAATCGCGCCGGTTACCGTCCGGTGAAGGAAATCCTGACGAAAGGTTACCACCCGCCTGCCCGGCCACCTGCCCGCCGCCCTTGGCAGCGCGCCCGCCAAGGCGGTAACATGACAATCTGATGACAGGCGCCCGCACCGGGCGGCAGGACCGGGACCGACCATGATACTGGCGCTGACCTTGCTGGGCGGAGTGGGCCTTTTCCTCCTCGGCATGGCGATGCTGACCGAGGGGCTGAAGCTCTCGGCCGGCGACGGCCTGCGCGCCATCCTGCGCGGCTGGACCAGCACGCCCGCGCGCGGCCTCGCTTCCGGCGCGCTGCTGACCGGCCTCGTCCAGTCCTCCAGCGCCGTGACGGTCGCCACCATCGGCTTCGTCAATGCGGGCCTCCTGACCCTCTCGCACGCCGTCTGGGTCATTTTCGGCTCGAATGTCGGCACCACGATGACCGCCTGGCTTGTCGCGCTCATCGGCCTGAAGCTCGACATTGGCGCGCTCGCCCTGCCGATCATCGGCCTGGGCGCCATGATCCACATCTTTTCCAGCCGCCGCCCCCGCCTGCACGGCGCCGGACAGGCGCTCACAGGCTTCGGTCTTTTCTTCCTCGGCATCGGCATCCTGAAGGACGGGTTCGAGACCCTCCTGCCCTGGGTCGAGACGATCGACCTTGCCGCGGCCGGCATCTTCGCGCCCTTCGCCTTCCTCCTCGCCGGAATCCTCCTGTCCGCTGCGGCCCAGTCCTCCAGCGCCGCCGTCGCCCTCATCCTGACCGCCACCGCCACCGGCGGCCTGCCGCTGACCCTCGCCGCCGCCGGCATCATCGGCGCCAATATCGGCACCACCTCCACCGCGCTGTTTGCCGCCGCCGGCGCCACCCCGGCCGCCCGGCGCGTCGCCACCGCGCATATCGTCTTCAACCTCTATTCCGGTCTCGTTGCCTTCCTTCTCCTCGTCCCGCTTGTCTGGGCGAGCCATGAACTCGCCGACGCCCTGCTGGCCGACAGCAAGGACGAACCGCTGACCCTCGCGATCTTCAACACGCTCCTGAACCTTCTCGGCGTGCTGGTCATCTGGCCGTTCGCCAGCCGCCTCGTGCGCTGGCTGCAGGGCCTTTATGTCAGCGATGAGGAAACCCTGGCCCGCCCGGCCCATCTCGACCCGACACTGGCCGCCGTCCCCTCCGTCGCCCTGCGCGGCCTCGTCCTTGAAATCCGCCGGATGATGGACATGAGCTTCACCCGCGCCGCCCGCCGCCTTGATCGCGGCACGCCAGCCGCGCTGAACGGCGCCGGTGATGCCGGCCTCCTCGCCCTCGGTCAGGCGATCCGGGATTTCATCTCTACCCTCAACCGCCAGCAACTCCCTTCTGAAGTGGTTGACGCCCTGCCGGACCTCATCCGCTCGGTCCACCATATCGAGGAGGCGATCACCGAAAGCGCCGCCATCCAGTCCGAAACTGCCCTTCCTGCCGCCCACACCACCGGCCCCGCCTGGGACCGCCTCCGCGCCGGCGTCCTCGCCGCCCTCGATTGCGAAGCGACCGGCGCCGAAGCCTTCCGTACGGAATTCGAGGCCGAGATGCAGGAGGCCGACGATGCCTATGAAGCCATCAAGCGCGCCCTCCTTTCCGCCGCCGCCGCCGGGAAGATCGGCGTGGAGCCGATGGAAGCGGCCCTCCTGCATGCGCGGCGCCTGCGCCGCCTGTCTGAAGCCGCGCTGAAAGCGCAGCGCCGCCTCGCGCGCTGGGCACCGCTTGCCCGGGACCGGATCGATCCCGGCCCGCCGCAGGACGCGGAAGAAACCGCTGAGGATGCCGCCCCGGCCCGCATCACAGATCCAGCCTGAGCTGGCCGTTCGCCGCCGGCCCCGGCCGGAACAGGTCCGTGCGCAGCGCCTCGCGTCCGCCATTCAGCCCATGGCGTGCCGCCGCCCGCACGATCCGCTGCCGGATCAGGTCCGCCACCGGCCCGCGCCCGGTACCGCGCTCATACCACTTGGCATCATAATCCGCCCCGCCGCGGATCTCGCGCAGCGTATTGATGATCCGCGCGGCCCGGTCCGGAAAATGCTGCGCCAGCCATTCATGGAACAAATCCTTCAGCTCGAATGGCAGCCGCAGCAGCACATAGCCGACGCCCCGCGCCCCATGCGCCGCCGCCGCCGCCACAAGGTCCTCGATCTCCGCATCGTTCAGCCCCGGGATGATCGGCGCGGTCATCACCGAGACGGGAATCCCCGCCTCCGTCAGCGCCCGCACCGTCTCCAGCCGCCTCTGGGGCGTGGCGGCGCGCGGCTCCATGATCCGCGCCAATGACCGGTCGAGCGTCGTGATCGACACGCCCACCCGCGCGAGCCCCTTGGCGGCCATCGGCGCGATAATGTCGATATCGCGCTGGATCAGCGCCGATTTCGTCAGCAGGCTGACGGGATGGTCATGCGCCGCCAGGATCGACAGCAGTTCCCGCGTCAGGCCCTGTTCCCGCTCCACCGGCTGGTAGGCATCGGTATTCATCCCCAGCGCGATGGGCCGCACGACATAGCCCGGCCGCGCCAGCTCCCGCCGCAGCAGCTCCGGCGCATTCACCTTGCGGAACAGCCGGCTTTCGAAATCGAGCCCAGCCGACAGCCCCGACCAGGCATGGGTCGGGCGGGCAAAGCAATAGATGCAACCATGCTCACAGCCGCGATAGGGATTGACCGTCCGGTCAAACGAAATATCCGGCGACTGGTTGAAGGTGATGATCGTGCGCGCCGTCTCGTCCATCAGCAGCGTGTCCAGCCGGCCGGCCGCCGCCTCGACCGTGTCCCAGCCATCGTCGAAGGCTTCGCGCGTTTCTTTCTCATAGCCCCCGGTCTGGTTCGACACCGCGCCGCGCCCGCGATGCTCGAACCGCTCAGCCGCTTCGCGCGCCTCGATCAGGGTCACCCGCCCGGTGGATTTCAGTTTCTGGCCCGTTCGCATGGGCGGAGAAAGCCATGCCAAATAGAACAAATCAAGAACTAATAGAGAGCTTTCTGTGAGTTTTGCGCCGCGCGCCAGCCCTTCCAGTCCGCCGCCTCATCAATGTCCGCCAGCGTTTCAAGCCGCGCAACCCTCGCCCCCGCAGGAAGCCGGTCCGCCACATCCGCCATCGCATGAGGGCCGGACCAGCGCACGCCCTCGAAGTGCGCGCGCGCCCCCGGCCGCTTGTGCATCCCGAACAGCCAGAACCCGCCATCCTCTGCCGGCCCGAACACGGCATCCGCCCGCTGCAGCGCCCGCATTGCCGCGCGCAGGTGCGCCGCCGTCAGGTCCGGCGCGTCCGCCCCGATGAACAGCACCGGCCCGGCCGGCGCCTCTGCCAGTCCCCGCGCCAGACGTTCCGTCAGCCCGCCCGGCCCCTGCCGCCACAGCGCGTCCGTCCCGAACGCCGCTCGCCCGGCGCGGCTCACCGCCATCCGGTCGGGCGCCGTATAGATGCGCGCCGGAATCCCGCTCGCCCGCACAGCCTGCAGCGTGCGCGCGAGGGTGAAGGCCGCAATCCGCCGCGCCTCTGCCCGCCCCAGCCCCGCCGCCAGACGCGTCTTGGCAAGGCCGATACGTGGCGGCTTGGCATACAAAAGAACAAGTCCGGGACGCATGGCCGCCTTTGATTTGCCTCAACCCTGCGCTTCTAATGCGCTGGCTGAAAAGGGAAAAGGACACCCCGATCCATGCTCGCTTTCCTGCGTTATCTGCCGCTTGCGGCCAGCCTCGGCCTGCTGACCGCGTGTTTCGTGTCGGAAGATGCCTTGATCGGCCAGGGCGTGCGCCTGCATGACGGGCCGGTCGCCTTCTGTCTCGGCCCGGATGATCCCTGCCTGCCCGCGCCGCTGGAGGGTGATACCTACCTTGCCGCCTCCGGCGATAGCGGCACGCCCATGCGGTTCGTGCCCCTCACCGAGGCCGGCGGCCAGCCGGTCTGGCTCGGCGAGGCCGAAATCCGCGAAGAAGACAGTGACGAGCGCGCCTTCATGATCCTCGTCGCCCGCCCTGAGAGTTTCGCGGCGGACGGCACCCTGAACATCCGCATCATGACACCGGACTGCTACGAGGCCGGCGAGGACATGCGCGCGAGGTACGGTATCGAACAGGTCGACCAGTATATCTGCGCCACGCCGGATCTCGAGACCCTGTCGGCCTATCTCATCGAACGCCACGGCGCCGATTTCGCTGACCCGGACTGGTGGGAAGGCTCAAACTGAAGCACCGCGCTGTTTCCCTGAATCAGCGCGGTGCTCCAGTTTTTTGATTTGTCGCGGCGTTTTTCCCAAAACCGGTTCCCACTTTTCGGAACGCCGCTCTAGCGATACCGCTTTGCCAGCGCCTCCGGCTTCGCCCCCATCAGAAAGCGCATCAGCAAAACCGCATTGCTCCAGGCCCGCCGCCGCCAGCCATCCCGCTCATACTTCGCCGCAGAGGTCCGCGCCTCCGCGTCCAGGATCACGATCCGCGCCTTGCCCAGCGCGCGCACGATCATGACATCCTCCATCAGCGGCGCCTCCGGATACCCGTCCACCTCCTCATAGAGCGCGCGGGAAATCAGCAACCCCTGATCCCCATATGGCAGGCCCATCCACCGCGCCCGCCGGTTCGCCCGCGCTTCCAGCCAGCGGGCCGCTCGCGCATCGGAGCGGAATTTCAGCGTGAACGCCGCCGCCTTGCCGGGCCGCGCCGCCATATGCGCCGCCGCCCGCTCCGGCCAGTCGCGCGACAGGGCCGTGTCCGCATGCAGGAACAACAGCCACTCCCCCCGCGCCGCCGCCGCCCCGGCGCGCAACTGCGCCGCCCGCCCTGGAAGCGACGCGATCACCTCTGCCCCCGCCGCTTCGGCGATGCGCACCGTCGCATCGCCCGAGCCGCCATCCACAAGAATCACCTCCCGGATCAGCCCCGCCTCCAAGCCCGGCATCAGGCTCTCAAGACAGAGCGGCAGGTCGCCCGCAGCATCCAGGGCCGGAATGACAATCGACACAGGCGCAGGCATTTCAGCCCTCCAGATCCGCCAGCCTTGCCTCGATCAGCAAGAGGTCGCGCCAGGCCCGGCTCTTGTCCTGCGGGCGGCGCAGCAGGTAGGCCGGGTGCAGCATCGGGATCAGCGGCGCGGTGAACCCGCCCGCCGTGCGATAGCTGTATTCATTCCCGCGCAGCTTCATGATCCCGTCCTTACTGGCCAGCAGCGACACCGCAGGCACGCCGCCCGCTGCCACGATCAGCTTCGGCTGCGTCAACTCGATCATCCGGTCCACGAAGGGCCGGCACACCGCCAGCTCCTCGGCCTCCGGGTTCCGGTTGCCCGGCGGGCGCCAGTAATTGACGTTGGTGATGAACGCATTTTCCGACCGCGAGCGGTGGATGGCCGCCAGCATCCGGTCGAGCAGCTGTCCTGCCTTGCCGACGAAGGGCTTGCCCTGCCGGTCCTCCTCGGCGCCCGGCCCTTCGCCAATCACCATCAGGCCCGCCCCCGGCGTGCCATCATACACCACCGCCTGCTCGCACCCGGCGCGCAGCGGACTGCCTTCAAAGGCCCGGATCGCCGCGGCCAGCGCCTCCAGCGTCGCCGCCTCAGCGGACAGCCGCGCGGCCTCGCGCGTCCAGTCGTCTGCCGAGCGCACGCCCCGACGCCTCGGTGCAGGCGCCGCCGCCTTCACAGCCTGCCTTGCAGGGGCCTCCTCCTCCGGTGCGGCCGCCAGCAGCGCCTCAACAAGGGCCTCATCGACATCCACGCCCATCGCCGTCCACCAGTCGGTGAGTGCAGAAATCGGCTCTCTTGACGCAGGGGCTGACATTGCGGACGGGCTGGACCTTCAGGAAACAGGCTGTAAGTGCTTACCCGGATACGAGGTTGAGGCGCAAAGCGCAAACAAGGAGCAGGCCATGGCAGAGACGCCCGAGCGCGAGTCGATGGAATTTGACCTGGTGATCGTCGGTGGCGGGCCATCTGGCCTGTCCGCGGCCATCCGTTTCAAGCAGCTTGCGAACGAGGCGGGCGAAGACCTTTCGGTCGTCGTCATCGAGAAGGGCGGCGAGATCGGCGCCCATATCCTCTCCGGCGTCGTGATGGACCCCGTCGGCCTCGACACGCTGATCCCGGACTGGCGCACCCGCGATGACCGCCCGCTGAAAACCGAAGTCACTGCCGACAAGTTCATCTTCCTCGGCCCGGGCGGCGCAGCCGACATCTCCTGGCTGCCGATGCCGGACTTCATGAAGAACCATGGCAACTTCACCGGCTCCCTCGCCAATGTCACCCGCTGGCTCGGCGCAGAGGCCGAAAAGCTCGGCGTGGAAGTCTTCCCCGGCTTTGCCGCCTCCGAACTCGTCTATGACGAGACCGGCGCGGTCAAAGGCATCGTCGCCGGCGTCATGGGCATCGGCGCGGATGGCGCGCACAAGCCCGACTATCAGCCCGGCATGGAGCTGACCGGCAAATACGTCCTCTTCGCCGAAGGCGCGCGCGGCTCGCTCACCAAGCAGCTGATCGCGAAGTTCAACCTCGATGAAGGCCGCGACCCGCAGAAATTCGGCATTGGCCTGAAGGAGCTCTGGTCGGTCCCCGAAGAGAATTTCCAGGAAGGCTATGTCCAGCACACGATGGGCTGGCCGCTCGACAACAAGACCGGCGGCGGCAGCTTCCTCTACCATTTCCGCGACAATGGCGAGCCCTTCATCACCATCGGCTTCGTGGTCCACCTGAACTATGCCAACCCCTACATCTCGCCCTATGACGAGTTCCAGCGCTTCAAGCACCACCCGGCCGTCGCCCCCTTCCTGAAGGGCGGCAAGCGCGTCGCCTATGGCGCCCGCGCCATCACCGAAGGCGGCTTCCAGTCCGTGCCGAAGCTCGCCTTCCCCGGCGGCGCGCTGATCGGCTGCGGCGCCGGCTTCGTCAACGTGCCGCGCATCAAGGGCAGCCATAACGCCATCCTCACTGGCATGATGGGCGCCGAGGCCGCCTTCGATGCAATCAGGGCCGGGCGCTCCGGCGACGTGCTGACCGCCTATGAAGAGGCCTATGAGGACTCCTCGGTCTACCGCGAGCTGAAGACCGTCCGGAACGTCAAGCCGCTCTGGTCGAAACTCGGCACCGCGCTCGGCATCCCGATGGGCGGGCTCGACATGTGGACCAACACGCTGATCGGCGGCTTTTCCTTGTTCGGTACGCTGAAGCACGGCAAGAGCGACGCCAAATCGCTGAAACCCGCCAGCAATTTCAAGCCGATCGAGTATCCGAAGCCCGATGGCGTCCTCAGCTTCGACAAGCTGACCAATGTGGCGTTCACCAACACCTATCATGAGGAAGACCAGCCGGTTCACCTGAAAGTGGCCGACATGGCGCTGCAGAAATCCTCCGAACATGATGTGTTCGCAGGCCCGTCCGCGCGCTACTGCCCGGCCGGTGTTTATGAGTGGGTGAAGGAAGCCAATGGCGTGCGCTTCCAGATCAACGCGCAGAACTGCATCCATTGCAAAACCTGCGACATCAAGGATCCCAACCAGAACATCAACTGGACGGTTCCCGAAGGTGGCGGCGGCCCGGCCTATCCGAACATGTAAGCTGCGCGGCCCGCAGGCACCTGCCGCTGAGTGTGTGGCAGGGCCTGCGGCGTTAACCCTTCCGACCTGCCTGCTGGCTTGCCCTTGCGGCGGCGCCCTGATTGATTGATCCTTCCTGCAGTTTTCAAGGATGGATCTTTGCATATGCGCCGCCTGCCGACCCGCCTGCCGAACCGACTGGCGGGCGCTGCCCTCGCGGGCCTGTTGCTCGTGCCGGCCAGCTGCGCGGGCCTGATCAGTCCGGTTGATCCTGCCTACCTGCCAGCTGCAGCCCCCGCCGCGACGCCCGAACGCCCGGTTTCCGGCGCGGCGATGGCGCTCGCGCGGCGCAATGCCGACGGCGAACTGCAACGCTATCCCACCGGCGAAGACGCCGTGCGTGCAGGTGACGCCGCCGGCCTTGTCCGCACGCTCCACCGGCTCGCCCCAGCCCAGCGCGATGCCGAAGGATTCAACCAGGCTTTCCTCGCCCTCGACCGCGCCGCTGACAGTGACTTTACCGCTGCGCGAGAGGCGCTCGGCATCACCGGCGATGAGTCGACCGATACCGGCCTGCCGGGCTTCTATATCTGGCTCGACGCCTGGTTCTTCGCCCTCGAAGGCGAGCCGGACGAGGCCCTGACCCGCCACCGGGAAGTCGCGATCAGTATGCCCGGCCTGACAGCCGACCTCTCCCTCGCCGCGCTGCTGGAAGCCTCCGGCCGCCCGGACGAGGCCCTCGCAGTCTATGAAGCCCTGACCCCGTCCCGGATCGAGGCGCCGGAGCATGAGTTCGACGTCAAGGGCCTGATGTTCGCCCAGGTCAGCACCGTCATCGTCCGCCATGCCCTGCTGCTGCAGCGCCTTGGCCGGATCGAGGAAGCCCAGGCCGTCTACCAGCAGCTCGCCGACGCCCAGCCCGAACAGGCGACCAGCTATGCCGCCGCCATCGAGAGCCTCGCTACGGGCCGCAACCTCGACAACAAGCCGCTGACCTTCATCTCCGGCTTCTCGCAATCCCTGTCGGATGTGTCGGTCGCCCTCCAGCAGCAACGCTATCTCTCGCGCGCCCTCCTCGGCCTCAGCAATACCGGCTTCGATTCGCAGCGCGCGGCCTTCGACCTGATGATCCTCGTGATCGACCCCGAAGCGCGCCAGGTACGCTCCGGCCTCGTCGGCGCGCTGCATGAACAGGCGCTCTACAAGGCCGCCGCCCATGTCGCGCAAGCCGCTCCCGCGCAGACCGCCACCCTGCAGCTCGCCGCCGCCCAGGCCCTGCTGATGTCCGGCGATGAGGCCGGCGCGCGCGCCGCGATTTCCACCGCGCTTGCCGATGCGAGCGATGAGGACAGGCTGCAGACCGTCTACGGCGCCCTGCGTCTCAGCGCGCTCCTCAACGACCGCGACAAGGCGATGAGCCTTCTGCCCGAGGTTCTCTCCCGGGCCGGCAACCCGGCGGAGCGCGCCGCCGCCAACGGGCTCGCCGCCTCGATCCTTGACCATTTCGGGGAAGCCGAGCGCGCCGTTGAACACGCCCGAGAGGCCCGCCAGCTGGACGACACGCATGACCGGCGGATGGCGCTCGCGAATTATCTTGGCCGCGCCGGGCTCGTCACCGAAGGTCTCGGCCTCTTGCGAACCGAACGCCTCGCCCGCCCGGATGATCCCTATACGCTGAATTCACTGGGCTATTTCCTCATTACCCGGACGGATCGCTATGAGGAAGGCTACCGCATCCTCGCCCGCGCGCTGATGCTGGCAGAGACAAACCCCTACATCGCCGACTCTGTCGGCTGGGCCCTCTACCGGCTCGGCGATATCGAACGCGCGCGGCGCATCATCGAAAGCGTCCGCGCCGAACTCCTGCCCCAGCGCAACTGGGAAGTGGAGGACCATCTGGGCGACATCTTCTGGCACAGCGGCGATGAGGATGAGGCCCGCAGGGCCTGGCAACACGCCCTCGACAACCACCCGCCCCATGCCGAACGCCGCCTGATCGAAGCCAAGCTCGCCGGCGGCCTTGAGACTCCTGCGCCGGAGCGGCGCCCGATCCCGGAGATCCGGATGGAGGACCTGCAACCGGAGCGGCGCGGCATCTGAACGCTGCACTCCGGGCATGGACGCTCAGCAAAGGTGCCTCACCCCCCTTTTGCCGGGGGACCGCCCGCCTTACTATGGCCGGAAATCGATGCGAACCGAAGTTCCGAAGGGTCCGGCCGGATGGTCCGGGAGGCCCCGGGATTGCCGAATCGCTGCAAGGTAGCCTGATGACTGACGACGCACCGCCGACCTTCCAGCCCTCGCGCCGGACCAATCCGGATCCCTACAAGGAGCCCGGCAAGGGCTTCGATTGGCTGAAATGGATCGTCCGGCTGCTGATCGCCGGGGTCGTGCTCGGCCTGATCGGCCTCATCGCGCTCTGGGCCTATTTCGCTGCCCTCGGCCGCGATGTGCCGTCAATCGAACGGCTGAAGGCCTATGAGCCGCCGATCACTTCGCGCGTCCATGCCGGCGACGGCACGCTGATCGCCGAATTCGCAGACCAGCACCGGGTCTTCGTGCCCTATGAGTCGATCCCGCTGCACGTCATCCAGGCCTTCGTTGCCGCCGAGGACAAGAATTTCTTCACCCATGACGGCATCGACTATACCGGCGTTGCCCGCGGCGCGATCAACACTGCGCGCAACAAGATCACCGGCTCCGGCGGGATGCAGGGCGGCTCGACCATCACCCAGCAGGTCGCCAAGAACATGCTGCTCACGCGCGACCAGAATATCGAGCGCAAGGCCCGCGAAGCCATTGTCGCCCAGCGGATGGAGCAGGAATTCACCAAGGAACAGATTCTTGAGCTCTATCTCAACGAAATCTTCCTCGGCGGGCGTTCCTATGGTGTCGCCTCGGCGGCCCTGAACTATTTCAACAAATCGCTGACCGAGCTGGACCTGTCCGAAGCCGCCGTCCTGGCTTCGTTGCCGAAATTCCCGGGCCGGGTGAACCCCTACACCAATCCCGAACGCCTGATCTCCCGCCGCAACTACGTCCTCGACCGGATGCTGGAGGATGGCTACATCACGCAGGAGCAGATGGAGGAGGCAAAAGCCACCCCGCTGACCACCACGCGCCGCCTGCGCGGGCCGGAATTCGCCGCAACCACCTATTTCGTTCAGGAACTGCGCCGCGAACTGATCCGCACCTATGGCGAGGACATGCTGGAACAGGGCGGCCTGTCGATCCGCTCGACCATCGATACCCGCCTGCAGCTCGCCGCCCAGGACGCGCTGCGCAACGGCCTGATCGCCTATGACCGCCGCCATGGCTGGCGCGGTCCGCTGACCACCCTGCCGGCCAGCGAAGACTCCGCGCCTGAACTTTCAAAGCTCGGCCTGCCGGGCGGACATGGCAGCTGGGAAGCCGCGCTCGTCCTGTCCGTCAATGCCAATGGCGCCGAGCTGCTGCTGCACGACCGCCAGAAGATCCGGCTGCCCGCAGAGGAAGTCCGCTGGGCCCGCACCTTTACGTCCGAGGAAGGCCAGACCGGCCTGCAGGCGGGCCATGTGATCCTCGCCGAACTCCGCCGCGATCCGCGCCCGAGCACGGCGCCCGCGCAGCCTGCCGCCGCCGTCGAAGATGATGGCGATGAGGCAGAGGAAGACGCGCCCGCCGCGCCCGAAACGGTGGTTGTCGGCAACGCGACCCTGCGCCAGGTACCGGAAGTAGATGGCGCCCTCGTCGCCATTGATCCGCATAATGGCCGCATCCTCGCGATGCAGGGCGGCTATTCCTTCTTCAAATCAGCCTTCAACCGCGTCACCCAGGCCCGCCGCCAGCCGGGCTCGTCCTTCAAGCCCTTCGTCTACGCCGCCGCGCTGGAGCGGGGATACACCCCGTCCAGCCGGATGCTGGATGCGGCCTTCGTCTCCTATGACGTGTCGACCCAGCGTTACTGGGCACCGAAGAACTACACCGCCGGCCAGTCCTTCGGCCTCGTCACCATGCGCGTCGCCCTCGAAAAGTCGCTCAACATGGTCACCGCCCGGATCGCCACCGATATCGGGATGCCGGCCGTCTCCGAACTCTCCGAACGTCTCGGCGTCTACCAGCGCCTTCCGCCCTATGCGGCGATGTCGCTCGGCGCCGGTGATACGACGCTGATCGACCTGACGCGCGGCTATGCCGCCTTCGTCAATGGCGGCCGCCTTGTCACGCCCACCCTGCTCGACCGGGTCCAGGACCGCTATGGCCGCACCCTCTTCCGGCACGACACCCGCGCCTGCGAAGGCTGCGACGCCGACGACTGGGACGGCCAGCCGCCTCCGATGCTGACCGACACCCGCGAACAGGTGCTCGACCCCATCGTTGCCTATCAGGTGACCCGGATGCTCGAAGGCGTGGTCGAGCGCGGTACCGCCCGCCGGGCCCTGCGCGTCGGCAAGCCCCTCGCCGGCAAGACCGGCACGACCGACGAATACCGCGACGCCATCTTCGTCGGCTTCTCGCC
The DNA here is from genome assembly GCF_046313735.1 of Hyphomonas sp. Taxonomy (GTDB): domain Bacteria; phylum Pseudomonadota; class Alphaproteobacteria; order Caulobacterales; family Hyphomonadaceae; genus Hyphomonas. Next base: position 96,649 of record NZ_JBKBXW010000010.1, read on the forward strand.
GAACCTCGTCGTCGGCATCCGCATCGGCTTTGACGACAACCGCTCGCTCGGCACGGGCGAAGCGGGCGGCTCGCTTGCCGTGCCGATCTTCACCGAGTTCATGGAGAAGGCCCTCGCCAATGAGCCTGCCACGCCGTTCCGCCGTCCGCCCTCGGTGCGGATCGTGCGCGTCGATGCCGCAACCGGCACACTCGCCGGGCCCGGCACGGCGGTCGTCATCGAGGAAGCCTTCCGGCCCGGCACAGAGCCCGGCCTGACAGCCTTCACCGGCGCGGATGACTGCCTGTCGATCTCCGGCTCCTGCGACCCGGCAAGCGATTCCGGTGAGACGGCGGGCGATCCCGCCAATGAAGTCAGCCTCGACGACATCTTCTGACCTCAGCAGCCACAGCTTTGACCCGCCGCGCCCTGCCGGATATAGGCCGGGCAAACCCGGCTTTTCCCTTTTCAGGAGACACGTCCCATGTCCGCAGAACTCCGCTCGCTGATCGACCAGATCAAGACCTCCGCCGCCCTGCTACGGAGGCGTCTTTGACTGGGATACAGCCACAAAACGTCTCGATGAACTGACCGCGCTTTCCGAGCGCCCGGACTTCTGGGACGATGCCCAGGAAGCCCAGGCGATGATGCGCGAGCGCCAGAAGCTCGCGGACGGAATCGCGCTGGTCGAATCGCTCGAACGCGACATTGCCGATGCGCCCGAACTGATGGAGCTCGCTGAAGGCGATGCCGGAATGCTCGCCGACCTGCAGGCCAGCCTCCGCAAGGCCGCCGAGCGCGCAGCCGAGGCTGAGCTTGCCGCGCTCCTGTCCGGCGAGGCTGATGGCAATGACTGCTACCTGCAGATCAATGCCGGCGAAGGCGGCACCGAAAGCCAGGACTGGGCCTCCATCCTGCGCCGCATGTATGTGCGCTGGGCCGAGAAGCGCGGCTATTCGGTCGAAGAGCTTGACGAGCGCGAGGGCGAGGAAGCGGGCATCAAATCCGCCACCCTGCAGATCAAGGGCGAGAATGCCTATGGCTGGCTGAAATCGGAAACCGGCGTGCACCGCCTCGTGCGCATCTCGCCCTTCGACTCCTCCGCCCGCCGCCACACCTCCTTCTCCTCGGTCGCGGTCTCACCCGTGATCGACGACAAGATCGAGATCGAGATCAACCCCTCGGACGTGCGCACCGACACCTACCGCGCCTCCGGCGCCGGCGGCCAGCACGTCAACCGGACCGACTCGGCCGTGCGCCTCACCCACATCCCGACCAACACGGTGGTTCAGTGCCAGAGCGGACGCTCCCAGCACCAGAACCGGGACGAGGCCTGGCGGATGCTGCGCTCGAAACTTTACGAACTGGAGCTTCAGAAACGCAAAGCTGTCGCAGACGCGCAGTATGCTGACAAAAGCGCGATCGGCTTCGGCCATCAGATCAGGTCCTATGTCCTTCAGCCCTATCAGATGGTAAAAGACCTTCGCACTGAAGTTGAAACCTCAGACACGGACGGCGTGCTCAACGGGGATATCGACCGCTTCCTCGCCGCTGCGCTGGCCGCGTCTGTGAACCAGGATACGGATGCGTGAGCCCGAAACCATCCCCGCCCGCCCCCGGCGATGCCGGGCTGCGCCGCATTGGCCGGCTATCGGGCTGGAACGGCGCGCGCGGCTTCGGCTTCCTCAAGCCTGAGGATGGCGGCCCGGATGCCTTCGCGCATGTGAATGCCTTCGCACGCGATGACCGGCTGATCGAGGAAGGCCACGCCTACACCTATCTCGAAACGCGCGACGAGGCTGGCCGCCTGCGCGCCTCGGACATCCGCCCCGTCCGCCCGGAAGTCACCCCGCCAAACCCCTGGCTGAAATTTGCAGAGCGCGGCGCACGCCTCCTCGTGATCCCTGCCTTTGCGGTGCTCGTGATCGCGCTGGCGACTTATCCAAGCATTGCCATCTCGCCCAACTGGTGGATCGTCTACGGCGTCGCCAGCCTTGCCTGTTTTATTGGCTACGCCCTAGACAAACGCGCCGCCGAGCATCGCAACTGGCGGGTGTCCGAAACCATCCTCCTGCTCGTCGGCGTCGTCGGCGGCTGGCCGGGCGCCATCCTCGCGCAGGAAATCTTCCGCCACAAAACCAAGAAGATCTCGTTCCGCACCCTGTTCTGGATGAGCGTCGCGGTAAACATGGCCGCCTTCGTGCAGATCACGGTCCTTACCAGCCGCTGACCGCGCTCTTGAGCGCCTTCGCAAACACGGTCGGCAGCCCCTTCGCCTCGTCCGCCCCGGCCCATCGCCCCTCACCCGGCGGCGCGGCGCGCACCTCCGCCCGCCACACCGTCAGGCGCAGGCTGAAATGCGTGAACACATGGCGCACCTCGCCGGGCGAGGCCCAGTCCGCCTCCACCGGAGGTGCAAACTCCCCCGCCCCCGCCTCGCGCCACTCCGTCCCCGGCAGCGCCAGCATCCCGCCGAGCAGCCCCTGCGGCGGCCGCCTCACCAGCCAGACCTTGCCGTTCCGCATCATCACAAAGGCCTGCCCATGGCGCACCGGCTTGACCGTCTTCGGCGGCTTGATCGGATACCGCTCCGGCGTGCCTTCCTTCCGGGCCGCGCAATACCGCGCCAGCGGACACCGCCCGCAGGCAAGGCTCACCGGCGTGCACACCGTCGCGCCGAGGTCCATCAGCGCCTCGGCAAAGTCGCCGGGCCGGCTTTCGGGCACCAGCGCGCGCACCTCGCGCGCAATCACCTTCTTCGCCTCCGCCCAGTCCCCCGTCAGCGCCAGCAGCCGCGCGAACACCCGGTCGACATTCCCGTCCACCGCCGCCGCCTGCCGCCCGAACGCAATCGCCGCAATTGCGCCCGCCGTATAAGGGCCAATCCCCGGCAGCGCCCGCAGGCCATCTTCCGTGTCCGGCCACGCCCCGCGCGCCGCCACTTCGCGCGCGCATTTCAGAAGGTTCCGCGCCCGCGCATAATAGCCCAGCCCCGCCCAGGCAGACATCACTGCCTCATCCGGCGCCGCCGCCAGCGCCTCGACCGTCGGCCAGCGCCGCACGAAGGCCTCGAAATAGGGCGCCGCATGGGGAACAGTCGTCTGCTGCAGCATGATCTCCGACAGCCACACCCGGTAAGGATCGCGCGCCTCGCCCCGCGCCCCGCGCCAGGGCAACTCACGCGCATGGGCATCGAACCAGGCCAGCAGGTCCTCCGGCAGGCGGCTCAACGGCGCAGCACCTCTCATCTCTGTCACTTCCCTTCCGCGCCAAAGCCCGGCACATTTGCGCGCATGGTGAAGATGTCAAACATGGACCCCATCGCCGAGGCGCAGGCCCGCGTGAAACTGCGCTATTCCCGCGCAAAGCCCGTGCGTATGCCCGCGCGCAGCCTCTCCCTCAGCGCCGAGCGCGTCACCCGCAAGGCCGGCTCCGTCCGGCTCGCCCCGCTGAAATACCTGCAGATCCACTGGCGCCAGATTGCCGGGGAGCAGATCTGGCGCTGGTCCCAGCCGGAAAAGATCACCGCCTCCAAGGATGGCCGCGTCCTGACGCTGACCGTCCTTCCGCAGGCTGCCCCGCTGATCCAGCACCAGTCCGAAACCATCCGCCAGCGCATCTCGGTAGCAGCCGGCGGCGACATCACCCGTATCCGCATCGTGCAAGGCACCGTCCGGCGCACCGGCCCCGGCGAATTCCAGCGACGCGCGCGCAGCCTCACCGCCGCCGAGACAGCGCACATCGCCGAAAAGGCCGCCCCCGTCGCCGATCTGCGCCTGCGGGCCGCAATTGTTGCGCTCGGCGAGGCTGTGCTATCGGCAACAGAGTAAAGATTCCGGCCGGTTTCGTTAACCCTTTGGCAACCGGCCCGGCGCATCCCTTCAGGCAGAGGCTTTTGGACATGGTCAGTATCTCCCGGCGTATCGCCCTTTTCGCAGTCTCGGCCCTCGCGCTCGCCGCCTGCGGCGCAGCCAATGGCGCGGCCACACCCGGCGCGGGCGCCAGCAGCAGCGCGCTCGGGCACACGCTCGGCTCCGCCGATGCCCCCATCACAATCATCGAATATGCCTCCCCCACCTGCCCGGCCTGCAAATTCTTCCATGATGCGATCAAGCCGGTCCTGCAGGAGCGGTTCATCAGCACCGGCAAGGTGCAGTTCATTTTCAAGGACTATCCGCTGAACAGTATCGACGTGGCGGCCTATGCAATTGCCCGCTGCGCCGGTGAAGGGCGCTTCTTCGACGTGCTGGATGACCTGTTCGCCAATCAGGAGGGCATCCGTCAAGCCGCCGCCAGCGGCGTCGTGACCACGGCCCTTCTCGCCGTCGCCCAGCGCCATGGCATTCCCGACCAGGAAGCCTTCGATGCCTGCATGAATGATGCAGACATCCGCCAGGCCATCGCCGACACCTATGCCAGCGGCGAGCAATACAGCGTCGATGGCACGCCCACCTTCATCATCAACGGCGTCAAGCGTAACTTCTCGGGCGATTTCACCAACCCGGAAGGCTTCTCTCGCCATCTTGATGGCCTGCTCGCCACGCTCGAAGCAGGGAACTGACCGATGAGGCGCCGGCATGCAGATCACTGAACTCCGCATCGCCGGCTTCAAATCCTTTGTCGATCCGCAGACCGTTCCGGTCGAGCCTGGCCTGACCGGCATCGTCGGCCCGAATGGCTGCGGCAAGTCGAACCTGCTTGAAGCGCTGCGCTGGGCGATGGGCGCCAACTCCGCCCGGGCCATGCGCGGCGGCGAGATGGACGACCTCATCTTCTCCGGCTCATCCACCCGCCCCTCGCGGGAAACCGCCGAAGTCACCCTCGTCCTCGACAATTCAAAACGCACCGCCCCGCCCGAATTCAACGGCGCCGACGTGCTGGAGATCGAGCGCAAGCTGCGCCGCGGCGCCGGCTCCAGCTACCGCATCAATGGCCGTACCGTGCGCGGCAAGGACATCCAGCTCCTCTTCGCCGATGCCTCCACCGGCGCGAACTCCCCCGCCCTCGTCCGGCAGGGGCAGATTTCGGAACTCATCGGCTCGAAGCCCCAGAACCGCCGCCGCATCCTGGAGGAAGCCGCCGGCATCGCCGGGCTCAACACCCGCCGCCACGAGGCCGAACTGAAACTCGACGGCGCCGAAGCCAACCTCCAGCGCCTCGCCGAAGTCTCCGCCGAGGTCGAGCGCCAGCTGGCCAGCCTGAAGCGCCAGGTCACCCGCGCCCGCCGCTATCGCCGCCTCTCGGAAGAAATCCACGGCCTCGAAGCACTCCTCGCCCATCTGCGCTGGGCCGAAGCGCGGCAGCTTGCTGAAACCGCCCGCGCCGAACTCGCCCGCTGCCGCGAGGATGTCGAACGCCTCAGCCTCGAGGATGCCATGGCCGAGCGCGCCCGCATCGAGGCCGGCGAGGGCCTTGCCCCCCTGCGGGAAACGGAAATGGCCGCCGCCGCCCGTCTCGGCCAGGCCCGGATCACGCTCGCCAAACTCGATACCGAGCGCCGTATCGCGTCCGATCAGGAAGCCCGCCTTTCCGCCGAAGCCGCCCGCATCGAGGAAGACCTCGCGCGCGAGCGCGCCCTTGAGGCCGAAGCCGCCGCTGCCCTCGCCCGCGCCGAATCGGCCCTCGCCGAGCTGCCCGCCAGCGGCGACACCTCGCTTGCCTCCGCCACCACAGAAGCCGAAACCGCCCTCGCCGAAGCGCGCACCCGCCTCACCGCCGCCGAATCCGCTGCCGACGAAGCCCAGTCCCGTCTCGCAGACCTGCGCGCCCGCCGCCGCGCCGCTGAAGAAGCCGCCAGCCGCCAGCAGCGCCGCCAGTCCCAGCTCACCGCCGAGATCGAGCGCCTGCGCGCCGAAATGACCGGCCTTGAGGACACGGCCATCCAGCTGCTGCGCGTGCGCCAGGCCCGCAATGCCGAGGCCGAAGCGGAAGCCGCCCTGCAGGAAGCCGAACGCGCGGTCGAACTCGCCGAAGCCGACATCCTCCGCCTGCGTGCCGCCGAAGCCGAAGCCCAGATCCCCTTCGACGCCGCCAGCCATGCCGTCAAAGCCCTTGAAGCCGAAATCGCCGGCCTCGAAAGGCTCCTGCGCCGCAGCGACACCGCCACCACAGCCCCGCCGGTCGTCGAGCGTATCCGCACAAGCGAGGGCTATGAAAAAGCCGTCGCCGCCGCCCTTGGCGACGACATCACCGCCTCCACCGACCGTCAGGCCGCGCTCTACTGGGGCGGGGCCGATGTCGCCCCCATCCCGCTGCCCGAAGGCACCGAGCCCCTATCCGCCTATGCCGAAGCGCCCGGCGAACTTGCCGCCCGCCTTGCCCTCTGCGGCCTCGTCAGCCCTGAGGATGGCCCGCGCCTGATGGCCTCGCTCCAGCCCGGTCAGCGGCTTGTCTCGCGCGACGGCCATCTCTGGCGCTGGGACGGGTTCACCCGCACGCCAGAAGCCCCTGTCAGCGCCGCTGCCCGCCTGGAGCAGCAGGCCCGCCTCGACGCCGCCCGCCGCGACCTTGCCGCCCGGCAGGAGGAACTCGCCGCTACCTCCGACGCCCTCGAAGCTGCCCGCAATGCGCGCCTTACGGCAGAAGAATCCCTCCGCCATGTGCGCCAGCTGACAGGCCCGGCCCAGCGCACCCTCAGCGATGCCCGCGCCAAAGCTGCCGAGGAGACCCAGGCCTCCGAACGCGCGGCCCTGCGCCGCGAGGCGGGCAGCGGCGCCCTCGCCCGCGCCGAAGCCGAACTCGCCGCGATCACCGAAACCCTCAGCTTCGCCGAACCTGTCGCCGCCGAGGAGGAAGCCGCCCTCGACGCTGCCCTCGCCGCGGCCCGCGAAACCGTCGCCGCCGCCCGCTTCGCCGAAACCGAATCGCGCGGGCGCCTGTCGGACCTCACCCGCCAGCAGGAACAGCTCGCCGCCCGCCGCGCGTCCCTCGCTGAAGACATCACCAGCTGGACCGCGCGCGCCGGCCAGTCCGCCGCCCGCCTCGCCGCCCTTGAAGAGCGCCGGGGCGACCTTGCCGCCGCCGCGATGACCGCGCGCGAACGCCCGCAGGCACTGACTGAGGAAATCGACGGCCTCTCCGCCGAACTCGACCAGCTGGAAACCGAACGCAAGGCCGCTGCCGATGCCCTAGCCGTCAAGGAGGCCGCCATCCGCGAAGCCGATGCCGCCGCCCGCCGCGCCTTTGCCGCCGCCGCGCAGGCCCGCGAAGCCCTCGCCGGCTGGACGGTGAAGCTCGAAACCTCCGAGGCCCGCCTAGCCGAGACCACCGAGCTTGCCCGCCACAGCTTCCAGCGCACGCCCGAAGGCCTGCTCGCCATCGCCGAAGCCCATCTCGATG
>NZ_JBKBXW010000011.1:0-87121 GCF_046313735.1 Hyphomonas sp.
GGTCTGCGCCGCCTGCACCGCCCGGCCCCCGCGCTGGGACCGGGCGCGCGCGGCGCTCGAATATGACGATGTTTCGCGCATCCCGGTGCTGGACCTGAAACATGCCGGCCGGCGGGACCATCTGGACTTGCTGGCGGGCTGGATGCGGCAGGCGGGCGAGGCTGTGCTGGCCGACGCTGACCTGCTGGTGCCGGTGCCGCTGCATTACACCCGGCTGGTGATGCGTGGGTACAACCAGTCCGCCTGGCTGGCGCAGGCCGTTGGGCGGCAGGCCGGGCTCGCGGTCTCGGTCGATGCGCTTGTGCGGACGCGCCGCACGCCCAGCCAGGCAGGCCTGTCAGCGCGGGCGCGGCGGCGGAATGTGACCGGCGCGTTTGCCGTGCGCCGCAGCCGGGCAGGCCGCATCCGCGGAGCACATGTCGTGCTGGTGGATGATGTGCTGACGACCGGGGCGACACTGGGGGCGTGCACGCGCGCCCTGAAACAGGCAGGAGCGCGGCAGATCAGCGTGCTGGTGCTAGCGCGCGTTGTTCGCGCAACGGATGTCACCATATAACGGTTCTGTAACAGCCGCCGGCGACAGTGCTGCGGCAAGTCCTCAACGGAAAGGATTCGCCAGATGGCGAAGGTCACGATCTACACCCGCGCATTCTGCCCCTACTGCACCCGGGCGGTGCAGGTGCTGAAAGACAAAGGCGTCGAGCTCCACGAGATTGATGCCGGCATGGACCCGGCGCTGCGCGAGGAAATGACCCGGCGCTCCGGCGGTGGCCGTACGTTCCCTCAGATCTTCGTCGGCGAGCAGCATATCGGCGGCTGCGATGACATGCTGGCGCTCGACCGCAAGGGCGAGCTGCACCGGCTGCTGGCGGCGGCGGGCTGAGGCGGAGGACTCGGATGATCCTCTACGCGCTCGTCTGCGAGACCTGCGATCACGGGTTCGAGGGCTGGTTTGCCAATTCCGGCGCCTTCGACCGGCTGGCAGCAAAGCGCCAGATCGACTGCCCGGAATGCGGCAGCCGCGAGATTGCCAAGCAGATCATGGCCCCGGCCGTGCGCCCCTCAGACAAGGCGCTGCCCCAACAGCCGGACCCTGAAGTGATCGCGCGCGAGATTGCGCGGCGGGTGCGCGAGCATATTGCGGGCAATGTGGATTATGTCGGCGGGGACTTTGCCGAGGAAGCGCGCGCCATGTTCTATGGCGAGCAGGAAGACCGCCCGATCTGGGGCGAGGCAACCCCCGAAGAGCGCGAGGCCCTCGCCGAGGAAGGCATCCCGGCGATGCCGCTGCCTGCCCCGTTTGCGCCGAAAAAGCCGAAGGCGGCCCGCCGGCGCGAGCAGCTGAACTGACGCGCCCGCCCGCGCGCTTTGCCGCGCTTGAACCGGGCGAGTGGCTTGGTTAGAAGGCGGCATCAGACAGACATACCGGGACGCGGAGGGCCTCATGGCGAGCCAGGACTATCATCGCGGCGAAATGAACATCGCAGATCAGAAAGCGACCTGGGACGGTTTCATGACCGGCAGCGTCTGGGGCACGCTGATCGTCACCATGATTGTCGGCTATGCGACGTTGGCCCTTGCCATCGGGATGCACTGGGCAGTGGCCCTTGGTCTGATGGCGGTGCTGGGCATCGGCGGCGGCCTGTTCATGAACCTCGGCGGGCGCTGGATGGCGACCGTGGTCGTGATGGTGGTGCTGGCGCTGATCGTGCAGGCTTTCATCTGGCTGTTCGGCGCGATTCTCTGACATTCCGGCCCATCGCGGCCAGTTTGACGGGCGGGTTTAACCCCGCCTGAACCCGTTCTTCGGCATACCCCTTGAACTTTATCGAAAAACGCTAAAGTCTCGGAAGTCCCAGCCGCAGAAGGAAGCCGCTCTTGACCGACGCGCCACTCGTTCTTGACCGCGCCACGAAACGCTTCGGCGGGTTCACCGCCGTCAGCCAGCTCAGCTTCGAGGTGCCCGCCGGGCAGATCATCGGCTTCCTTGGCCCCAATGGCGCGGGCAAGTCGACCAGCCTGCGCATGGCGCTGGGTGTGATGGCGCCCGATGAAGGCGAGGTGCGCCTGTTCGGCAGCCGGCCGGAAATCCGCAACCTGCACCGGGTCGGCTTCCTTCCCGAAGAGCGCGGCCTCTACAAGAAGATGACGGCGCGCGACACGATTGTGCATTTTGCGCGGCTGAAGGGGCTGAAGGCCGCCGAGGCGCGCGCGCGGGCGGATGAGCTGCTTGAGACGACAGGCCTCGGCAAGTTCCGGCTGTCGCGGATTTCGAAACTCTCCAAGGGCATGGCGCAGAAGGTGCAGATCCTCTCCACCCTCGCGCACCGGCCGGATTTCCTGATCCTGGACGAGCCCTTCTCCGGCCTCGACCCGATGAACCAGCAGACGCTGGAAGACCTGATCCGCGCCGAGCATGAGCGCGGGGCGACGATCCTGTTCTCGACCCATGTGATGGAACATGCCGAGCGCCTTTGCGACCGGATCGTGATGATGGCGCGGGGGCGCAAGGTGTTCGATGGCACGCTGGAAGATGCCTATGGCACGCTGGGCCGGGGCGCGCGGATTTCGGTGGAGCCGGGGTTTGACCTGGCCGCAGCGCTGCGCCCGAAAGGGTTTGAGGCACACCGGGCGGCCGACAAGGGGCCGGGCGAAGCCTGGCGGGTGACGCTCGGGCCGGGGCGCGGCGCGCAGGATGCGCTGCGGGCAGTGCTGGAGGCCGGCGCGCCGGTGATGGGGTTCCAGCCGGAGGAAGCCCGGCTGCGGGATGTGTTCGTTTCGCTGGTGGGGGAGGCGGAGGCCGCTTCCGTGACACAGGCGGCGCCCGCCGCGCCGGTTGAGGAGACCGTCCGATGCGCAACATCTTCCTGATCTTCCGGCGCGATTATCTTGGCTATGTGAAGGCCTGGGGCTTCTGGCTGAGCCTCGCCGCCGTGCCGCTGTTCCTCATGATCGGGGCGAGCTTTGGGTATTTCGCGGCAGCGTCCTCGCCTGTGCGGTATTATGCGGTGGTGGAGCCCTCGCGCGTCTATGCCGATGCCATCGATGCGGAGTTCCAGCGCCGCAGCCGGGCCGCCGCCGAGGAGGCAGCCGCCCTTGCCGCGCAGATGAACATTCCGCTCGCCGAGGCGGAGGAACAGCTTGCCGATACCGCCGCCACGCGGCGCTTCATCGAGGTGCCTGCACCGGCCCGCACGCTGGAGGAACTGCGGCCTTACCTGACCGGAGACCGGACTGTGCCCGGACCGGCGGGCGACCGGGGCCTGTTTGCGGTGTTCATCCTGTCAGAGGATGGCAGCCAGCTCGAATACTGGAGCAATGACGTCAATGTCGACACGCTGCGCCGCGCCGCCGAAGCCGCGATGCGCGATATGGGCCGGCGCGAGGCGCTGGCGGCCGCCGGGCTCAGCCCCGATTTCCTACGCGCAGCGGATGAGACGGCGCTGGCCGTGCCGGCCTTCCGCCTGCAGGCGACGCAGGCCGGCGAAAGCGGCGCGGAGGTGACCGTGGCAGACCGCGCGCCTGCGATTGTGGCCGGGGCGCTCGCCTATTTCCTCTGGCTGATGATCTTCTCGATCATCCAGTACCTGCTCATGGGCACGATCGAGGAACGCTCCAACAAGATCTTTGATACGCTGCTGACCTCGGTGAAGCTGCCGCAACTGCTGGCAGGCAAGATGCTGGCGGTGTTTGCGGTGACGACGACGATGATCCTTTCCTGGACGCTGTTCGGGGCGATCGGATCGGTGATCACCGCGAGCCAGGTGCCGGGGGCAATGGAGATGATCCGTCCCTTCATTGCGGCGGCGACCGATCCGGGCCTGATCCTGCCGGGGCTGATCAGCTTCGTGCTCGGCTACATCCTCTATGGCACGATCTTCATGGCGCTCGGCTCGCTCTGTGACACGATCCAGGAGGCGCAGACACTGCTCTCGCCGATCATGATCCTCCTGATGCTGCCGATGTTCGCGATCTTCGTGGCGTTCCAGGATCCGGGCTCGCCCATCGTGGATATCACGTCCTGGATTCCGCTGTTCACGCCGTTCCTGCTGATCCTCAGGATGCCGCATGACCCGCCGATGTGGGAAGTGATCGCGCAGATGGGGATGATGGTGGCGGTGACGGCGCTGGTCGTCTGGGGCTCCACCAAGGTCTACCGCGCCGGCGCCGTGCACGGCGCGGGCATCGGCGAACTTGGCGGGATGCTGAAGCGGGCGGTGGGGCTTGGCGGCAAGCCGAAGGAAGCGCCGGCGGAGTAGGGCTGATCCTGCTACCGCTCAAAAAAACCCCGCCAGATGGCTCTGGCGGGGGTATCCGGGGGCGGAGCATATGGGGCAGGGGTGTATGCTCCGTTGGCGGATGAAGTGCCGGCTCAGGTGAAGCCGCCATTGGCGAAGACGAGCTGGCCGTTGATCCATTCGCCGTCCGTTGCGCACAGCGCGGCGATGGCGTTGGCGATGTCTTCGGGCTCGCCGATGCGGCCGTAGGGAATGCGCTGGGCGGCCTGGGCGCGCAGCTCCGGCGGGGCCTGGAACAGCAGCGTGTTGGTCGGGCCGGGCGCGAGGGCGTTGACCGAGATGCGGCGCCCGCCGAGTTCCTTGGCGAGGCAGCCGGAGAACATTTCCTGCGCTGCCTTGGTGGCGGCATAGGCGCCATGGGTCGGGTGTTTCGCGAGGACCGAAGAGGAGCTGAGGCTGATGATCCGCCCGCCATCGCGGGTGCGGCGGGCAGCCTCGCGCAGCACGTTGAAGCCGCCCTTGATGTTGGTTGCGATCATCCGGTCGAAGGCCTCGTCGGTCATCATGGCGAAGGGGGCCATGTTCATGATGCCGGCATTGCTGATGACGACATCGACGCCGCCGAAGGCGTCATCATTGGCATCGAACAGGGCCTTGACGGCGGCAGGGTCGGCGACGTCGGCCTGTTTCCAGATGGCACGGCCGCCTTCGGCCTCGATTTCGGCGACAACTTCGGCGGCAAGGTGGGTGTTGACAAGGCAGTTGACGGTGACGGCGTAGCCATCGCGGGCGAGGCGGCGGGCGGTGGCCGCGCCGATGCCGCGGGACGAGCCAGTGACGAGGGCGGCGCGGCCAGCGCCGGGGCGGGCGGAGCGCTCGCCGGCCTGGGCTGTTCCGGCAAGCGCGGCGGGGGCGGCAGCAGCCGCGGCGAGCGCCATGAAGGTGCGGCGGGAGGGATCGATGTCTGGCATAGGTCCTTGTCTTTCAGGTTCGGGCAGGGGGAGGAAACTGCGCTTGTGGGTCAGGCGGGCAGGAGGGCCGGTGGGCGCGCGCCATTGAAGGTGACGCCGGTGAGGGCTTCGGATGTGGCCCACAGGCGGTGGGCGGAGCCTTCGTCCTGCGCCTTCGCCGGTATCCGGGCCGGGGCGGGAAAGCCGCGGGTTTCGGCCATATGGCTGCAGCCATAATAGCCGCCGGGCTTTGCTTCGGGCGCGGTCGCGGCAAAGAGGATCGGCAGCGCGCCTTTCCAGGCTGGCTGGAACAGGGGCCGCAGCAGCAGCGGAAGGAAACCGGCCCCGCCGGGCGCGTTGGGCAGGAGGTCCGTGCGCGAGACGCCGGGATGGGCGGCAAGGCTGGTGAGACCCCAGCCCTGCGCATCGCTGCGCCGCTGGAGTTCGAGCGCGAAGATCAGACAGGCGAGCTTCGACTGGGCGTAAATGGGCACCGGGCTGTAGGCGCGCTCGGCGTGCAGATTGTCGAAGTCGATCCGGCCCTCGCGCGCGGCGATGCTGGAGACGGTGACGATGCGGGGCGCGCGGCCCTGTTTCAGCAGCGGCAGCAGGTGCGCGGTCAGGGCAAAATGGCCGAGATAGTTGGTGCCGAACTGAAGCTCGAGCCCGTCGGCAGTTTCGATCCGGGTTTTCGGCGTCATCACGCCGGCATTGTTGATCAGCAGGTCGAGGTGGCCGGTCTGGCGATGAAGGCGCGCGGCAAAGGCGGCGACGGAGGAGAGGTCGGCGAGGTCAACCTGCTCGAAGCGGATATCGGCGCGGGAGGCGCCCTCCAGGATGCGGCTGACAGCTTCGGCGCCTTTTTGCGCGTTGCGGCCGGCCAGGATGATTTCGCCGCCGGCATGGGCGAGGGCGAGCGCCGCTTCAAAGCCGATGCCGCCGGTGCCGGTGATGACCGCAGTGCGGCCGCGCTGGGAGGGAATGTCGGGGGTCGACCAGTTTTTCATTGAGTGGCTATCCTTGGTTTTGCACTTGGTGTAATATTCCTAATACACTAAGTGCAATTTTGCACCAAGGGAAATTTTCGGCTTGAAGGAAAATAGTGATCCGGGCGGCGGCCTGCGGGAGCGAAAGCGTCTCGAGACGGCAGCGCGTATCCGCGAGGCGGGCATCCGGCTATTTGCTCAGAGGGGATATGACGCCACGACACTGGACGAGATTGCCGACGAGGCCGGGATCTCGCGGCGGACGTTCTTTCATTATTTCAAATCAAAGGACGACATCCTCCTGTCGCTGCAGGCGAGCGCGGACAATGATTTCGCGCCGGTGATGCGGCAGGTGCCGATGGACCGGCGCCCGCTGGAGGCAGCAAGGGATGCGCTGTGCGTGCTGGCGTCCCGCTACAAGCCGGATGAACTGCGCGTGGTGGACAAGCTGATGCGGGCAAGCGAAGCGGTGCAGGCGCGCAAGCAGACATTCTATATCGAGCGGGAGAAATCCATGCTCGCCGCCCTGAGGGAGCGCTGGCCGGAGCCGGAGCGGGAGCCGGCGCTGAAACTGGTCGCGATGGTGTCGCTGGCGACTTTCCGGGCGGCGCTCGACCGGTTCCATCTGGAAGACGGCGCGCGCCCACTGGAGGACGTGCTGCGGGAAGTCTTCAAAGAACTGGGGCAGGAAACCCTTGGCGGGTGAGACGCAGCTACGCAGAAGACAAACGGAAAACCCCGCCAGATTGCTCTGGCGGGGTTTTTGGTCTGATCGGTCCGGAAAGCCGGTGAGGGCTTACACGATGCCTTCGCGCTGGGCGCGTTTGCGGGCGAGCTTGCGGGCCCGGCGCACGGCTTCGGCGCGCTGGCGGGCTTTCTTCTCGGAAGGCTTCTCGAAGTGCTGACGGGCCTTCATTTCCCGGAACAGGCCTTCGCGCTGCATCTTCTTCTTCAGCGCGCGCAGGGCTTGCTCGACATTGTTATCGCGGACGACGATCTGTACTATGGGACTTCTCCATCGGGTTCGGACGGGCGGCACGTGCCCGGTGAATTCATTGATTTCAGGCCTGACAGCCCAAGAAGCGGCGCCTATATCACGGGCTGAGGGGCTTGGCCAAGCCCTGTTTGGCGGGATTCGACACATGACTGAGCCTCCTTCGACCCTGCTGCGCCGGCGCTGGCTGGAGGCGCTCCTGCCCGAGGTGGCGATGGAGGGCTGGACCGAGGGCGCCGCGGCCGCAGCCGCCCGGCAGGCCGGCCTCAGCGAGGGGGAACAGGCGCTGGCCGCCCCGCGCGGCGTGATCGACCTGATCGAGGGCTTTTTCGACATGGCCGGCGAGCGGGCGAGAGCTGCGCTGGAGCAAGAGGACTTCTCGGGCCTGCGGGTGCCGGACAAGGTCAAGCGCGGCGTGCTGGCCTGGCTCACCGAGCTGGAGCCGCATCAGGAGGCTGTACGGCGGGCGGCGAGCCGGGGGTTCCTGCCCTGGGGCGCGGGCCCGGCGCTGGAGCGGGCCTGGAAAGTGGCCGATCTCGTCTGGACCGCTGCGGGGGATACCTCGCAGGATTACAACCGCTATTCGAAGCGGGGGCTGCTGGCGGGTGTGCTGCCGGCGATCGTGCTCTATTGGGTGGACCGTCCGGCCCCGGAGGACCTTGAGGCCTTCATCGAGCGGCGCCTTGCGCATGCCTCGGGCATCGGGCGCACGGCGGGGCAGGTGCTGAAACCGCTGCTGGACCGGTTGCCGCAGAAATCCTGAATACCGGCGCGGGCTGGCATGGCGGCTACAGGCTCAGCCTGTGTGCGCAAACCTGAATTGGGGAGGGGAGTGTCGGACGGCGGCGCTTCAAACACCCCAGGGGGCTGGGGGGGCTGATGGGTCCGGGGCGCTTGCCTTTGTCCTCCGTCCGACACGGTGAAGATGGAGTCCGCGTGCGGCGCGGGCAAGGCTGAAATGCGGTGAAACGGTGTCCGGGGGATTAAATCTGCGTTAGCTCAGGAGAGGGCTGGACGCGGGCGGCAACCTGTGACGAAACTGTAATCCTAATGACTGAATCGATCCACAGGAAATCGCTTCCCGACCCGGTCGTCGCCTTCCAGAAGGCCGAGCTTCAACCCATCCTTGACGTATACGGACGGCTCGTGATTGCGGGCGAGGCGCGCGACTATGCCATCGGCATGGATAAGGAAGTGGCGACCTTCGCGATTTTCCGCCGTCATGCCGAAAGCCCGACCTGGCGAATCGAAAAGGAACCGGCGCTGGCAAACCGGCAAGGCCAGTATGCCGTGTACGGATCGGCGGGGCAGGTGCTGCGCCGGGGCCGCGAGCTGAAACAGGTGCTGCGCGTGTTTGAGACGCGGCGTTTCAGCATCGTTCGTTAGAGGACCGGGCTGATTCACAGAATCAGCCCGATGTTCCAGGTTTTTGAATTGTCGCGGCGTTTTTCCGAAAACCGGTTCCCACTTTTCGGAACGCCGCTTTAAGACTTTTCCATGCGCCTTAACCCTTTGTTTACCAAAAACTTCTTGCGAACTTTACCGGAACATTATATGAACTTGCTCATCGGAACGGAGCAGGGACATGATCGGTCAAGTGAGCTTTCGCGGTCAATCGGGCAAGGCCTGGCGCTTCCAGCGCGTGGCGGCAGACTCGCCCTGGGCCCGCAATGCGGGTGTGGTGATTTTCGCCGGGCAGGAAGCCTGCGGATGGCGGGTGTTCCGGGTGATGGAGCTCACCGGCCGGCCGCATGACATCCAGCCGATCTGGGCGCTGGCCGAGGCCGAACGGTTTGGCGCAAGCGCGGTGTTCGTGGCGATGGAGTTTGATGGCGGCGCGCGGCGCGCGATGGTCGCTGACCTCGAGGCCGGGTTCACGCCGGTCTGCCGGGCGCCGCAGGCGCCGGTGCGGATGGCGGCGTGACGGTGCTGCCCGTAAGGGTACAGCGGGTCGTCCAGCCGCGTCCGGCTGCAAGGCCGCGCATCAGTTGATCTGGGCAGTGAACCAGCGGGTCACCTCGTCCTCGACCATCGCCAGCGGGCGCGGGCCGGGGGCGAGGATTACCCGGTGGAAGCCTTTCTGGTCGAAACGGGGCCCGAGCACGCGGATGGCGCGTTCGCGCAGGTCGAGAATCCGGCTGCGGCCGAGCCAGCCTGCAGCGGCGCGCCCGGGCCAGACGGTCATCCGGTCCACCTCGTCTGCGGCGATGGCCGGACTGATGCCGGTTGTTGCGCTGAACCAGTCGATGGCCTGATCCCGGCTCCAGCGCTCCTGGTGGATCCCGGTATCGGCGACGAGGCGTGCGGCATGAATCAGCCGGGCCTGGAGATAGCCGATGCGGCTCACAGGATCCTCCGCATAAAGACCGATCTCGTCGGCAAGGGTCTGCGCATAGGCGGCCCAGCCATCGGAAAAGGCTGTATCCGGAACAAGCTGGCGGGCGAGCGGCAGGCGGGCCTCGCGCGCGGCGGTGGCGGAGACGTGCCGGCCGGGCAGGGTGGTTTCGAACGCCGTGGCGGCGAGGCGGTAGTCCGGCCAGTCGGCCATGCGGGAGAGGTCCAGAACCAGCGTCGCGGGCGCACTGCCATCGGCTGGCTCGGGCACATAGCGGGCACGCGCGGGCGGGGTCGCGGCGCCCCTGTCGGCAGGCCGGATGACCGGCGAGGCCGTGGGCGCAGTTTCGAAGGCCAGGGAAAGGCGGGCGCCGGCGCGGGCGGCATGCGTTGCAATCCGGTCCATCAGCTCGGCGCGGCCTTCTTCCGTGTCCGGAAGGGTTTCGCCGGGGCGGGCAGCCAGTAGGGCAAGGCGCGCACCGGGCGTGCCCTCGGTCAGGCCGATGCCGGCGAGGGCGCGGTCAAGGTCGGCAAGCAGGGCGTCCGTCTCGCGCCGTCCGCGTTCATGCAGCCCGGCAGGGGAGGCGGCGTCGGACGTCCAGGCGCGCAGCGAAGCGGCGTAATAGGCCTCGCCCTCCGGCAATTGCCAGATTCCCGGCAGTTCCGGCGCGGTGTTCGCGAGTTCGTTCAGGCTGGCTGCGAACTGTTCCAGCGCTGGCTGGACCTCGGCAGCGGCGAGGCGGCGGATCTCGGCGCTGAGGGCCGCGCGTTCGGCCGGATCAAGGCCCTGGATGCCGGGGGCGAGATTGTCGAAAGCCGTTACGGCCTGGCTGAGGGCGGGAGGCTCTGCGGCCGCAGCGGAGGCTGCGGTGATCATCCGGCGCAGCACAGGGCCGGGCGGTACGATGCCGGCGCGGGCATCGGCCTCCAGCCGGCGGCGCTCATCCTCGATGGCGTCGGCAAACTGTGCCATGCGGGCGGCATAGGCGCGGGCGTCCGCCGGGGTGCGCATCGGATGATGCTGGGCAAGCAGGACCGGGACGTCGATATAGGCCCCGCGCAGATGGTCAGCGGCGTAAGGGTAGGCTTCGCCGAGCGCGGCAGCGCCGTGGCCTTTGATGAACAGGGTCTCGGCCGTTTCATGCGCGGCGATCAGCGTGTCGAGATGGCGGGCAAGGGCGCTGCCCCGCGCCGGGCGGGGCACGCGGACCAGCAGGTCGCGCGTCTCCAGCCGGGAGAGGCGGGCGCGCTCGAAGGCGGCCTGCGACCGGTCGGTCAGCAGGCGGTTGTAGCCAAATCCGGCGGCGTCCTCGGGCACGCCCAGCCGGGTGGCGAGCTCCGGATCGCGCGCGATCTCGTTCTGGGCAACCGTCGTCAGTGTCCGTTCGATCTCCCGGGCGATCCGGCGGGGCGTGCCTTCCGGGTCGGCGCCGCCGGAACAGGCCGCGAGGACGCCGAGCATCATCAGCGCGGCACCAAGGCCTGCTGTCAGGCGCCGCGGGAGCCGGTTGGCTGGCACAGTTTTCATGACAACTTTTTACTCGCTTCCCACTGCAATTGAGCCGGTTTCGGGAGTTGTGGCCATAGTATATTTCCGTTAGTGAACCGCCAAACTTGCGAGGAGCCCTGCATCGTGACGACGACACCCCCGCCCGGTGGACAACCGGCCCTGACCGGACAGGTCCTGTTCTACAAAAATCCCCAGCCGCTCTCGGTCGAGGAACATGGCGGACTTGGCGTGAAGCAGATCGCCCAGCCCTTCGCCTTCCTGCGCGAGGCCCATGCCGTGCCGGTCACAGTGACCGAATTTGGCGTCTGCGCGGCTTCCTATCCGGTGATCTTCGTCGGTGATGACCGCACCCCGGTCGTGGTCATGGGCGTTCGCCAGGGCCAGAACCTCTATGTCGACGACAATGGCTTCGTGCTTGAAGACCATTACGTGCCGGCCTTCGTGCGCCGGTATCCCTTCGTTTTCGCGGCGGATGACGGCTCCGACCGCCTGCTGCTCTGCGTCGACCGCGCAGCACCGATGGTGTCGAACCAGCCGGACGTGGCCTTCTTCGAGAATGGCCAGCCGAGCCAGTTCACCACCGACGCTATCGAATTCTGCAAGGAGTTCGAACGCCAGCGCCGCGCCACAGTCGATTTCGTGAACATGATCCGCGGCATGGACCTGTTCGAGCAGAAATCGGTGACCTTCCAGCCGCGCGATGAGCAAGGCAACGAAGCTGGCCCGCCGCAGAAGATTGCCGATTACTGGGCGATCTCCGAAGAACGGCTCAATACGCTGTCGGAAGAAAAGTATATCGAGCTGCGCAACAATGGCGCCCTCGGTGCCTGCTATGCGCATCTCGTGTCCCTGCTGAACTGGCCGAAAGTTGTGCAGCGCGCCGTGCGTACGCCGCCTCCGGGCCTCGCTGCTGCCTGAACTCAGGATTGCCTGACCGGGCAAGCTGAAGCGGCCCTTCCCGAGCGGGAAGGGCCGTTTTCGTTTGCGCAACAGGGCTTTGTGCAGCCGGCGCGCTCACGAATGGGCGAGCAGGCCTTCCCCCGGCGGGGCTAAGGCGGCATATCACGCCGGTGTAAAACCTGCTGAGGGAGCG
This sequence comes from Hyphomonas sp., assembly GCF_046313735.1. Taxonomy (GTDB): domain Bacteria; phylum Pseudomonadota; class Alphaproteobacteria; order Caulobacterales; family Hyphomonadaceae; genus Hyphomonas. Next base: position 12,106 of record NZ_JBKBXW010000011.1, read on the forward strand.
AGGCTGCATGACGTCATTGCTGCGCAAGCTGGCCCGGGTTCTGGGTCTCGTTACCGGATTGAGCCTCGCTGCAACGGCCCCCGCCATGGCGCAGCTCGGCGGGGAGCCGCGCGCAGACGTGCAACTGGTGGCGGACCAGGCACAGGTCGCCCCTGGGATGACGTTCTATGCCGCGATGCAGATGGACATGCAGCCCGGCTGGCACGTCTACTGGCAGAATGCCGGCGATGCCGGCCTGCCGCCGCGCCTGATTGTCGAGGAGACGTCCAGCGTTCCAGCCGATGCGATCGGCGAGTTTCTGTGGCCTCTGCCGGAACTGCTCCTCGTCGCAGAAGACCAGATCATGGACTATGGCTATACGCGCCGGGTTGTCCTGCCTTTCCCGATTACCGTCCCGCAGGATGCAACCGGTACGTTCCGTCTCGATGTTGAAGCGGATTATCTGATCTGCGAGACGATCTGCATTCCGGAAACGGCCTTTGTCAGCCTTATCCTGCCGGTCGGGCCTGCGCGGGAGGATGCCGCTGGCGGCGGGCTGATCGGCGAATGGATCCAGAAAGTGCCCACCGCGTTTGCGGGGGAGGCTGCGTTTGATGCCTCGGAAGCGCCCTGGACGCTCAGCCTGAAGCTGCCGGGCGGCTTTCCGGATGGCGCGCAGATCCGGTATTTCCCGTTCCAGCACGAGATCCGCCATGTGGCCGCCCAGCCGCAGCGGGTTGGCCCTGAAGGCGCGAGCCTGCGGCTGACCCCCAGCCGGTCCGGCATGGTGCCGGAGACGCTGGCCGGGGTGATCCGCGTGGACGCGCCGGGCGCCGAGCCGGTTGGTTTCGAGATTTTCGCTGCGCAGGGCGCGGTTTTCCCCGGCACGGACGATACGGACGTCGTGCCCGCCCGTGCAGCCCTGGCGCCGGAGGTGATCGGCCTTGGCCATCTGATGGTGCTGGCCGGCCTTGCCTTGCTGGGCGGGGTGATCCTCAACCTGATGCCGTGCGTTCTGCCCGTCCTGTCGATGAAAGCCATCGGCATGGTGCAGGCCGCCGCCACCGGACATGCCGGCGAAGTGCGTGCGCACGGGCTTTGGTACACAGCCGGGGTGATTGTCTCGTTCCTGGCGCTGGCCGGGGTGATCCTCGCGATCCGCACGCCGGCAGAGGCCCTCACGCTTGGCTTCCAGATGCAGAACGCGCCGACCGTGGCGATCCTGACACTGGTGATGTTTGCCGTTGGCCTTTGGCTTATGGGTTTCTTTGAGCTTGGCCTGTCGATCCAGAATACCGGATCGGGCCTGGCGAGCCGGGGCGGGGCGATGGGCGCCTTCTTTACCGGCGTGCTTGCGGCGGTCGTGGGCGCGCCCTGTGTCGGGCCGTTCCTGGCCGTGGCGCTGGGCGCGGTGATGACCCAGCCGGCGCCGGCGGTGATTGCCGTATTCTTCGCGATGGGCCTTGGCATGGCGCTGCCTTTCCTGATCTTGAGCTTCGTGCCGGGCCTTCACCGGCTACTGCCAAAGCCGGGGTCCTGGATGGAAACGCTGAAGCAGGCCTTTGCCTTCCCGATGTTCCTGACGGCGGCCTGGCTGCTGTCGGTGCTGGTGAGCCTCGCCGGTGCGGCGGCGGCGGGCTGGACCGTTGCCGGGGCGACGGCGCTGGTCTTCGCGGTCTGGCTGGCGCGGCAGGGCGGTGGCGTGCGCCGGGCAGTGGCCGCAGTCGCGCTCGCGGCGGGGTTTATTTATCCGGCGATGCAGGCGAACGTGCCGGCCCCAGCCGTGGCGGGCAGCGGCGAGGCCTTGTTTGACGGCAGCTATGGCGAAGCCGCCTGGAGCCCCGAGCTGGTCGACAGCCTGATTGCCGAGGGCCGTCCCGTCTTCGTGGACTTCACGGCGAGCTGGTGCGCAAGCTGCCAGGTCAACAAGATGACGACGCTCAAGACGCGGCGCGTGCGCGAGGCCTTCGAGGCGGCGGATGTTGCCTTCCTTGTGGCGGACTTCACCCAGAAGGATCCGGTGATCGCCGCCGAACTGCAGCGGCGCGGCCGGGCCGGTGTACCGATGTATCTCTGGTATCCTGCCGGGGAGAGCGAGCCGCAGATCCTGCCGGAACTGCTCAGCCAGGACCTTGTTCTCGGACTTTTGACTGGCCGGTAGGGCCATCAGGGCTATAACTCAGGACAGGGCCGCGCGCCCGCCTACAGACGACAAGACAGGAGATGACGATGATTACACGCCGCCACCTCAGCCTCGCCGCCGGAATGGCTGCCGCGGTTGCCCTGACCGCCGGAGCGCTGATCGCGTCCACGGCCGAAGCCTCGACGCCTGCGGCCGTGATCGGCCAGCCGGCGCCCGCCTTCACGGGCGTGACCTCGAACGGCGAGACGGTGTCGCTGTCGGATTTCGCCGGCAAGACCGTGATCCTCGAATGGACCAATCATGACTGCCCGTTCGTGGTGAAGCATTACACCTCGCCGCCCTCGAACATGCAGACGCTGCAGAAGCAGGCGGCGGAGAATGACATCGTCTGGCTGTCGGTGATCTCCTCGCGGGCCGGCGAGCAGGGCCATGTCAGCCCGGAGCGGGCCAATGAGCTGACTGCCTCGCGCGGGGCCGCGCCGGCTCATGTGATCCTCGACGCAGCGGGCACCATCGGCCGCCTCTATGATGCCAAGACGACCCCGCACATGTTCATCATCACGCCGGAAGGCCAGCTGGTGTATGACGGCGCCATCGACTCGGTGCGCTCCTCGCGCGTCGCCGATATCGCAGGCGCCGACAATTATGTCAGCATCGCACTCGCCGAACTGGCCGAAGGCAAGCCGGTCTCGAACCCGGTGACGACGCCGTATGGCTGCGCCGTGAAATACTGATCCGCCCTTCGCGGTCGTTTCGAAAGGCCGGCGGGGCGACCTGCCGGCCTTTTCATGTCTGCCGCAGACTTTGGGGAAGGGGTTGCTGTGCCTGCCGGTTGACGTCAAACCGGGGAGAGGGAGGGCCCGCATGACAGAGCCGACACATCCGATCGTTCGCGACCAGCCGCCGGAGATCCCGTCTGAAGGCGGGCCGCTGGCAGAGTTTGGCGGCGCGCTGCCGCCCGCGCCCGGATGGTTCCGGGAGGCAGTCGCTGCGCCGTATGAGACAGCCTCTGTGGATGTGAAGGGCGCGAAGGTGACCTATCAGCGCTGGGGCAGGCGCGGGGCACCGGGGTTGTTGTTTGTGCATGGCAATGGCGCGCATGCCCACTGGTGGGACTTCATCGCGCCCTATTTTGCCGAGCACTACAATGTGGCGGCGCTGAGCTTTTCCGGCATGGGCGAAAGCGACTGGCGCGACGCCTATGACATGGACACCTTCGCGCTCGAGGAAGTCGCCGTCGCCGAACATGCGGGCCTGTTCGATGGGCCGCGCAAGCCGGTAATTGTCGCGCATTCCTTCGGCGGCTTCGTGACGCTGGTGACCGGGGCGAAGCATGGCGCCCGCTTTGCCGGCATGGTGATCGTTGACAGCCCGGTGAACCCGCCCGAGCGCCCGCGCAATGGTCCCTCGCGCAGCGGCCGGCCGCACCGGGTGTATCCGGACCTGACGGCGGCGCTGTCACGCTTCCGGCTGGCGCCGCCGCAACTCTGCGAGAACCTCTTCGCGCTGGACTATATCGCCCGCTGGAGCCTGAAGCGCGCCGAGGGCGGCTGGACCTGGAAGTTCGATCCGTCGATCTGGACGCGGTTTGACGCCAACATGGACTCCTCGGAGATGCTGAAAGCGGCGCAATGCCGGATCGCCATTATCCGGGGAGAAGAAAGCGCGCTGATGCCCGATGATGTCGGCGACTATATGCGGGCGCTGCTGGGCCATCAGGTGCCGTTCGTGTCGATCCCCCATGCGCGCCATCATGTGATGCTGGATCAGCCGGTGGCCTTCATCTCCACGCTGCGGATGCTGCTGGCCGAATGGGACCATTCCGAGCCGCACCGGGCGCTGCCATAGACCGGCCATAATCGCGCGGCAGGGGGCGGAGATGAGCGCTTGATCCTGCAATCGGGGTGGATAGTCTGCGCGCGGACACGGCGGAGAGGGACACGTCATGACGAGAGCGACACTCGACGAAACGACACATAATTCGGCCATCGAAGGGTTCATCGAGCGGCCGCTGTTCCGCGACACGATCATGTTCCTCATCGTCGCGAACGCGCTGGTGCTCGGCGTCCTGACCTACTCGGAGGAACTGCCGGAGCCGCTGGTGACGGCGCTGATCATGTTCGATACGGCGGTCACCTGGGTGTTCGTTACCGAGATTGCGCTGAAGCTGTTTGTCTATCGGCTGCAATTCTTCAAGCTTGGCTGGAACTGGTTCGATTTCATCGTGGTCGGCATTTCGCTGATCCCGGGCGGATCGGCCTTCACGGTGCTGCGGGCGCTGCGCGTGCTGCGGGCCCTGCGGCTGCTGCATGTGATCCCGACGATGCGGCGGATTACCGAGGCACTGCTGAATGCGCTGCCGGGCATGGGGGCGATCCTCGCGATCCTGGGCCTTGTCTTCTATGTGTCGACGGTGATGGCGACCTACCTGTTCAGCGGGTCGGAGAATACCGACAATTTTGCTTCGCTCGGCGCCTCGGCGCTGACGATGTTCGAGGTCCTCACCATGGAGGGCTGGAACGAGATCATGCGCGAGCTGCTGGATGAATATCCCTTCGCCTGGGTGTTCTTCATCCCATTCATCCTGTTCACGGTCTGGGCGATCCTGAACCTGTTCACCGCCGTGATCGTCGACGCGCTGCAGGACAGTGCGCTCGAGACAATGCGGGAAGCCGAAGAGAAGATGGAGGAGAAATTCGAGGAAAAGCTCGAGGCCGAGATCGGCGCGCAGGAAGCGCAGGAGGTGATCCGCCACCGCGAGTTGATGAAGACGCTTGCCGAGTTGCGCGCAGAAATCGAGACGCTGAAAGCGGGCCGCTGACGCGGCGGCTTCCAAACGCCGGATCAGCCCGCGAAGGCTTTCTCGATGACGAACTCGGCCGGGGCCGCGTTCGAGCCCTCGGTGAGGCCGGCCTGGATCATCAGCGCCTTCACGTCCTGGATCATTTCCATGGAGCCGCAGATCATCGCGCGGTCGGTGGCCGGATCGAGCCGCGGGACGCCGAGATCCGCGAACAGCTTGCCATTCTCGATCAGCGTCGTGATACGGCCCATACGCTCATGATGCTCGCGGGTCGTGGATGTGTAGAGGGTGAGCTTGCCTTCGACCATTTCGCCCACGAGCGGGTCGCTGGTCAGGCTGTCGATCAGCGTGCGGGAATAGGTGAGTTCGGCGACATCCCGGCAGGTATGGGTGACGATGACCTGTTCATAGCGCTCATAGGTATCGGGATCGCGCACGAGGCTGGCAAAGGGGGCAAAGCCGGTGCCGGTGGAGAACATGTAGAGCCGCTTGCCGGGGGTAAGGGCGTCGAGCACGAGCGTGCCGGTCGGCTTGCGGCCGAGAAGCACCTTGTCGCCGGGCTGGATCTTCTGGAGGCGCGAGGTCAGCGGGCCATCGGGCACCTTGATCGAATAGAATTCCAGCTCCTCATCCCAGGCAGGGGAGGCGACGGAATAGGCCCGCAGCAGGGGTTTGCCGTCTTCCTTCGGCAGGCCGATCATCACGAACTCGCCCGAGCGGAAGCGGAAGCTCTGCGGGCGGGTTGTCCGGAACCGGAACAGCCGGTCGGTGTAATGTTCGACGGAAAGGACGGTTTCCTCGGTCGGGCCGTTGGGATTGGCCTTTGCCGGTGCGGCCTGTCCTGCGGATGCGTCGGCGCTCATGCCACTGCCTTCTGGTCGCTTGCTCGGGCGTCAGTTGACGCGGGCGGCGGGCAAAAGCAATGCGTCAGATGAACGGTTTAGATTTTCTCAATCGCGGCCGGGGGTGTCTCAGCGCTGGCGCGCGGCGTGGCGAGGGAGCCTGCGAGGATCAGCGCGAGGCCAAGCAGGGCGATTCCGGCCGCAAGCGGCAGGTGGGTGCGGGATTCTTTCAGTCTTATCGGCATGAATGCCTCCGGATCGCTTTCCTGAGCCGGTACAGGATCGCACCTGAACGCGGCCAGAACAGGCTGGTTTGGGGGCATCCCTGCGAAAATTGTGCCGGGAATGGGGCCTGGCCGCGTCAGTCAGGGCGTTTGCGTCCCATGCGTTCTTCCCAGTGCCGGCGGCAGAGGGAGACATAGGTGGCCTTTTCGATGGCGATCTGGTCGCCTTCTGTCAGGGCCTTTCCGTCCGGGCCGAGACGGACGACCATGGTGGCCTTGCGGCCGCATTCGCAGATGGTGCGCACTTCGCGCAGGGCGTCCGCGATGGCAAGCAGGGCAGCGGATCCCTCGAACAGCTCGCCGCGGAAATCCGTGCGCAGACCATAGGCGAGGACCGGAATGCCGATATGATCGGCAACACGGGCAAGCTGCCAGACCTGTTCGCGGCTGAGGAATTGGGCCTCGTCAACGAAGACGGCATCGAGTCGGCCGGATTCCTTGTGAATGCGGATGAGGCTGAAAAGGTCTGTTTCCTGCGTGTAGAGCGTTGCATCAGCCGAGATTCCAATCCGTGAGCTGATCTTTCCGGCCGGGTCGTCCTTATACAGGGCAGAGGTCAGGAGGAGGACCTCCATGCCCCGTTCGCGGTAGTTATACGCCGCCTGCAGGAGGTTGGAGGACTTGCCCGCATTCATGGCGGCGTAGGAGAAGTAGAGCTTGGCCATTGGGCGGGGTCCGGGGATTGGCAGGTCAGCGCAGCGACAGGGCGGCGCCTTCGCGCCGGGGGTCGGCGGCGCCTTCAAGGCCCATCTCGCGCACCACGATGACGTGCAGGCCGGAATTCTCGCCGGTGCGTTCCTCCACCGTATAGCCCAGCCCGCGCAGCGTCTCGGCCACTTCGGGTCCGCCCTCGACATCGATCTCCACGCCGATGCTGTTGCCGCGGGCGATGATGTTCGGGAAGGCTGCCGCTTCCTCGGCGGTGAAGCCCCATTCAAGGATGCCGACAAGGGTCTTGGCGACATAGGCGATGATCGAATTGCCGCCCGGCGAACCGGTGACCATGAACAGGTCGCCGGCCTCATCGAAGACAATCGTCGGCGACATGGACGAGCGCGGGCGCTTGCCGGCGGCGGGGGCGTTGGCGACGGGTTTGCCGTTCACTTCCGGGGTGAGCGCAAAATCGGTCAGCTCATTGTTGAGCAGGAAGCCGCCCGCCATGCGGGACGAGCCGAAGGCAGCTTCGATCGTTGCGGTCATCGAGACGGCGTTGCCATCGAGGTCGATGATCGAGAGATGCGTGGTGCCGGCGCCGGGCGTGGTGGGGTCCTCGCCCCACATCGGGCGCAGCGGTTCACCGCCGAGGACGATCCCGGGATCGCCGGGGAACACGCGGCCATCGGGCGCAAAGGCCTGTGCGGCGCGGGCGCGCACATAGGTCGGGTTCATCAGTTCCTGCACGGGGACGGGAACGAAATCGGCATCGGCGACATAATGGTCGCGGTCGGCATAGGCGAGGCGCTGGGCATCGACGAAGGCCTTCAGGCGCAGCGCGTGATCTGCGTTGAGGCGGGCAGACGGTTTCAGAAGGTCATACAGGCCCATGATCATGCCCTGTGCGATGCCGCCGGAGCTGGGCGGCGGGGCCGAGCAGAGCCGGTAGCCGGACTGGATCTTCGCGCAGACCGGCTCGCGGATTTTCACCTGGTAGGCGGCGAGGTCCTCCAGCGTCATCGCGCCGCCGTTGGGGCCCTCATTCGCGGCGGCCACGATCTCTGCGGCAATGCTGCCCGTGTAGAAAGCCAACGGGCCATCCTCGGCGATGGCGGCGAGGGTTGCGGCATAGGCGGGGTTGGTGCGGCGGAAGCCGGCGGGCAGGGGCTGGCCGTCCGGATAGAAATAGGCGGCGGTGACCGGGTTGTCGTCGAGCCGGATCGCGGCGCGCAGGCGCGGGTTGGCCAGCACGTCGGCAAGGCGCGGCGAGACGGCGAAGCCGTTTTCTGCAAGTTCAATAGCCGGTTGGAACAGGCTCGCCCAGGGCGCGCGGCCGGCGGATTCATGCGCGGCCTTGTATAGGGCAATCTGTCCCGGCACGCCGACCGAGCGGCCCGATTGCCAGGCTTCGATGAAGCCCATGATCTCGCCATCATCCTTGCGGAACAGGTCCGGCGTGGCGGCGGCCGGGGCGGTCTCGCGTCCATCGAATACAGTGATTTCGTCCTTCGCGCGGTCGTAATAGACAAGGAAGGCGCCGCCGCCGATGCCGGAGCTCTGCGGCTCGACGAGGCCGAGCACCGCGTGCACCGCGATGGCCGCGTCAATCGCATTGCCGCCCTGACGCAGAATGGCGAGCCCCGCCTCGACCGCGCGCGGGTCTGCAGCGGCGACCATGGCGCCTTTCGTCCAGGCTGCCTCACTCGCGCTCGCCTCGGGATAGGCGGCGCGGCGTGTGTCATTGCCGGAAACTGGCGCAGGCGGCGGCGCGCAGGACGCAAATGTGAACGCGGCGAGCACAAGGGCGGGCAGAAGGCGCATAGGGCAGTCAACTCCTCAGATTGGCGAGGCGCCCTGTTGGCCTTAAAGGTCAGGGCAGAATCTCGCGAGGTGAGGGCACATAGCATGGCAAGGCCGGGGGCACGCAACCTCATCACCGATATTGAAGGCATTCTGGTCGGGCAAGCGGAAGATCCGGGCGTACGCACCGGCGTGACGGTTGTGGTTGCCGTGACGCCCTGCCTTGGCGCGGTCGCCGTCGCGGGCGGCGGGCCCGGCACGCGGGAGACCGACCTGCTTGGCTCCGGGCGGCTTGTTTCCGGCCATGTCGATGCGGTCTGCCTGTCGGGTGGCTCGGCCTACGGGCTGGCGGCGGCGGATGGTGTGATGGATGGGCTGCGGGCTGAGGGGCGGGGTTTTGCGCTGGCCCGGCGGCCCGGTGTGCCGGCGACTCCGATCGTGCCGGGAGCTATCCTGTATGACCTCGCCAATGGCGGGGACAAGGACTGGGGCGAGACGGCGCCCTATGCCGGGCTGGGGCGCGCAGCGTTCGCGGCGACAGGCAAGGCTTTCCGCCTCGGGCGCGCCGGAGCAGGGTACGGCGCGATGGCGGGCACGGCGCCGGGCGGGACCGGGTCTGCCAGCATTGTCACCGATGACGGGTTCAGCGTGGGCGCGCTTGCGGCGGTCAACAGTTTCGGATCGGTGCGGATGCCTGGCTCGGACGCGTTCTGGGCTTGGCCGTATGAGATCGGCGGAGAGTTCGGCGGCGCGCGGCCGGCAGCTGGCCTCAGCTTCGATGCCGAGGACTGGGGCGCGGCCAAGGCGAGCGCCCACCCGCGCGAGAACACGACCATCGCCTGTATCGCGACCGATGTAGCGGTTTCCCATGACGAGGCGCAGCGCATCGCGCAGATGGCGCTCGCCGGGATGGCGCGGGCGATCCGGCCCGTGTTTGCGCCCACGGACGGCGATGTGATCTTCGTGCTCTCGACCGCGCGGCGGGAGGCGGCACTGCCCCGCCCGCTGCTGGTCGCCCGGCTGGGGGAACTGGCCGCAGGCACGCTGGCGCGTGCAATTGCGCGGGGGGTTTACGAGGCGGAGCAGCCATCATGAAAAAGTGGGCAAGGGTCACAACTGCAAGATGGTTCCTGGCGGGCGCACTGCTGGCGCTCTCGGCCGGTTGTGTGATGGCGGGGCGGGACGCCGACATTGCCGACTGGCCGGGCATGGCCTCTGTGCAGACCGTATCCGGACGCAGCGTGTATCATGAGTGCGGCGCGACGATGATTGCGCCGGACTGGGCGCTGACGGCGGCGCACTGCGTGGAGAATGTCCAGATCGAAGCGTCGGGCCGGGCCGCGCAGTTTGGCCAGGACGCAAGTGGGCGGGATGTGCGCCTCGGCACGCTGGCGGTGGCCGCCGGGCTGGCGGATTTGAGGCGCAAGCCGAAAGGGTCGGTCTTCCCGGTCTCGGAAGTATATCTGCACCCGGGCTACCAGCCCGGCGCGCCGGAGCAGGGGGCAGACCTCGCGCTGCTGAAACTCGACGGGCGCTGGGAGGGGCCGCTGATGCCGCTCGACGGGCTGACCGGGGCGGCGGGGGACCTGTTTGCGGCCTATGCCGATGTGCGGGTCGCCGGCTATGGCCGCAAGGGCGAGCGGGTGCAGGGCGAGGCCGGGCTGATGCCGGGCGGCCGGCATGTTGAGGCGCCGTCGCTGATCCTGCAAGAGGGCTATGTGCCGCCGGTTGAGGCAGCGGCCTGCGAGGCAGGCCTGCGGGCCGAGCTGGAAACACCGGGCGGGCGCGGGGGCGCGGCCCCGGCCTGGCGGATCGATCCCGAGCGCCAGATCTGCGCCGGGCGCGGCGGCACCGATGCCTGCCAGGGCGACAGCGGCGGCCCGCTGGTGATCTACCATCAGGCGGGCGCGCCCGTGCAGGCCGGCATCGTCAGCTGGGGCGCCGGCTGCGGGCGGGAGGGTGTGCCCGGTGTATATGTGCGCGTGGCGGCCTATGCCGGATGGATCGGCGCGGTGACGGGTGTGACCGGTGCAACCGGTATCACGGGCGGCGGGGCGGATGCGCCCGGCGAGGCGCTGCAGCACGGTTCAGGCCCGGAGGAAGGACCCTCCGAAGGCGACTGACCGGCGCAGCCATCCCGTTTGTCCATCCGCCAGGGTTGGCGGTGTTGCCGGCTGCGGCAGGGTTGGACCCGTCGCGCCTGCTGCCCGGGCGCCGTTCGGCGCTACCTGCAGATGTTGTTTTTCCCGGGAGGACCGTCAAGTTCAGGGTCGCGAAACCCAGTGGGCGCGCCCCGCTGCATATGGGGCGCAGGGCAAAGCAATTGAGGCTTGCAAGCCGCCGGGGCCGCCTGTATGTGTCCCGCTCCTAATGGCCAGGCACCCGTAGCTCAGCTGGATAGAGCACCAGACTACGAATCTGGGGGTCAGGAGTTCGAATCTCTTCGGGTGCGCCATTTTTCCTGCAGGCTTCACAGTTCCATGACGGTCAGGTGGCCGGTGTAGACGGCGCCGGTGTCGATCCAGTTGAGGCCGTTGCGGCTCAGCGGGGCGGCGAGAGGGGTGTGGCCCATATAGAGGCGCGCCAGCGGGGGCGGGAGCAGGCCGGGATAGTCGAAGCGGCGCTGGTCGAGGATCTCGCGGTCCCACATTACGTGTGAGCAGGCAGTACGAAGGGCGAAGGTGTCTTCATCCCAGCGGGCCGGGGGCGCGGCATGGGTGATGCCTATGAGCCCGGCCGGATGGTCGATCTCGATGGCCAGCGGGAGGCTGGCGAAAGCCTCGGCCACCAGGTTTCTTGCATCCGGGTCATCTTCATGGGCGCGCCACCAGGTGCCGCCATTCGCCAGCCATGCGCGCACGCCGCAATGGCTTTTGCCCAGCACATGCTGGAACATCATGTCCTCATGATTACCGGCAACGCTGAAGAACCAGGGCTCACGGATCAGTTCGAGGCAGGCGAGGCTGTCGGGCCCCCGGTCCACAAGGTCGCCGACAGCGAAGAGACGGTCCTTGTGCGGATCGAACCGGGCGCGGTCGAGGGCGTCCATCAGGAGGGTGTATTCGCCGTGAATGTCGCCCACGGCAAAGTCGCGCCCGCAGGCATTTTCAGGGACTTTGAGGAGGAGGGGGCCGGCCGGGCGGAGAGGTGACATCTGCCTTTCGTATAGCAGAAACCGGCCTTCCCGGGAATGACCGCGCGGCAGCGTGCCGGCTGTTCAGGCCGCGCTCGCAGGCTGGGCTGACAGCAGGCTGGAAAAGCTGTCTGCGCTCGCCGGGGCGCCGAACAGGAACCCTTGCAGGAACCGGCAGCCAGCCTCTTCGAGGAAATCTGCCTGGGAGGGGTGTTCGACGCCTTCGGCGATCAGTTCGGCAGAGACGACGCCGGCGAGCTGGCCCAGCGAGACGATCAGGCGCGTTGCCCGGTCATCGCGGCCCATGGCGCCGATCAGCGACCGGTCGATCTTGATACGGTCGACTGGAAGGTCGAGCAGGGCGCGAAGGTTGGAGTAGCCTGTGCCATAGTCGTCCAGCGCAATGAGGACCCCGGCATCCTTCAGTGTACGGATATTCACGAGGGCGCGGTCGATGTCGTGGATGATGACAGATTCAACAATCTCGATACAGATCGTCTCCGGCCGGATCCCGGCCCGCCGCAGGATACGCAGGACCTGCTCCGCATATCCCGGCCGTACAATCTCGAGGCCGGAGGTGTTGAAAGAAAGGAAGCGGAGCGCGCCGGACGCCAGCCAGGGGCGGGCCAGCTCGGAGGCACGCCGCAACAGGCCAAGGTCGAGGGTTGAGATGAGGCCGCAATCCGTGGCGACGGCGACAAACTCCTCGGCTGGAATCGGGCCCAGGACGGGATGGGTCCAGCGGGAGAGCACTTCTGCGCCCGCAATCCGGCGGGTCGCGGAATCGACGATCGGCTGGAAAACCGGCACGATCTCGCCGCGCGTAAGAGCGAGGCGGATGTCGTTCTCCAGCATGTTGCGCCGGTGCGTGCGGATCGACAGCCCGGCATCGAACAGGACGAGTTGCTCACGCCCCTGCCGCTTGGCCTCGAGAAGGGCGGTGTCCGCATGGAGCATCAGGCGTTCGGGGCTGCTCGCATCCAGTCCGAATACGGACAGTCCGATCGAGCCGGACACATGGATCAGCTTGTCGCCATGACGCACCGGGCGGAACAGCCGTTTCCTCAGGCGGCTGACGGACTCGGCGAGAATATGCGGCGCGACCCGCTGGTGACGGAACAGGATGGCGAATTCGTCGCCGCCCATCCGGGCAGGGCTCAGCACATCCGGCCAGGCAATCAGGCGCCGCGCCAATGTGCGCAGGATTGCGTCGCCCGCCTTGTGGCCGAATCTGTCATTGATCGTCTTGAACCGGTCGAGATCGAGATAGGCCAGGCAGATCAGGTGTTCTGTGTCCTCCGGCCAGCCGGCGATTTCCCGCAAGTCCTCGTCGAAGCCGTTGCGGTTGCGTAGGCCGGTTGCAGGATCTGTTCGCGCCGCCTTGTATGCCGCGGAGTTTGCAAGTTCGGCGAGTTCAAGTTTTTTCCGGAGCACTTCGGTCTGATCGCCCTTGATCCGGGCGATCAGGCGTTGAGCCGCTTCCATCCGCTCGATGGCGTCCTGGGCATCGAGCGGCGCAGTGCGGGAGCCGGGAATGGCGCTGATGACCACACAGGCAATCAGGTTTCGGCCGGATTTGAGGCGCACGGGGTAGCGAAGGGTCAGGAGTGCGGTGCCGTTGAGCAGGGTTTCTTCATCCAGGCTGTCCTTGCCGCGCAGCACCCGCTGCTCAGCCGCCCGGATGCGCTCGACGCAGTCCGGCAAAAGGAACGAGTCCGGCGACCCCGGCGCCGCCTCGATGCCCTCGACCAGCCCGCGCATGGCGGTGTTCATGAACAGCCACTGATGATCAGCGTCCCGCGTGAAGATCGGGAATGGCAGCGCATCGGCGAAGGCCTGCAGCGGCTCGAGCGAGGGGCTGGTCATGCAGGGATGCTTTCGCGGCCATTGCCATACAGGCGTTCGATGAGTTGCGAAGCGACTTGCGAGAAGCGCCAGAGCTTGCGGCGGGAAGCGAGGTCAAAGCCGCGCGGAATGTCGTGCAGAAGGCAGAAACTGCCAATCCGGTAGCGATTGCCGATCAGCAGCGGGGCGCCGGCATAGAAGCGGATGTGCGGAGCATTGGTGACCAGCGGGTTGCGGGCGAAGCGGGCGTCTTCGAGCGTGTTCTCGACGATCAGAAGGCGTTGGCGCTGGATGGTATAGTGGCAGAATGCAATGCTTCGGGCCGTCGAGCGCACGGGCAGGCCGTGATTCGACTTGATCCACTGCTGAGAGACATCAATCAGGGTGATCAGCGCAATGCTGACGTCAAAATGCTCCGCAGCGGCGCAGGTCAGCGCATCCAGCCGTTCGTCAGGGTCCGTGCCGCATACTTGAAGGCTGTTCAGGCAGGCGATGCGCTCCGCCTCGGCAGCCGCCTCCTCAGTCTTAAGGGGAGCGGTCTGCGCGCTCACGGCGCAGTGCCGCCCAAAGCCGCGTGAGTGTCCACGATGCTGGCTCCAAAGCGCATCGGCGCCACCTCCATCTGCTAGAGGGAGTATGACTGAGGCACCAGTCGGGTTCCATGCCAGATTACTATTTTAGAAGGAATTTCTGTCAACCAAAGTTAACGGGTGTTAACCCTGTTCAGCGCCGTCGACTGGCGGGATTGTCGCCCATGCCCGAGATAACACCCGGCACGAACAGCGAGCACCGGGCTGTTGGCGCGTCCTCGGCTTCTGGCGGCGCCGGAACGAATTCCGCCCCGACAAGATCGCCGCGCTGCCAGCGGCGTTCACAGAAGTGGCGCTCCGGCTTGCCGGTATTCGGGTTCAGAATGAGGAGCTCGAACGCACGCGGCACCGGCATCGCGGCTTCGAGCCTCAGTTTGGCGCCGCCATCGGAGATGTCGCGAAGCGTAGCGTTGTAGCTGCTCAGGCCCCTGTTGAAGATGATGCGGGCCGATTTGAGCACGCGCTGCCGCCGATGCGCGCGGGGTGCTTCGCAAGGGGCTTCGGCAGGGTCACTCATGTCTTTGCGCTCGCGGCTCTGCAGACCGCCCAAGTCTCGCAGGTCTTTGTTTAACATGCGTATAGGGGGCAGGGCGTGCGGGCACCGGCTGCAGTGGGCCGGCCTCGGCTTTGTTAAGCCAGGCCCGGATCCTGTTAACAAAGCGCCCGGACTTACCCCGGTTTTCGAGGGAACCAGATCGCCGCTCGTGCATAAGCATCTGGAGACATGCCGGCGCGCCGCTCTCCTGTACCTCCCTGGGCGGACGGCTGGATTGCTGGCTGTCTCGCCAATTGCCTGTGTGCTGGGTTTCCCATCCGACAGCATGCAGGCCGGTTTGGGCAGACCGCGCCTCGCGCAGCTTGTCCGAAGACCGCCGCTCAGAAGTCAGCGGCGTCATATGCGGGATCCGGCGCTCCCTCCGCCACCCGCGGGCAACCGGCTGGCCCAGAAAGGGCTGGCCGGGGCTTGCCCGGGCCGCTGTCAGCGATGGGGCGGGGTTAAGCTGCCTGGAGATCCGGGAACGCTGCAGATGGCGCTTCGGCCCGGCCAGCGCTGGCAATCTCTGGCAAATCCATAGTCTGATCGCCCGCCGCAACAGCGCTGCAGCGGGCGAAATCGTTGTGAGGATCATTGAGGATTGCCATGAGCGCCTCGCGGCCGCGGCTGACCCGGCTTTTGACCGTTCCCTCGCTGCAGCCAAGGTGGTCCCCGGCTTCCTGATAGCTGAACCCGGCCGCCAGCACGGCAATGACCGCCGCGCGCTGTTTCTCCGGGAGAAGCGACAGGGCCTTCTCGACAATCTGTGCGTCCACCTTCCAGTGCAGGGAGTCCTGACTGACAAGTGCCCGGGCGGCGTCTTCGGGATCGATTGCGACGGAGCGCCAGGCGCGGCGGGCATACTGGGCGTGCTCGTTACGCAGGATCCGGAATAGCCAGGGCTTCATCGGCGCGCCGGGGATGAACTTGTCTTTCGCGGCCAGCGCCTTGACACAGGTGTCCTGCACAAGGTCGTCGGCGAGCTCCGCGTTTCGGCAAAGGCTGCGGGCGAAGGCGCGCAGCGAAGGCAGAAGAGCCTCCAGGGCAGCAATAAAGTCTTTTTCAGCCAGCTTGCTGGCGGCCATCTGTTCCTGGCAGGGCATCTCTCTTGTCCCTTACAATCAACTTCGGATCCAACTCCTCCTGCGTTCGCAGGCTCATCAGCAATGCTGCCAGCTTCTGAGGGATGGGTTCCCGAAGGATCGGGTCAAAAGCTACCCTCAGCCGGTAGTCGAATGTCAGCCTGATCGGCGCCGTATTGGGTAGCCCAGCTCCCAGATGGAGAGCCGCCCGAATCGGACTGGCAGTCGAGTCATCTACCTGTGAGTGCGTGCATTCTTTTTATCGGGTCAAGTCCGCCCGCGCTCCGGGTTCACCGCTGCGGGCATTTCGCCTGAAGCGAGAGGTACGAGTTAAAAGTTAACGATGTGTTGCCGGGGATGGGCCTGGGTGGAAAAATTGCAATCGATTGCAAAAAATACAGAAAAAAGGGCCAGCTGAGGAGCATCAGCCGGCCGGAGTGTCACATGATAGATGGCATAGCAACAAGTGCTATGATGGTACTATGCATAGCGGGCGCAGAGCGTTCCAAATTTTTCTGCAATTCAATCCTTGGCCCGCTCGAGATAGCTGCCGTCTTCTGTATTAACGACGACGCGGGTGCCGGCGTCGATATGTGCGGGCACCATGATACGCACGCCATTGTCGAGCTTCGCCGGCTTGTAGGAGCCGGATGCCGTCTGGCCTTTGACGACCGGTTCCGTTTCAACGATTTCTGCGGTGATGCGCTGGGGCAGGGTGATCGAGACGGGCTCGCCATTGAACATCTGCAGGGTCACGTTCATGTTCTCCTGTAGGTAGACAGCGCTGTCGCCGACCATGGCGCCGGGCACGGTGACCTGCTCATAGCTGGCAGTGTTCATGAAGATGTAGTTCTCGCCTTCCTGGTAGAGATAGGAGAACTCCACCTCTTCGACGAACGCCTTTTCGAGCTTGTCGGAGGTCTTGAACGTGTTGACGACCTTGATGCCGTCCGAGATGCGACGCATTTCGATCGTGGTGGTCGGTGTGCCCTTGCCGGGGCGGAAGGATTCGGCCTTCAGGACGACATAGAGCTGGCCGTCCGTATGCTCGATGATGTTGCCTCTGCGGATGTCCGCGGCGATTTCAACGGCCATGAGATGTTCCTGAGTTGCGAGAGCGAAAGCGCCGCTATATACCGCCTCCGCGCCGTTTGGCCAGCCGGATGCTGAGGCGGGGGCCATTGCGGCCCCCTCCGGCGCCCCGAGACCGGAACCCGCCGATGCCGACTGAACCCTGGTGGAGCCCTGAGGCCCATGCCCGCCGCCGCAGCCACCTGCTGGCGCGAGTGCGGGTCAAATCGGCTGTCCGCAACTGGTTCGAAACAGGCGGTTTCATCGAAAGCGAATGCGGCGCGCTGGTCGTCTCACCCGGCAATGAGGCGCACCTGCATGCTTTCGAGACACGGTATGTTGCCGAGAATGGCGCGGAGACGCAGCTGTTCCTGCACACATCGCCCGAATTCGCCATGAAGAAGCTGCTGGCAGCCGGCGAGCGGCGTATCTTCGACTTCGCGCGCGCCTACCGCAACCGGGAAGCGGGCAGGCGCCATGCGCCGGAGTTCACCATGCTGGAATGGTACCGCGCGGAGGAAGGCATCGAGGCGGTGATGGAGGATTGCGTGGCCATCGCGCGCGAAGCGGTGTCTGCGGCGGGCAGCGGCGCGCTCCGCTGGCAGGGCGCGGTGTGCGATCCTTTTGCGGCGCCTGAAGTGCTGACGCTGACGGAAGCCTTCAGCCGCCATGCCGGGATCGACCTGGAGGCGCATCTGGAAGACGCCTCAGGGCTGCGGGTCGAAGCGATCCGGGCAGGCATCGGCGTGCCGGAGGGAGCGACGTGGACGGATGTGTTCTCGGCAGTGCTTGTGACGCGGATTGAGCCCGCGCTGGGGCAGGGGCGGCTGACTTTCCTGTCCCGCTATCCGGTCAGCCAGGCGGCGCTTTCGCGCCCCGTGCCGGAGGACCCTCGATTTGCGGAGCGCTTCGAGCTCTATGCCTGCGGGGTTGAGCTGGCGAATGGCTACCGGGAACTGACGGATGCCGCCGCGCTGGAGGCCCGGCAGGTTGCCGAGATGGATCTGAAACAGGCCGTGTACGGAGCGCGCTATCCGCTGGATACGGAGTTCCTGGCCGCTGTGGCCCGGATGCCGGAGGCGAGCGGCGTGGCCATGGGGTTCGACCGGCTTGTGATGATGGCGAGCGGTGCACGGAGCATCCGGGATGTTCTGTGGACGCCTCCGACGGCCGGGTTGGGGGACGAGGCGTGAGGCGGGTCACTTATCGCAGTGCAGAGGAGCTGCAGGGCGCGGGCCTCGTCACCGCAGATGAAGCGGTGATGGTATCCGCCGTGGCCGCGTCGTATGTGGTCGCCCTGCCGGAGCGCCTCGCTGCGCTGATTGACCCTGCGGATCCGGCAGATCCGATCCGGGCGCAATATATTCCGTCTGCGGCAGAGCTTATCGCTGCGCCCGGCGAGGAGGCCGACCCGATCGGGGACGCGGCGCATAGCCCCGTGCCGGGGATCGTGCACCGGTATCCCGACCGGCTGCTGCTGAAAGTGACGTCGACCTGTCCGGTCTATTGCCGTTTCTGTTTCCGGCGTGAGCGGGTCGGGCCTGAAAAGGGTGAAGCGCTGAGCAAGGCGGAGCTGCAGGCGGCGCTGGATTATATCGCGGCGCAACCGGATGTGTTCGAAGTCATCCTAACGGGCGGCGACCCGATGGTGCTGTCGCCTGCGCGGGCCGGCGAGATCACCCGGAAGCTGGAAGCCATCCCCCATGTAAAGGTGATCCGCTGGCACAGCCGGGTTCCGGTCGCCGCGCCGGAGCGTGTCTCGCCGGAGTTTGCAGAAGCCATCCGCAGCCGGACGAAGGCGGTGTTCGTAGCCGTCCATGCCAATCATGCGCGCGAGTTTACACCCGAGGCCCGCGCAGCGATCCGGCGCCTGGCGGAGGCGGGCATATCGCTCGTCTCGCAGAGCGTGCTCTTGCGCGGCGTCAATGACAGTTTCGAGGCGCTGGCTGATCTGATGCGCGCTTTCCTGAGCGTCGGGATCAAGCCTTACTACCTGCACCAGCTGGATGCTGCACCAGGCACGTCGCACTTCCGGGTTCCGGCGGAGGAGGGGCAGGCAATCGTCCGCAGGCTGAGGGATGAGCTTTCAGGCCTCGCGACACCGTTTTATGTGGCGGATATTCCGGGCGGGGTGTCGAAGGCCGTCATGAACCTGCCGGATGTGGAGCAGCGAAGTGATGTCTTCCGGCTTCGCGGGCGCGATGGCGCGGACTATCCTCTGCCCGGTTGAGGCGTTTGCCGCCCGCCCGCCAGCAGCAGCAAGGCAACCAGCCCGATGGACGTCGCCTGGCTGGAGAACAGTTCGAGCAGCGCGGCAAACAGCCAGCTGGGGAGGGCGGCGCGCTGCTCGGCCCGCAGCAGGATGTTGCCGGTCCCCTGGCCCAGGAGTTCGGCGTTGGCCGCCTCGATCCGGGCAATGAGATCGTCCCGGCGCCGGGCGAGGCCCAGCTCGTTCTGCGCGTCGCGGTAAGGTTTCTGCTCGGTGCGCCCGACCCGTTCGACCTCGGCAAGGTAGATCTCAAGGCCTTCGACCGAGCGGGTCTCCGGCGGGATGCCTTCCAGCTGGCGGCGCCAGTCCGCGATCTGGGATTCGAGGACGGCCCGGTTCGAGCCTGCAGCCGCCACGGCGGCAGCGGCGGCTTCGGCATTGCCGCGGATGTAGATTTCTGTGCCGAGGATAGAGGCGCCTGCGCCGACGAGGGCAAAGATGAGCGCGCGGAAGGCTTCCTTCATCCGGCGGTTGGCGCCATGCCAGTAGACGAAGGTGAAGCCGCCGAAGGAAATGACCGCCGCGATCACGCCTGCCCAGCCCCAGATGCGCCCCTGAACCGGATCGCTGACGGTGGCGGAGAACGCCTGATAGTTTGCAAAACCTGAGAGGCCGGCTGCCATCAGGCCTGCGATGACGAACACCAGCGCCAGGGCGCCGATGACCCCGCGCTCGCTGCGGCCCCGGCGTTTTTCGGCCTGACGGGCGCGCAGGGCGGCAAGGCGTTCCTCGCGCTCGGCGGCCACTTCTTCCGGGGTTGGCACGCGCTGTTCCGGTCTCAGCTGCAGCACTTTTGGCTCGGTGCGGGCGACAGGATTCGCTGCCCGAGTGACTTCAGTGTATTCAGCATAAACTGGCTCAGCCACGTCAGGCTGGGGTTCGGCGGTACGGACTGCAGGAAGCAGGGCCGCTGAACGGCGCGCCTCAACTTGCCGTATAAGTTGCTTTAGCGGCCCGCCCTCTTTCTCGCTTTTGCAAAGATACGATCCGTCCTGCCAGTTCAGGACAAGGTTGTTGTCTCCAGATTCGATGCAGTTCTGATGCAGCGGGCAGGGGGCCCGCGCCTCGGTCTCGTCCTGGCTGATGTCGGGATCAAGGTCCAGGAGCGCGCAGACGCGGCGCATCTCTTCCTGACGGCTTTCATCGCTCATGCCAGCCCCGCTTGCTGCCTTTCCGGAACCCTTAGCCGAAAGCGGCCCGGCCCGTCACCTGCGGCGCGCCAAGCCGGTCAAACTAGCGTCAGGCGTGCAGTTGAAACACATTTACATCTTTAATCCGGGCGCCTGACCCCTTAATCATCAGTTAAACGGGATCGGGGCAAACTCCGGCTCATCAGGGGGAAGGCGCCAGCGACCGGCGCGATCTGAAAGACAAGGACCAGAACTGACTATGACTCCGCGCTCTATCGCGATCCCTAAAAACTGGAAGACTTTTGATATTCCCAGTTTCTTCTCGGCTTTTGGCTATCCTGTCCTCGGCGTTGCTCTGTTTGTGACCATGGTGCTGCTCGGCGTGTTTGTGAGCGAGCTGACCTTCCACTGGTGGTACCTGCTGATCGCCGGAGCGGTGATCGCTTTCTCGGTCTTCTGGTGCAATATGGGTATTGGTCCCCTGCACCGGATCCTGCAGCACCGCGCCGGCGAGCTTGCGCCGCCTGCTCAGGTGCTTGCCATGATCAACCTGATGATCGCCATGCAGGGCCGGGTGCGCGACTGGGTGAACTACCATTCCCAGCATCACCGCTTTGCCGATGGCCCGGGCGATCCGCACAACCCGTTTGAATCCAAGCGCTGGGCCTGGGTTGGCTGGATCCTCTGGCGCGACCAGAAAGATGTCGAGCGGCCGATGCCGATATGGCTGAAGAAGCATCCGATCGTCGTCTGGATGGACCGGTTCTACAGCGAAATCAGCATTGTCATCCATTTCGTCATCCCGGCGCTGATCTACCTGATCGTCTGGGCGGCGGGTGGCTCGCTGCTCCTGACCGCGCTGATCCATGCGAGTGTCGTGATCGGCCGGGCGATCCAGTTTCACGCGACGGTGTATGGCATCAATGTGCTCGGCCACCTGAAAACTCCGGTCTGGGCCGATCACATGATGGCGCTGCTGACGGGGGGTGAGGCGTTCCATGATCACCACCATGATGAGCCGCAAAGCGCCCTGCACCGCCCGCGCAAAGGCATCTGGAACCGCATTGTCGATTATAACGGCACGGTACTGCTGTTCCTCGAGAAGATCGGCTGGGTGAAGAACCTGAAGATCGCGCCACAGTTCGCCTGAAGGCCGCGCGCTCTCAGGAAAACGATTCTCCAAAAAGTTGTGCCGCCTCCTTTAACCAAGGGGGCGACCCCCCATCTGGTGATGGAGGGCGTGGGGGCGCACCGACGGAGGACATACCATGACTGAAGCCAGCAAGACTGCTGCGAACCCGGCCCGTATTCACGCCTACATCCTCCTGGACCGCACCGGATCCATGGGCCCCATCTGGGATGAGGCGCTCTCCTCGGTGAATACTTATGCCGCTGAACTGTCGAAGCCGGAGCCGGGCGAGCCGGAACCGGTACCCGCCGATGTCACGCTCGCCGTGTTCGACCATCATGACGGCCTGAAGTTCGATGTGCTCCGGCGCGCAGTACCCTCAGCCGGCTGGAAACCTGTCACTTCCGACGAGGCCAGCCCCCGCGGGATGACCCCGCTGTTCGATGCGATCGCGCGCATCGCCGCGCTGGCGGAGGGCGACAAACCCGACAAGGCGATCCTCGTGATCATGACTGATGGTCATGAGAACGCGTCAGCGGAAGTCACACGGGAAGGCGCCCGGGCGGCGCTCGACCGGATCCGTGCGAAAGGCTGGGAAACTGTGTTCCTGGGCGCCGACTTTGCCAAATTCGGCGACGCGCAGAGCGTGGGCATGCGGAACGACAAGGTGATGGCAATGAGCGCAGGGTCGTTTGAGACGTCGATGAGCAGGCTCGCCAGCAAGAGCCGGCGTTACTTCGCCGTTCCTGATCATGGCGTGGAGTTCGATGCGGACGACCGCCGCGAGGCGGGCGAGGATGATGTCAAGCGGCGCAAGGGCAGCTGATCGAGGGGGCAGGCCCGCCAGGTTTGCCCAGTTTGAATAGCTGTTCATTTTCAAGGGGCTGCTTCCTTGCGAGGCGGCCCTTTTTCATGCCAGCGGCGCTTTCCAGACATGAACGCGCCGCATTTGGCGCGCAGCTTCCCTTGCACAGGGGACTTGCCCGCAAGACGGGCCAAACGGAAGGGACGCACCATGAAACTGATCCGCACATTCTCAACGCTCATTACCGGCGCGCTGCTGGCCGCCAGCGCGGCCTATGCCAAGGCGCCGGCGCCGCAGCCGGCCGCCTCGGTTCAATCCTATATCCTTCTCGACCGGACGGGATCGATGAGCCCGATCTGGGACGAGGCCCTCGCCTCGGTGAACGCCTTTGCAGAGAGTTTCGGCAAGGACGCCCCGGGCGAGACGGTCGATCCGAACCTGCGCACGAAGGTGACGCTCGCGGTGTTCGACGCGCAGGGCGGGCTGCAGTTTGATGTGCTGCGCGACAAGGTGGCACCCGAGAACTGGACCCCCGTGACCAACGCGGAGGCTACCCCGCGCGGCATGACGCCCCTGTTCGATGCCATCGGGCGGACCATCGCCCTTGCCGAGGCAGACAATCCGGAGAAGGCCGTGATCGTGATCATGACCGACGGGCATGAAAACGCCTCGCGCGAGGTGACACGCGAGGGCGCGAAAGCTGCAATCGACCGGGCCCAGGCGCGTGGCTGGGAAGTCGTGTTCCTCGGCGCCGAATTCGCCCGGTTCAACGACGCCGATGCGATCGGCATGGCCCCTTCGCAGACGATGGCGATTGGACAGGGCCGTATGGAACAGTCGATGGACTCCCTTGCCCAGCGCGCGCGCTCCTATGGCAAGGGTGAAGCCGCTGCGATTGTGTTCGACGAGGCCGACCGCGCGCTCGCCGGCGAGGAAGAGGTCAAGGCGCGCCAGGGTCAACGCTGAGGCGCACTACGGATCTGTCAGATCCCGGGCCGGCTTCCCACGAGATAGCGGGATACTGAGAGAAGGCTGCCCGCTCCGGTGATGGGGCGGGTGGCTTGTTTTCTGGCGCGTACCGCTGCGAGAGGCTTGCCATTCCGCCCCGATCCCGCTTCACCACGGCCTGCAATCGCAGCAGGGCAGAGCCATGAAGTATTACGAAGACCTGGTTGTCGGCACCGTCACGCGCTCCTCGCGCAGCTATTAGGTGACCCGCGAGGAAGTGATCGAGTTTGCCTCAAAGTTTGATCCGCAGCCCTTTCATCTGGATGATGATGCAGCGGCGCGCACGCATTTCGGGCGGCTGTCGGCGTCAGGTTGGCATACCGGCGCCATGGCGATGCGGATGATGGTCGATACCTGGAAGGATATGGAGCCAACCGCTGGGCTCGGCTCTCCCGGAATTGATGAGCTGCGCTGGGTGAAGCCGGTCTTCCCGGGCGATGAACTGCGGGTCGAGATGGAACTGATCGGCAAGCGGCGAATGAAGAGCCGGCCAGACATGGGCATCTCGAAATCGAAACAGACCGTCTACAACCAGAATGACGAGGTCGTCATGACGATGGTCTCGAACGGCCTGATCGGCGTGCGTAATCCCGAAGTGGCGGGGGATTAAGCCCGCCGGCTTCGCCGCGCTTCAGTCGTCGAAGCCGAGGAAGGTGGCTGCTTCCTCCACGGATTTGCGCTGCGAGACGACGGCGTTTGCCGGAAAATCCGGGTCCGGCCAGCCCATGGCGACACAGGTCTGGATGACCTGGTCGTCCGGGATTCGTGCATGTTCGCGCACGACCGGGCTCTGCATGATGCCTTGCGAGTTGATGACGCAGCCAAGCCCCTTGTTCCAGGCCGTGTTGACGAGGCAGTTGACGACCCCGCCGCAATCGAAGGGCGCGATGTCGCTGCCATGGATCGATCGGTCATAGGTTACGACGATGGAGACCGGCGCATCGAACTGGCGGAAGCCGCGCAGCACCCAGTCCATTCGCTTTTCCTTGTTGTCGCGCTCGATGCCCATGGCGGCGAAAAGCTGTTTGGCAATGCCGATCTGGCGTTCGCGGTGGACGCCTTCATAGCCCGGGCCCATGCGGAATTCGCGGCTGTCGGGCACGCCGGCAAGGTTGCGTTCGACATTGCCGGCGCGGATACGGTCGAGCACTTCGCCGGAGACCACGTAGAAATTCCAGGGTTGGGTGTTCAGTGAGGTTGGGGCGCGCATGGCGATCTCAAGGATTTCCACAATCAGCGCCTTGGGCACGGGTTTCTTGAGGAAGCCCCGAATGCTGCGGCGCGTGCGCACGACCTCGTCGAATTCCATCGCGATATACCCCTTGAGCGGCTTGTCTGGTGTCTTCTACCGCGCCCCGGGCCAGAGGCATCCCCTGCCGCAGGGAAAGGCCCCGCCAAAACAAAAGCCCGCACCCATGGGATGCGGGCTCCTGAGTTTACCGGGCCTGGCCGCTTAGCGCGGGGCCATGCGGATGGCGCCGTCGAGGCGGACATCTTCGCCGTTGAAGTAATTGTTCCGGCACATTTCGGTGGCGAGCGACGCATACTCGTCCGGATTGCCGAGGCGCGGGGGGAACGGCACCTGCGCGCCGAGGGCCTGCTTCACCGGCTCCGGCGCAGCGGCCAGCAGCGGGGTGTTGAAGATGCCCGGCAGGATCGTGTTCACGCGGATATTCTCGCGGCTGAGGTCGCGCGCGATGGGCAGCGTCATGCCGACCACGCCGCCTTTGGAGGCCGAATAGGCCGCCTGGCCGATCTGGCCGTCTTCTGCAGCGACCGAAGCGGTGTTGACGATCGCGCCCCGGTCGCCGCAGGGCAGGGGGTCCAGCGTCATCATGCCGGCTGCAGATTTCGCAATGCAGCGGAACGTGCCGACGAGGTTGATCTGGATGATCAGGTTGAACTTATCCAGCGGGAAGTGGCTGACTTCGCCGGTGTTCTTGTCGCGGCTGGCGGTCTTGATGGCGTTGCCGGTGCCGGCGCAGTTGATGAGGATGCGCTCCTGGCCGATGGCGGCGCGGGATTTTGCGAAGGCAGCGTCCACCGAGGCTTCATCCGTGACGTTGCACTGGCAGAACACGCCGCCGAGTTCCTTGGCGAGGGCCTCGCCCTTCTCCTCGTTCAGGTCGAACAGGGCGACCTTGACGCCGTAGCTGGCGAGTTTGCGGGCGGTTGCTGCGCCGAGGCCGGAGGCGCCGCCAGTGATGACAGCCGAGATGTTTGAATTCAGTTCCATGGGGCTCTGCCCTCCCTGCTTTCCGTTGACTGGGCTTGTGGAGTATAATGCCGTTAGGAGAACGCAATGTCTGACGCAGCGGAAATAATCGAAACGGTCAAAGGGCAGGGCGAGGTGTACCTGCCAAAGGCGATTCGGCGGAATGAACGCCGGGCGCAGGGCCTGTTGCCCAAGTTGGGAAAGCTGGCGGGGCAGCTGCCCTTTGCAGATGATCTGGCGGCGGCTTACTTCTGCGCGCGCGACCCGATGACCCCGGCGAAGGCCAAGGCCGTGCTGTTTGCCGCGGCGGCCTATTTCGTGATGCCGGCGGATGTGATCCCGGATGTGGTGGTGGGGCTCGGCTTCACCGATGACGCGACCGTGCTGGCGACCGCGCTCAGCGTGGTGGGGATGCATGTCAAGGAACGCCACCGGGCGATGGCACGCAAGGCGCTGAACCTGCCCGAACCGGTGCGGGACGCGGCTTGAGCCTCTGGTTGCCACTTGGCCTCGCAGGGGTGTGTGCGCTCCTGTACGGGTTTACATTGAGCCGTGCGCCGCCGAGCCCCGCAAAGCTGCTCCTGAAGGTGTCGGGCATGCTGGTGCTGACCGGCCTTGCCGCTGCTGCAGGGGCGCCCTGGCTGCTGGTCGCTGGCCTTGCGGCCTCGACGCTGGGCGACGCTTTCCTGGCCGGGCGGCCGGAGCGTTGGCTGATTCCCGGCATGGCAGCCTTTTTCACCGCGCATGTGTTCTATGTCGTGCTGTTCTGGACGAGCGGGCAGGTGAGCGGGGATGCGCTCAACTATGCCGCCCGGGCGGTGCTGGTGCTGGCAGGGGCAGGGTATCTGGCCTGGCTGTCTCCGTCGCTGGGCGCTATGCGCTGGCCGGTCTTTGCCTATGGCGCAGTGATCCTTATGATGGGCGCTGCCGCGATCGCCCTGCCGCCCGGCTTTGGCCTCGTGCTGATTGGCGCGCTGATGTTCATTGCGTCCGATGCGATCCTGGCGAACGAGCTGTTCCGCCGCCCGGCGGGCGAGCCGGCGCGGTTCTGGCCGTCCATCACCTTGTGGAACCTATATTTTTTCGGCCAGGCGGCGATCCTTCTGGGCTTCCTCACAAAATAGTTCACATCTCTCCGATTGTACCGGTACGGAATTTGTGCGAAGGACGTGGCGGGCCAGGCGCCCCCAACGGCGCCCAGCCTATCTGTGAGGATAGGAGTAAAAACAGATGACCGTGACCACCGCCAAGCCGGCAGTGCGCCCTGCTTGCCCGCATTTTTCCTCGGGCCCCACCGCCAAATATCCCGGTTTCTCGCTGCAGAACCTTGCGTCCGCCGCCCTCGGCCGCTCGCACCGTTCGGGCGATGCCAAGAAGAAGCTGAAGTCGGCGATTGACCGCACCAAGCTGATCCTCGGCATACCGGAGGACTACCGCGTCGCCATCGTGCCAGCCTCCGACACCGGCGCGGTCGAGATGTGCATGTGGTCCATGCTCGGCGTCAGGCCCGTCGATGTGTTCGCCTGGGAGAGTTTCGGGCAGGACTGGGTGACGGACGCCGTCAAACAGCTGAAGCTGAAGGACTGCAACACCCATGTCGCCGATTACGGCCAGCTGCCGGATTTCGCCAAAGCGCGCGAAGACGCCGACATCATCTTCACCTGGAATGGCACGACCTCTGGTGTTCGCGTGAAGGATGTCGACTGGATCCGTCCGAACCCGGACCGTGTGGTGATCTGTGATGCCACGTCTGCCGCCTTCTCGCAGGAGATCGCCTGGGAAAAGCTCGATGTGGTGACTTACAGCTGGCAGAAATGCCTCGGCGGGGAAGCGGCCCACGGCATGCTCATCCTGTCGCCGAATGCCGTGCGCCGGCTGGAAAGCTACACGCCGGACCGGCCGCTGCCGAAACTGTTCCGCATGACCAAGGGCGGCAAGCTGGACGAGGACCTGTTTCAGGGCGCGACGATCAACACACCGTCCATGCTGTGCGTGGAAGATTACCTTCAGGCGCTCGACTGGGTTGAGCGGCTGGGCGGCTGGCGGAAACTTAAGGCGCGCTCCGATGAGAGCCTTGAGATTCTCGCGCATTGGGAGGCGAAATCGGACTGGGTTGAGTTCCTCTGCAAAGACGCAGTTGTGCGCTCCAACACGGGGGTGACGTTCCGCATCAAGGATGCGCGCGTTGCCGCGCTGGATGAGTCCGGCCAGCGTGATTTCATCAAGCGCATGATGAAACGTCTGGAGACGGAGAATGCCTGTTTCGATGCAGCCGGCTATGCCAAGGCGCCTCCGGGCCTGCGTATCTGGGTCGGCGGGTCGGTGGAGCCGTCGGACGTGAAAAAGCTCCTCCCCTGGCTCGACTGGGCCTTCCATGAGGAAGCCTCGAAACTCTAGAGACATGTCATCCCGGCCGGCCGCACCTGCGGCATGACACGGAAGACCCATGATCCGTCTACGCACCGCCACCCTCGAAGACCTGCCGGTGATCCTTCACTGGGATGAGCAGCCGCATGTGCAGGATGCCGGCGGCGATCCGGACTGGAATGACTGGAACTGGGAGGGCGAGCTGGGCCGGAATGTTCCGTGGCGGGAGTTCCTGATCGCGGAGCTTGGCGGACGGGCCATTGGCGTTGTCCAGCTGATCGACTGCCGCGAAGAGAAAAGCCATTACTGGGGCAGCGATTGCCCGGAACATTCCTGGGCCATCGATATCTGGATTGGCGAAGAAGATGAGCTGGGGAAGGGGCACGGCACCGCCATGATGCGCCTTGCCATAGATCGCTGTTTCGCCCGTCCGCTCTGCAACGACATCCTGATCGATCCGATGGCGGATAATATCTGCGCGCATCGTTTCTATGAAAGCCTTGGATTCAAACTTCAGGGGCCGCGCCGGTTCGGCCCTGATGACTGCCGTGTCTATCACCTGACGCGCGCCGACTGGCGCCATGGAGCACATAATGCCTAAAGTCCTTATCGGAGACTCGCTCTCCCCTGCCGCCGTTGGAATTTTCAAAGCCCGCGGCATCGACACCGTGATCAAGACGGGCCTCTCAAAAGAGGAACTGATCAAGATCATTCCGGAGTATGACGGCTTGGCCGTACGCTCGGCCTGCAAGCCCGACGCAGATGTAATCGCTGCGGCAACGAACCTCAAGGTCATCGGCCGGGCCGGGATCGGTGTCGACAATATCGACATCAAGGCGGCCACCGCAAAGGGCGTGGTTGTCATGAACACACCTTTTGGAAACGCGATCACCACGGCGGAGCACGCAATCGCCATGATGTTTGCCGCTGCCCGTCAGATTCCGGCCGCCAACACCGATACGCAGGCCGGGAAGTGGCCGAAATCCGGCTATATGGGCATCGAGCTGTCTTTCAAGACGCTTGGCCTGATCGGCGCGGGCAATATCGGCAGCCGCGTGGCGGAACGCGCGATGGGCCTGAAGATGAAAGTCGTCGCCTATGACCCCTTCCTGACGGAAGAACGCGCGCTGGAGCTCGGGGTCGAGAAAGTTGACCTGGATACATTGCTCGCGCGGGCTGATGTCATCACCCTGCATGTTCCGCTGACGGACCAGACACGGAATATCCTCTCGCGCGAGAATCTCGAGAAGACCAAGAAGGGATTGATCCTGGTCAACTGTGCGCGCGGCGGTCTGGTCGATGAAGCGGCTGTCGCGGAGATGCTGGAGTCCGGCCATCTTGCTGGCGCCGCGTTCGATGTGTTCGCGGTCGAGCCGGCGAAAGAAAACGTCCTTTTCGGAAAGAAGAACTTCGTCGCAACGCCCCATCTTGGCGCCTCGACCAATGAAGCGCAGGAGAATGTCGCCCTGCAGGTCGCCGAGCAGATGTCGGACTACCTGCTGACGGGCGCGGTCACCAACGCGCTCAACATGGCATCCGTGACGGCCGAAGAGGCCCCGCGAATCCGTCCGTTCACGGTGCTTGCTGAAAAGATCGGGTCGTTCGCAGGCCAGATCTCCGACTTTGGTTATGAAGAGGTCGTCATCGAATATGAGGGTGAGGTCGCGGAGCTAAACCGCAAGCCCATCACAGCGGCGCTGCTGGCCGGGCTGCTGCGCGCCTCGCGCGGCGATGTGAACATGGTATCGGCGCCCGCGATCCTGCAGGAAAGCGGCGTGAAGCTGACCGAGACGAAGACGGAATCGAGCCCGGTCTACGATAGCCTGATCCGCATCAAGGTGAAGACCAAGGCCACGAAGAACTCGCCCGAAGGCGGCTGGCGCACGCTTGCCGGTGCGCTGATCGCGGGCAAGCCGCGCATCGTCGAGGTGAAGGGCATGGCGCTCGAAGGCGATTTCTCGCCGGTGACGCTCTACATCAACAATCTCGACAAGCCGGGCTTCATCGGCGCGCTGGGACAGATGCTGGGCGAGGCGCAGGTCAATATTGCGACCTTCCATCTCGGCCGGCAGGCCTCTGGCGGCGAGGCGATTGCGCTTGTGGGCATCGACACCATGCCACCGGCTTCGGTCATCGAGAAACTCGATGCCCTGCCGCAGGTGCGCTATGCGAAGGTGTTGACCTTCTGACCTGCGCAGCCCGGCGTCTTGCGTTTCTGCGCCAGATGGGGCTGAGGTCGCGCGGCGAAGTTTTGGAGGTGAGGTATGGCCGGAGTTGTCGTCGTCGGCGCTCAATGGGGTGATGAAGGCAAGGGCAAGATCGTCGACTGGCTGTCGGCGCGGGCCGATGTCGTTGTGCGCTTCCAGGGCGGGCACAATGCCGGCCACACGCTGGTCATCGACGGCAAGGTGTTCAAGCTGGCGCTGCTCCCGTCCGGTCTCGTGCGCGGCGGGAAACTCTCCGTGATCGGCAACGGGGTAGTCGTCGATCCCTGGCACCTGCTGACAGAAATCGAAGGCATCCGGGCGCAGGGCGTCGAAGTCACGCCTGAAAGCCTCGTGCTTGCCGACAATGCCTCGCTCATCCTGCCCTGGCACAAGGATATCGATGCGGCGCGGGAAGGGGCCCTCGGCGCTGCCCAGATCGGCACGACCAAGCGCGGCATCGGCCCAGCCTATGAGGACCGGGTCGGCCGCCGCGCCATCCGCGTGGCAGACCTTGCAGACCCCGCTGCCCTTGACCTGAAGATCGAGCGGTTGCTGGCTCATCACCGGCCGCTGCGGGCGGGCCTCGACCTGCCGGAACCAGACGGGGCGGCGCTCAAGGCCGAGCTCCTGAAGATCGCCCCGCAAGTGCTCGCCTATGCCCAGCCCGTCTGGAAACTGCTGGACGAGAAAGTACGCCGGGGCAGCCGGATCCTGTTCGAGGGCGCGCAGGGCGTGATGCTGGATGTCGACCATGGCACCTACCCGTTCGTGACGTCCTCGAACGTGGTCGCAGGCGCGGCGTCGGCCGGCTCCGGCGTCGGGCCGGGGGCGGTGTCGTATGTGCTTGGTCTCGCCAAGGCTTACACCACGCGCGTCGGTGCGGGTCCGTTCCCGACCGAGCAGGACAATGAAATCGGCCAGCGCCTCGGCACAGTGGGTCATGAATTCGGCACGAATACGGGCCGCCCGCGGCGTTGCGGCTGGTTTGATGCAGTCATGGTCCGGCAGGCCTGCGCGACGTCCGGCGTCAACGGGCTGGCACTGACCAAGCTCGACGTGCTCGACGGCTTCGACGAGATCAAGGTCTGTGTCGCTTACCGGCTGAACGGGAAGACCATCGACCACTATCCCGCCGGCCTGACCGATCAGGCGGCGGTCGAGCCCGTCTATGAGACCCTGAAAGGCTGGAGCGGCTCGACGCGCGGGGCGCGCAGCTGGGCCGAGCTGCCGGCCGAGGCGGTGGTCTATGTCCGCCGCCTCGAGGAGCTCGTCGGCAAGCCCTGCGCGCTGGTTTCCACCTCGCCGGAACGCGAGGACGTGATCCTCATGCGCGACCCTTTCGAGGGGTAGGGCGCGTCAGCGATACGCCGCGATAGACCGGGCAACCTTGCCATCGGGCCCGAAGATGAAGGTCTCTGCCACAAGCTCTTCGCGGTGGTTCGTGTAGAGAATGGTCAGGGCGTCCGACCCCACAAGGATCTCATCCAGCTCGAAGAAGAGTTGCGGGGCAAGGGCGAGCGCCTTCGTCCAATAGTCTCGCAGCGCCTTCTTGCCGAATACGCTGGTGGCCTCATTGCCCATCACCTTCGCGATGCGCGGGGAATGGAAGATGATCTCCTCGCCATAATGGGAAAGGATGCGCTCTATGTCCCGGTCGTTCCAGGCGGCGAGCCAGTCGCGCGCGAAGCCTTCCGCAAACGGACGGGCGAGGCCTGCCATCAGCCCTGGCCGTTGACCGCCAGCACGTCCTCGACCGTCCGCAGGCCTGGCTTGGGCGCAGTGACAAGCACGGCCATGTTCCCGGGCAGGTGCTTGTTGTCGAGCATCTTTTCGTGCGCCAGCGGAATATCCGCCCACGGAAAGACTTCCGACATGCCGGGGTCGATGCGCCGGTTGATGACCAGCTGGTTCGCTTCGGAGGCCTGTTTCAGGTTGGCAAAGTGCGAGCCCTGAACGCGCTTCTGGCGCTGCCACAGGAAGCGGGCATCCATGGTAAGATTGAAGCCGGTCGTCCCGGCACAGATGACCACCATGCCGCCGCGCTTGACGACAAAAACCGAAACCGGAAAGGTCAACTCGCCCGGATGCTCGAACACCATGTCGACATCCTTCTTGCCTGTGATGTCCCAGATGGCTTTGCCGAACTTGCGGGTCTCTTTCATATAGTCCTGAAACTTCGGACTATTGATCTTCGGCAGCTGGCCCCAGCAATTGAAGTCGTTCCGGTTGATCACGCCCTTCGCGCCGAGGCTCAGCACGAAATCGCGCTTTTCGTCGGAGGAGACAATGCCGATGGCGTTGGCGCCGGTTACCGCGCAGAGCTGCACCGCGAACGAGCCGATGCCGCCACTGGCGCCCCAGACGAGCACATTATCTGCGGGCTTGAGCACGTGCGGACGGTGGCCGAACAGCATCCGATAGGCGGTTGCGAGCGTGAGCGTGTAGCAGGCGCTTTCTTCCCAGGTCAGGTGTTTCGGGCGCGGCATGCACTGGCGCGCCTGCACGCGCGTGAACTGGCCGAACGCGCCATCCGGCGTTTCATAGCCCCAGATGCGCTGGCTGGGCGAGAACATCGGATCGCCGCCATTGCACTCCTCATCATCGCCCTCATCCTGGTTGCAATGGATGACGACCTCGTCACCCGGCTTGACCCGGGTGACCTTCTTGCCGACCGCCCAGACGATGCCGGCGGCATCGGAACCGGTGATGATGTAATCCTGTTTCAGTCCACGGATATTGTCGAAAGGCGAGACAGGCTCGCCGAGCGCTGCCCAGACGCCGTTGTAATTGACACCGGCGGCCATGACGAGGACGAGCACTTCATCCGAATCGATTTCGGGCACCGGCACCTGCTCGATCTGCATGGCTTTCAGGGGCCGGCCGTGGCGCTCGCGCCGCACGGTCCAGGCGTGCATCATGTTGGGAACATGGAATTCCGGCGGAATTTCGCCGAGTTCGTAGATGTCTTTTTTAACCCGTCCCGACGTTTCCTGAGCCATGGACTTTCCTCCGTTATCGTTCCGGTGCAAGTGGTCCGCTCTTTTTGGCGTCTTCACAGCCCCTGCTGGCGGGCGCACACTGGCGCGGGATTGGAGACGAGGCAAGGATAATGTTGCGCTGCACAATAGAGTTTTCCGGGCTGTGAGGCTTTTTCGACATGCCGGTCTGTTCACTCGTCCACCTGAATGGCGCGATCCTTCCGCTGGATGGCGCACACATCTCCCCTCTGGATCGGGGCTTCCTGTTTGCGCACGCGGCATATGAGGTGACGGCGGTTTACGGCGGCCGTTTTGTGGATCTGGAAGGCCATATTGCTCGTCTCTCGCGCACGCTCGATGGCATCGGCATCCCCGATCCGCACGACGCAGATGGCTGGACGGCGCTGCACGAAGCGCTGATCGCGCGCAACGCCCTGCAGGAGGGCCTGATCTATCTGCAGGTCACCGGCGGGGCCTATGATGCGCGGGACTTTGCCGGGCCGGACATCCTGGCCCCCACCGTCTTCGCCTACGCCGATGCCCGCCCGCTGATCGGCGCGGCGGCGCGGGACGGGATCCGGGCCGTGTTCCTTGCGGACAGCCGCTGGAAACGCCGGGACATGAAGACGACCCAGCTCCTCTCCCAGGCGCTCGCCTACCGGGCCGCCAAGGAGCAGGGGGCCGAGACCGCCTTCATGGTCGAGGACGGTTTAGTGACCGAGGCAGCTTCGGCGAATGCCTGGATTGTGACGGCGTCCGGGGAGATCATCACGCGAGGGCTGTCTTCCGCCATCCTGCCGGGCATCACGCGGGCAGGGGTTTTCCGCCTCGCAGAGATGCGCGGATTCACCATCACGGAGCGCGCATTCACGCCGGAGGAAGCGCTGAATGCCGCCGAAGTTTTCACAAGCTCGGCCGGGGCAATGATCGCGCCGGTGATCGAGCTGGACGGGCGCAGGATCGGGGACGGGCGCCCGGGTCCGGTCACAAGGCAGGTTCAGCGGTTTTACTATGAAGCGATGGGCGCCGATCTGCGCGCCGCAGCGCCCTTCGTTTATGACCGGGACTGAAGCACGGCGCGGGTTTTCAGCGTCAGGATCGTCAGGGCAAGGCCCAGCGTGATGCTGTTCGACAGGATCACCGGCAGCGAGCCGATGAGGATGCCATAGACCAGCCAGACCGCGATGCCGGTTGTGAACAGGGCATACATCACAAGCGATATGCCTTCGGTGCGGCCCGTGCGCACGATGTGCAGGGCCTGCGGCACGAACGACAGGGTTGTCAGGAATGCGGCTATAAGGCCGATGAGGTCGGTCATGGGAGCGAAGGTCCGGGCTGGCTGCGCGCCGAGGCTTAGCGGGGTTCCGCGAGGGGCTCCAGCGCTAACCGCGCGGGGGCGGATCACCCGGCTCGATGACTTCGCCTTCGATGACAATGCCCTCGCCGGAAGCATCACCATATCCGCGCGGGTGGTGCGATGCTGTTGGCCCTGCTTCCAAGCCCGCGAGGCTGCGGGCGGCCAGGCGGGCGCTGATTTCATTGGCGCCGAGCGCGATGGCGGCGGGCAGCGCGGCGAGACCCAGATCGAGCAGGGCGACCTCGCGGGAGAGGGATGTGTCCCGGAACAGGGCCGACAGGCCGAGCACGATCACGAAAACACCGATCAGCAGCCCCAGCCGGAAGGCAAAGCCAAGCAGGACCTGCGCGCCACTGATCGCTGGCTGGATGCCCGCGAGGCCGGCCAGGCGGCGGCGTTCATACAGGCTGACGGCCAGCATGACGGCTGCGAGCAATGAGAGCGCGAGGGGGCTGCGCTGCAGCAACGCCATCAGGCCGGCGCCGAGGGGGAAAGCCGCCAGCGAGAGCGCTCGCAGTCGCAAGACGTGGGCGAGGCCGGATAAAGGTGGTTGGGTCATGCCGGGGCGGGGCTCCAATCACGGCTGGCATGGAGGTTGCCCGACTGCAGCCGGACGGGCAAGTGCGGCATGCGGGCCCGCTTGCCAGAGGCGGCAGCCTCAGTCATGCTGCGCCGCAACAAGGGGAGGCCGTAGACGCCATGACGGACAGCGCCAACGATAACAAAGTTCCTTTTCAGCATTCTGCGGACGCTCCGTGGATCTTCCGGACCTATGCCGGCCACTCCACGGCGAAGAAATCGAACGAGCTTTACCGGCTGAACCTGTCCAAGGGGCAGACGGGCCTGTCCATCGCCTTCGACCTGCCGACCCAGACAGCCTATGACGCTGATCATATCCTCAGCCGGGGCGAGGTCGGCAAGGTCGGCGTGCCGGTAAAGCACCTCGGCGATATGCGTAGCCTGTTCGACCAGCTGCCGCTCGAGCAGATGAACACGTCAATGACGATCAATGCGCCGGCGGCCTGGCTGCTCGCCCTGTATGTGGCGCTGGCGGACGAGCGGGGTGAGAATCGCAAGAAACTCAAGGGCACAACTCAGAACGACATCGTCAAGGAATACCTCTCGCGCGGGACCTATGTGTTCCCGCCGGAGCCGTCGCTGCGGTTGATCGCGGACATGGTGAGCTGGTGTTATGTCGAGGTTCCCAAATGGAACCCGATGAATGTCTGCTCCTACCACCTTCAGGAAGCTGGCGCGACGCCCGAACAGGAACTGGCCTATGCGCTGGCCACCGCCATTGCGGTTCTGGATACGGTGAAGGCTGGCGGTCAAGTTCCGGAATCAGACTTTGAAACCGTGTTTGGCCGGATCTCGTTCTTTGTGAATGCGGGAGTGCGTTTCGTAACGGAACTCTGCAAGATGCGGGCATTCGTCGATCTCTGGGATGAGATTGGCCGGAAGCGGTATGGCGTGACCGACCCGAAGGCGCTGCTGTTCCGCTATGGCGTGCAGGTCAATTCGCTGGGCCTGACGGAGCCGCAGCCCGAGAACAATGTGTACCGTATCCTGCTGGAAGCGCTGGCGGTCACCTTGTCGAAGCGTGCCCGTTGCCGCGCGTTGCAGCTGCCGGCCTGGAACGAGGCAATGGGCCTGCCGCGCCCCTGGGACCAGCAATGGTCGCTGCGCCTGCAGCAGGTGCTGGCCTATGAGACGGACCTGCTGGAGTTCGAGGATATCTTCGATGGCAGCCATGTCATCTCTGGCAAGACCGAAGAGCTGAAGGAGAAGGCGCGGGCCACGCTCGCCGAAATCGACCGGCTCGGCGGCGCCAAGGAAGCGATCGGCTTCATGAAGGAGAGCCTGGTCGGCGCCCATATCCAGCGGATCCGTGCGATTGAGAGCGGCGCGCTGACCGTGGTGGGGGTCAACCGGTTCACCGAGACCGAGGACAGCCCGCTGGGCGCGGGCGATGGGGCGATCCAGACCGTTGATCCGGCCGAGGAGGCCGCGCAGGTGCGCGACCTCAGGGCCTGGCGGTCCGCGCGCGACGGTGCTGCGGCCGAAGCTGCGCTGCGCGACCTGCGCGCGGCGGCCTCCGAGAACCGCAACATCATGGAGCCGTCCATCGCCTGCGCCAAGGCAGGCGTGACCACCGGCGAATGGGGCACAGTGCTGCGCGAGGTTTTCGGCGAGTTCCGCGCGCCGACGGGCGTGGCGCTGGTGATCCGCGGGCCTGAGGGCGACGAGGACATCGAGGCGCTGCGCAAGGAAGTCGCCCGCGTCTCCGAAGCGCTGGGCCGGAAGCTGACCTATGTCCTCGGCAAGCCGGGCCTTGATGGCCATTCCAACGGCGCCGAGCAGATCGCCGCGCGCGGGCGCGAGGCCGGGATGGACGTCGTCTATGAAGGCATCCGCTTCACCCCGGCAGAGATCGCGGCGCAGGCGAAAGCCGCCGGCGCGCATGTCGTTGGCCTGTCAATCCTGTCGGGCAGCCATCTGGATCTTGTGCGTGAGACGCTTGCCGAGCTGCGCAAGGCAGGCCTCAGCGATGTGCCGGTCGTGGTCGGCGGCATCATCCCGCCGGAAGACGCCCGCGCCCTGAAACAGATGGGTGCCGCCGCGATTTACACGCCGAAGGATTTCCGCATCACCGAAATCATGGGGGATGTGACGCGGATTGTCGAAAAGGCGTGGCTCGTCAAAGGCTAGCATTCGCCGATCTGCCGCAGTTGTATCGGGCAAGATCCGCAAACCTGTAGCGGGGCTTGCCGCAGCGCCGCAAAGCTCTCTATCGGGGGACATCTTCATGCCGGAGAAGCCGCGCGATGCCGAATTCCATGCCTCTTCAGCTCGGTTGGGAAGAATGGCTGTCCCTCAATGATCTGGGCCTGCCGGCGATCAAGGCGAAGATTGATACCGGCGCTAAAACGTCTGCGCTGCATGCCAGTGTGATCGAGCCCTTCGGCCCGGCCCATGCGCCGCAGGTGCGCTTCCTGATCCAGCCGGATCCCGGCGATCCCTCGCTGGAGATTACCTGCTCGGCCCCGGTGGTCGACCGGCGGGAGGTGACCAGTTCGAATGGCGAGCGGGAGCTCAGATACGTCATCGAGACACGGGCGGAGATTGGCGGCGTCGAATGGCCGATCCAGCTGACCCTGTCGAACCGGGAAACCATGGCTTACCGGATGCTGCTGGGGCGCACGGCAATCCAGCCGAGCTGGGTGATTGATCCGAATGCGTCTTTCCTGCAGCCCCAACTTGGCTACCAGGCCTATCAGGGCCTGCCGCGCCGCAAGCCGGTGAAGCGCCCCTTGCGGATTGCGCTGCTGACGCGGGAGCCGAAGAACTATTCCTCACGCCGCCTGATCGAGGCCGCTGAAGCGCGCGGGCACGTGATCGAGGCGATTGATACGGCGCGCTGCTATATGCGCATCGGAACGGTGGACGCCGAGGTGCACTATGATGGCAATGCGCTGCCCCGCTATGACGCGGTGATCCCGCGCATCGGCGCAACGATCACCGATTATGGCATGGCGGTGCTGAGGCAATTCTCGAACACCGGCGCCTATTGCCTGAACACGGCCGGCGCGATCGGGCGCAGCCGCGACAAGCTGCTGGCGCACCAGTTGCTCGCGCGCGCACGCGTGCCGATGCCGATCACGGCCTTTGCGCACAGCCCGAAGGATACCAAAGGCCTCGTCGCCGTCGCGGGCGGAGCGCCGGTGGTGCTGAAACTGCTCTCGTCCACGCAGGGGAAGGGGGTGCTGCTGGCCGAGTCGCGCAAGGCCGCTGAGCGGCTGGTCGATGCCTTCCGGGGGCTGGACGCGAACTTCCTGGTACAGGAATTCGTCGAAGAGGCTGGCGGAGCGGATATCCGCGCCTTTGTCGTCGGCAACAAGGTTGTCGGAGCGATGAAGCGGCAGGCAGCGAAGGGGGAGTTCCGCTCGAACCTTCACAGGGGCGGCACGGCGAGTGCGGCCAAGCTGACCTCTGACGAACGCGACATCGCGCGCGAGGCAGCGAAGGTGCTGGGCCTGCAGATTGCCGGTGTGGACCTCTTGCAGACAGCCTCAGGCCCGAAAGTGCTGGAAGTGAATTCCTCACCCGGGCTCAGAGGAATTGAAGCGGCCACCGAAAAGGACATTGCCTCGCGCATCATCGAGCATCTGGAGACCGTCGTGCGCCCGCTTGCACGCCAGCGGGAGCCACTTTGACCCCTCGCTAACGTGCGGAGAAAAGGCGGCCCTTTTCCGTGATCAGGACAATGATGAGCGCGGCGATGCCAAGC
The DNA here is from genome assembly GCF_046313735.1 of Hyphomonas sp. Taxonomy (GTDB): domain Bacteria; phylum Pseudomonadota; class Alphaproteobacteria; order Caulobacterales; family Hyphomonadaceae; genus Hyphomonas. The sequence goes on from NZ_JBKBXW010000011.1 coordinate 50,620, forward strand.
GCTGTGAACCCTGCAGTGAGCGGGACAGTGGTTCCGTCAAACTGGGCGCCGATGACGAGGCCGATCAGGCTCGACATCAGCGTCGTGGCAAAGCCATAGGCGGCGGATGCCGTGCCCGCGATCTTGCCCAGCGGCTCCATGGCGAGGGCCGAGAAGTTCGATCCCATCATCCCGAAACAGGCAAAGGCCAGCGCGAAGATCGGGAAGAAGCGCGCAAGGTTCTCGCCGAAAACAAGCGTCGTGACCGTCAGCGCCGCCGAGCACAGGATGAACAGGACAAGCGCGGTATGGCTGATCCGGCGCATACCGAGCCGCTCGACCAGCCGGGAATTGCTGAAGTTTGCAATCGCCAGCGCAACAGCAATGCCGGCGAACCAGAAGGCGAAACTGTCACCCTGGTCGAACACATCGCGGAAGACCTGTTCAGATGAAGCGATGAACGCGAACAGCGCGCCAAAGACTACACCGGCGGCGCACATATAGCCGAAGCTGACCGGGGAGCGGATGACCTGCAGATAGGCATCGGCCGCGCTCCTGAGATTGAGGGGGCGGCGGGCCTCTGGTGGCAGGGTTTCCGGCAGCCTCAGCCAGGTCCAGCCCAGCATCAGCAAGCCCCAGAACGCCAAGACGAGGAAAATCCCCTCCCAGGGCGCAACGAACAGGATCAGCTGGCCAATCGCCGGGGCAATGATCGGGATGATCATGAAAATCGTCATCACGAGCGACATGAAGCTCGCCATGCTGCGCCCCGCGAACAGGTCCCGCACGACGGCTGAGGCGACGATGCGGGCACCGGACGCAAAAATCCCCTGCAGGAAGCGCGCCGCCAGCAGCACCCAGAATTCCCGGATGATCACGCAAAGCAGCGCGGTGGCCACATAGCCGATCAGGCCGATGAACAGCGGCGCGCGGCGGCCGAACCGGTCTGTAATTGGCCCCCAGACGAGCTGCGGTGCGCCAAAGCCGAGGACGAAGGCAAAGATCACAAGCTGCTGGCGGTTGTCGCGCGGGGCGCCGGCCTCCACGAGACCGGTCGCCTCCGCGATGGCGCCGAGGGCGGGCAGCATGATGTCTATGGCAATGGCGTTGAGCGCCATCAGGCCTGCCACGATGCCGATCAGCTCCGGCTTGCTCAAACCGCCGGGGCGGCCGGGCGCCACAGATGCCGGCCGGTCCGCCGTATCGCCGTCCATGTCATTCGTATCCTTTTCGGCCTGGCCTTCTGGACCCTTTCTTTCCGGTTGGCCAGCGGGATTGCAGGGCCCCCGCGCAAAGGGTGCCGGATTGTTTCCTAAATGTTACTCTCGCGGCCGGGGCGCAGATGCTAGGGAAGGGCATGAGCATGCACGTGAACACAAGCTGGCGCGCGGCAGCGGCCGCCTTGATGCTGGGCGCCGGCGTGATGTCCGCTTGCGGCGGCAGCAGCAGCCCTTCGCCGGCGCCCCTTCCGCCGCCAGCGGCAAACCGTCCGCCCGTGATCACGTCACCGGCCAGTGCAAGCATCAATGAGAATACGACCGGCACGGTATACACCCTCACGGCAAATGATCCGGACGGGGACCCTGTCACGCTGTCGATTGTTGCGGGCGGGGATGAGGGCGTCTTCACCTTCGATCCGGCCACCGGCATCCTTTCGCTGGGCACGCCGCTGGATTTCGAGAATCCTCAGGATGCGGACCGCAACAACATCTATCTCATAACCTTCGAGGCACGGGACAATCGCGGCGGCATGACGCGGATCACGGTTGAGATCCGGGTGCTGAATGTTGCAGAGGGCATGGCGCTCCGCCGGGTCGGCTCGGGCTTCAGCCAGCCGCTTTATCTCTCTGGAATTCCGGGCACGGAGCAGGTTGTGGTGCTGCAGAAGGGCGGCCGCGCGCGGGTGCTCAATCCGGAGAGTGGCGCTATCGACAGTGTCGACTTCCTGAATGTTGCCTCCGAAGTCTCCACCGACAGTGAACGGGGGCTCCTGGGGCTTGCCTTCTCGCCGGGCTTTGAAAGCGACCGCCTCATATATGTCAACCTGACCAATCTTGCCGGCGACACCGAAATCCGCCGCTATCAGATGTTCTCAGGCTCATCGCTGCAGGCTGATCCCTCCACCTTGCAGGTGCTGCTGACGATCCCGCAGCCGCGCGCCAATCACAATGCTGGCTGGCTCGGCTTTGGCGGTGACGGTCTGCTCTACATTCCGACGGGCGATAGTGGCGGCGGGGGTGATCCCGACAATGTAGCCCAGAATCCGGACTCTCTGCTCGGCAAGGTCCTGCGGATCGACGTTTCCGGCGATGATTTCCCTTCAGACCCCGCCCTCAACTACCGCATTCCGACGGGCAATGCCTTTCCGGGAGGGGCTGGCGGCGCACCGGAGATTTTTGCGCTCGGCCTGCGAAATCCCTACCGGGCGAGTTTCGATCCGGTCAGCGGTGACCTTTTCATAGGTGATGTCGGACAGAGTGCCGTGGAGGAAATCAACCGGATGCGGCTCTCCGACAGCGGGGCCAATTATGGCTGGCGCCTGCGGGAGGGTACGCTGCCATATAATGGCGGGGCAAACTCGCCGTCGTTCACACCTCCGGTTACGGAGTATTTCCATGGCACAGGACCAAACCAGGGACGCTCCGTCACCGGAGGGTATGTCTACCGAGGCCCCATCGAGCCGATCCGTGATCATTATGTGTTCGGGGATTTCATCAGCGGCAATGTCTGGTCCGTTCCGGAAGCCTCGCTGGTCCCCGGACAGACGCTCAGTTCCTCAAACTTCAACCGCCTGAATGACCAGCTCGTGCCGAATGAAGGCACGCTGAACCAGGTGTCGAGTTTCGGACTCGATACAGAGGGCCGTCTGTATATCGTCTCGTTCGGCGGCAGTGTTTTCCGGGTCGAGCCTGCGCCCTGAGGCGCAGGCCCTGGCCGATATCAGGTGCCGGGCCGGCGGATCTGGCCCGAAAGATTGAAGATCACCTGATCCGCGTCAAAGAAGGCTACATCATCAGGCTTCTCGCCTTTGCCCATCAGGATTTCGGCGCTGGCGACATAGCGTGTCTGCTCGCGGAACTCGACCGGCCCGCCCCAGAATGGATCATAATATCCGTACCGGGAGAAATAGGTCGGTCCCGGCCGGTAGAACCGGTAAGGGTCCCTGAAATACGACGCGCGGGGCCCGAAATACCGGTAGTGCAGGTAGAAGTGATCATAGAAGGGCGTGTAGGCCGCCCCGCCGACCGGCACGATCCTTGTGTCTGCATCGGTTTCCCGGCGCACCACCCTGAAATGGTCGAAGCCGCTCTGCTTGGTCAGCTCTGCGGCCCGGTAAAGCATGTAGGTTTCGACCGTCCGCCGGTCTGTCAGCGAGTTGCCTGAGAACTCAACCTGGAACCTGTTGTCCTCAATCCGAAGCTCGGAGAAGCCCCGGTCAGAGGCGGTCGCGGGCTGGTAAGGTGTGGCCGTGGCGCAGGCGCCAAGGAGGGCCAGCGCGCCGAGGACTGCAGCAGTTGTTATGCGTTTCAACGGTGATACTCCCGTGTTGTCTGTTGTTCATTATGTGCCAGAAGCCAGATGAACGCCAGCCAACACGGGAGGTCACAAATCTGTGAGGACGCGCCTCACGCTGGCTGAATCCGGCTGCGGAACTCGCCGCTGTCGACATAGAGCGCGATCACCGTTGCGAGGTAAATCAGTGCGACGGACAGGGGCAGGAGCGTAAACCTTGCCTCCGGCAGGGCCACCCAGATCACCGTGACAAGAACGCCGCGCGCGATCATGTGGACCAGGAACGGAACCGGCCGCCCATACGACCAGCCGAATACCGGCCAATGCGTCGACATCCCTATGGCGAGCATGAGAGGCACGAGATCATTGTTGGCGCCCATCGCCAGGATCGCTGCGGGCCAGAACATAAGCATCCCGGCCATGGCCATGAAGACGACGCCCTGATCGGGCATTTTTTCTTTCATGAAGGGGTTCCGGAAGAGCGCTCCGTAAAGCAGCGCAATCGGGAAGATGCTGCCGGACAGCATCGCCGCCATCCATGACCAGTCTTCATCGCTCACGGTGTAGCCGAGCAGGGTCAGGACCGCCCAATAGGTTCCGCCAGCGAGGGGAACAGGCCAGCCGCCGCGCACCCGGCAATAGCTTTCGAGGCGTGCCTGCTTCAGCCGCTCGTTCAGTTCAGCAAAATCCATAGTAGTCTCCCGTTCTGCCAATAACTTTGCATAACAAAGTAGTTTGGCAGGATCAAGAGGCTTGTTGGCCGGGAGGAGGTTTCATCCCGGAGCGCGCTGTTCGTTGGACTCCTGAAACGGCAGGCGGGCGTCAGACCCCGACGGCGAGCATCGCCTTGAATGCCGGGCGGGCGGTCACTTTCTGCACCCAGGCGGCTGTGGCTGGCCGCCCGGTCAATCCGCCGCGCGCGGCGCCGCTCATGATCTGGAAGCCCATCAGGCAGTCGGCCGCGGAGAAATTTTCCCCGGCGAAATAGGGATGCTGCGTCAGGTGCGCCTCGATGTAGTTGGCGGCCTTTTCCAGCTCCTGCGCGTTGCGCTGCTGGATCGGGCTGTCGGCGGCCGCGCCGGCCAGACCGAGATAGAGCGTCAGCAGCGACGGCAGGAAGACGGCGCCTTCGGCGGCGTGGAGCCATTCCAGATAGCGCGGAAAATCCGGCGAGTCCGCGCGGGGGTGAAGCCTGTGGTCCGGATCGAATTTCGCGATCAGGTATTCCGCAATCGCGCCGGTTTCGGCGATCACAATTCCGTCATCCTCGAGCAGGGGCGACTTGCCCATCGGATGGATTTTCAGGAGGTCCGGCGGCGCCAGCCGGGTCGTCTCGTCCCGCTTGTGGTGGATGATCTCGTGCGGCACGCCCAGCTCGTTCAGCAGCCAGACGATGCGCTGGGAGCGCGAGGCGTTGAGGTGGTGGAGCTTGAGCGGCATAGGAGCGTCCTTCCGAATTGAGGGGGCTGAAAAAGGAAACGGCAGACACAAAGGTCTGCCGTTGCCATGTGGAATTGGTCGGCGAGCGGCGTCAGGCTGCCTGATAGCCGATCACGGCTTTCACTTCGAGGAATTCCTCAAAGCCGTGCTCGCCCCATTCGCGGCCATTGCCGGACTGTTTGTAGCCGCCGAAGGGGGCCGTGAAGTCCGGCCGCGAGCCGTTGACCTGGATCTGGCCGGCGCGGATGCGGTTGGCCACTTCATAGGCTTCCTTGTCCGGGCCCTGAACGTAACCGGCAAGGCCGTAGACCGTGTCGTTGGCCTGCTCGATCGCTTCTTCCAGCGTATTGTAAGGCAGAATGCAGAGGACGGGCCCGAAGATTTCCTCGCGCGCGATGGTCATGTCGTTGGTGACATTTGCAAACACGGTCGGACGGGCGAAGTAGCCCTTGTTGAAGCCTTCGGGACGGCCCGGGCCGCCGGCGACGAGGGTGGCGCCTTCCTCGATGCCCTTCTGAATGAGGTCCTGGACCTTCTGGTACTGGTTGCCATTCGAGATCGGGCCGATGGCGCCGGGAGGGGCCTCAGCCGGCATCGCGACCTTGACCATTTCGGCGGTGGCTTTCGCGATGGCGACAGCCTGGTCGTGCTGGTCTTTCTGCACGAACATGCGGGACGGCGCGTTACAGCTCTGGCCGGAGTTCGTCATCATCGACATCACGCCGCTGGACACTGCTTTCTGGAGGTCCGCGGTGGGCAGCACGATGTTCGGGCTCTTGCCGCCAAGCTCCTGGGCGACGCGCTTCACGGTCGGGGCAGCGGCCTGCGCGACGAGGACGCCAGCGCGGGTGGAGCCGGTGAACGAGACCATATCGACATCCGGGTGCGAAGAGAGCGCCGAGCCGACGCCCGGGCCGTCGCCATTGACGAGGTTGAACACGCCTTTGGGCACGCCGGCCTCATGCAGGATCTCGGCAAAGATCATCGCGTCGAGCGGGGCAATCTCGGACGGCTTCAGCACCATCGTGCAGCCCGCCGCAATCGCCGGGGCGACCTTGCAGGCGATCTGGTTCAGCGGCCAATTCCAGGGCGTGATGAAGGCGCAGACGCCGATCGGCTCCTTGCGCAGCAGGGTCGTGCCTTTGACCTCTTCCCACTGGTAGGCGCGCAGGATGGCTGCTGTGGTTGCGAAATGGCCCATGCCGGCCGGAACCTGCGCGGCATTGGCGAGCCACATCGGGGCGCCCATCTCAGTGGAAATCGCCTCGGCCAGTTCCGGCATGCGCTTCTGGATTCCGGCGGTGATCTTGTCGAGCAGGTCGGCGCGGTATTCGACGGACGTTTTCGAGAATTCCGGGAAGGCGCGCTTGGCAGCGGCGACCGCTTTATCAGCATCTGCGGCAGACCCAATCGAGATGACCGCGAAATTTTCTTCCGTCGCGGGGTTTTCGACTTCGAGGGTACGCGGGGTCACCGGATCGACCCATTCGCCGTCGATATAGAATTTCAGGTACTCTTTCATGGGCGTGCCTCCCTTGGCATGTCTGAACAGGGCTTTGACCTGACTATAGGAGAGGCGCACCGCCTCCGCCACTGCTGACGTGGGGGGAGGGCGGGGTGCCTCACGAGGTTAGCGCGCGTTGCGGACCCACCCCCGGCCGGCCATGCAGGTAATGAAGTTCGCTTCGATGCCATAGCTGGCTTCGCGGCAGACGGTGTAGGCCGTTTCGAAGGGCTGGGCGCCCTGCCGGGCGGTCCAGTTCTTCTGGCCGCCGCTGGAGGCGCAGGCAGTTGCCATCAGCAGGGCTGTAGCGAGGAGGAGGGGCGCGCGGTGTCTCATTTCTTCTTCATGTTCCCGAACAGGCCGCGCAAGATATAGCGCGTGACTTCGCGACTGACCGTTGTGGCGGCCGTATTTGTGGCGCGTTCGCTGGGTGTCATGCGGCGCGAGCGGGTGGTGGTCGAGGTTGTTCGTCCTTTGGCGGGCGCCTTGGCAGGTGCCTTTGGCGCAGCCTTGGCGCGGGCGGCGGCTTCCTTTTCCTTCTCCGCAGCGATCCGGGCTTTCTCGGCTTCCTTCGCGGCGGCTTCTTCCTTGCGGGTCAGGATTTCGTAGGCGCTCTCGCGGTCGAACATCTTGTCGTACCGCCCAAAGACCGGGCTCGCCTTCTGGATATCGGCGCGCTCCGCATCGCTCAGCGGGCCGAGGCGCGAGGCGGGGGGGCGGATCAGCGTGCGCTGGACAATCGAAGGCGTGCCCTTGGCGTCGAGCGTCGAGACGAGCGCTTCGCCGACGCCGAGTTCGGTGATGACGCTTTCGGTCTTGAAGGCGGGGTTCGGGCGGAACGAGGCGGCGGCGGATTTCACGGCGCGCTGTTCCATCGGCGTGTAGGCGCGCAGCGCGTGTTGGATCCGGTTCCCGAGCTGGGCCAGCACGGATTCGGGAATGTCGCGCGGGTTCTGCGTGACGAAGTAAACGCCCACACCCTTGGACCGGATGAGGCGGACAACCTGCTCGATCTTCTGCAGCAGGGCAGGCGGCGTATCAGTGAAGAGGAGGTGCGCTTCGTCGAAGAAGAAGACGAGGCGGGGCTTTTCCGGATCGCCGATCTCCGGAAGGCGCTCGAACAGTTCCGACAGCAGCCAGAGAAGGAAGGTGGAGTAGAGTTTCGGGCTGTTGATGAGCTTTGTCGCATCCAGCACGTTGACATAGCCGCGCCCGTCGCGGGTTGTGCGCATGAAGTCTTCCAACTCGAGTGCCGGCTCGCCGAAGAAGGTTTCAGCGCCCGCGCGTTCGAGCACAAGAAGCTCGCGCTGCACTGCCGAGAGGGATGCAGCGGCCACATTACCATACTTGCGGCTGACTTCTTCGCGAATGCCGGGTTCGCCGAGATGGGCGAGCAGCTTGCGCAGGTCTTTCAGGTCGAGGATGCGGAAATCCGGATCCGTCAGGCAGCGATCATCCGCATACTGAAAGGCAACATTGAGGACGCCTTCCTGCACTGCGGTCAGGCCCATCAGGCGAGAGAGGAGGACGGGGCCCATTTCGGCAATCGTCGTGCGGATGGGATGGCCTTTCTCGCCATAAAGATCCCAGAAGATCACCGGGGCAGGGTCGTAGGTCAGCGCGTCCATGCCGATGTTTGCAGCGCGGCTTGTGAAGGCGCCGTGCGCCTTGTGGGTTTCGGTGCCGGGCATGGCGACCCCGGCAAGATCGCCCTTCACGTCGGCGGCAAAGACCGGCACGCCGGCATCGGAAAAAGCCTGGGCCATGACCTGCAGGGTGACCGTCTTGCCGGTGCCGGTTGCGCCCGCGACAAGGCCATGCCGGTTGGCGACCTTCAGGATCAGGCTCTGCGCAGCATCAGGCTTGCCAGTGCCATCCGCGTCAGCGCCTCCGAGGAAGATCGTCTCGCCCATAAGTTCAGTCCCCTAGCTGCGCCTGCCTTGATCCTGGCGGGAAGGCTAGCCTCTCCGGCGAAATGGGCAAGCCCGGCCGGGGCCGCTTTCTGCGCTTGACGCAGCAATCCCGGCCTTCCACCCTGAAGGGCAGTTTCAGGGGAACACCCATGGACCGGTCATCGAAGACAGGCATCTGGATCATCGCGACCGGCGTGATTATCGCGCTGCTCTATGCCGGGCGGGATATTCTCGCGACCTTTGCGCTGGCAGTCTTTCTGTTCCTGATCATCGAGGGGTTCGCCAGTGTCATCGACAATGCGTCGCGCACCCTCAGGATCGGCGCAGCCCGGTTGATCGCCATCCTCCTGGTCATTGCCGGATTTGTCGGGTTCATCGTCCTGATGGCAAACGGCGTCGCTGAATTCAGCCGGGACTCCGGGGAGTATGAAGAGAAGATCAACGGTCTGATTGCCGCAGTCTATGGCGTGGCCGGGATTACGGAGGCGCCGACCCTGACGCAGCTCCTGTTCAACGAAAGTGGCCAGCGTTTCTTTGCGACCATCGCCAACTCGGTCAGCGGCCTGTCGGGCGACCTCGTCCTGATCCTGATCTATGTCGGCTTCCTCTTCGCGGCCCAGTCGATGTGGACGCAGAAGCTGGACAATGTGTTTCCGGATCCTGATCGCCGGGACCAGGTCCGGCGCATCGGGAATGATGCCCGCGTTGCGATAGAAAAATACCTGTGGACCCAAACCGTTATCTCGGCGCTCATCACCGCGCTGACTTATGTCTCTCTCGTGATGCTCGGGGTTCAGAATGCCCTGTTCCTGTCGGCGCTGATCTTCGTCCTGAATTACATACCAACCATCGGTTCGATTGTGGCGGCCCTCGTTCCGCCGCTTTTTGCGCTCGTTCAGCCGGGAGTGCCATCCTGGGTTCCGGGGGATGGGAACGATGCATCCTACATCTATGCCGCGATTGTGTTCGCGATTGTCAGCCTCTGGCAATTCAGCATCGGGAACTTTGTGCAACCGCGAATGATGGGCGATTCGCTCAACCTCTCCGCGCTGGTCGTTCTCCTCGCCCTTGCCATTTGGGGTGTGATCTGGGGCATACCCGGGATGTTCCTGTCCGCACCGCTCACTGTGCTGATGATGATACTGTTCGCGCAGTCCGAGGGCACACGCTGGATCGCGATTCTTCTGTCTGCAGACGGCTTGCCGGACCTTCGCAAGGAGCAGGATGACGCAGCCTGAACTGCATGTGAGGCTGGCATGGATGTCATCGAAGTGTTACATCGCACCCGGGTTGAGGGAGCAGGCACGAGCGTTTTTCGCGTGCTCTCATAAAAAATGTTAACGATTTTGGTGTCGGCTGATCCTTGAACTGGAGCCATCGGCATCAATATCTATCAAAATCAGGCTTCCGCGTGCGTCCCCCCACCCAGCCTGCGGAATTTGCCTGTAGGGCCCGCCGGACATGTCCCCGTCTGGCGGGCCCGCTTCGTTCCGGGGCCCGCGATCCCCGCATCCCCTTAACCGGCACTGCCTGATTATCAGGCATATGTCAGTTGAAGCCGGTTTCCGCTGCGGCTAGACCCTTGGGCAAGCCTGACCCAGCGCGAGTCGTTTCCCATGCCCCGTTCCGCCACCACCCCCGGGCCTGCCAGTCAGGTCATTGACCAGTTCCTTCAGGAAGCAGCCGGCGAAGACCTGACCGGGCTTGATGAAGCCGACATCCGCCGCCTGGCTTCAAATGCCTGGGAGTGGGCTGCAGGGGTGCCCGCAGGCCAGCAGGCCGTGCGCGTCATCCTGCGGCCGGAAGGCGAGGGCGACCGTGCCTTGTCGCGAAGTATCCTGGAAGCGACGGGGCCGGACATGCCCTTCCTTGTGGATTCCCTCCTCGGCGAATGTGCTGCCCAGGGCCAGGAGGTCAGAACCCTGTTCCACCCGGTGGTCACCCTCGCCGACGGGCGGATGATTTCCCTGATCCAGATCCACACCCCGCTGCTGACGGCCGGCGAGGCCCGGATGCTGGAAGACGGCGCGCGCGCTACGCTTGCCGATGTCGAGCGTGCGGTCTCCGACCACGCCGCGATGCGCGCACGGATGCGCAGCGAGATGAAACGGCTTGCTGGTCTGCGCCACCTGCCGCCGGCCGAGCGCGACGAGGCTGTGGAGTTCCTCGAATGGCTGTACCGGGAACATTTCGTCTTCCTCGGCTGCCGCGAATACGATTTCGAGACGGATGCAGATGGCAGCGTGAAGCCCGGCGAGCCCCTGATGGTGGAGGGCTCCAACCTCGGCATACTCCGGGATGAAAACCTCAACGTGCTGAGCCATGACAGCGAGCCGCTCGTGCTGACGCGCGAGATCGGCCAGTTCCTGCAGGCGCCGATCCCGCTGATCATCGCCAAGTCGACGCTGCCGAGCCGTGTGCACCGGCGGGTGCCATGCGATTACATCGGCGTGAAGAAATATGATGCCGAAGGCCGGGTGAATGGCGAGGTACGCTTCCTCGGCCTGTTCACAGCGGAGGCCTATGACGAGACGGCGCGGTCGATCCCCTTCGTGCGCCGCCGGGTACAGAAGATCATGGCGGCCGCCGGCGCGACACCGGGCGGGCATACCGAAAAGGCGCTGGCAAACCTGATCGAGACATGGCCGCGCGACGAACTCCTGCAGACCCGCTCGACTGTGCTCGGCCCGATGATCATGGCGGCGCATCACCTGATCGGCCGCCCACGCACAAAACTGTTCCTGCGGCGGGACGAGTTCGACCGGTTTGTCACGGCGCTGGTCTTCGTGCCCCGCGAATCCTACGACACGGCTCTTCGCCAGAAGATCGCCGCGGCGCTCACCGAGGCCTGGCAGGGAGATCTCAAGAGCTTCCAGCCTTATTTCGACTCCGGGCCGCTTGCCCGTGTTCATTTCGAGATTGCGCTGCACGCGGATCATCCGGAGCCTGACCCGGCGGAACTGGAAAACCGAATCATCGAGCTTGCGCGCACCTGGGACCAGGCGTTCCGTGAGAGCCTGATGGAGTCCGGGTTGACAGGGGCCGACAGGGAAGGGGCCCGCAGCTTCATCGGCGCCTTCAACGCAGCCTACCGCGAAGCCTTCAGCCCGCATGAGGCGATAGAGGATGTGACCTGCATGGCCGCGCTGAGCGCTGGCCGGCCGATCGTTGCGCGGGCTTACCGGATGGGGTCTGATGCCGACTCCAAGGTGCGGATGAAGGTCTACACCCGGACCGGATCCATTCCGTTGTCGCGCTGCGTGCCCGTCTTCGAGAATCTAGGCCTGTTTGTTGATTTCGAAACCGGTTACCCCGTCCGTCCCCTGACAAAGCCTGCTGCAGATGCGCCGGACGTCTACTGGATCCATTCCTTCTCGATGCAGACCGCCGATGGGGGCGCGCTGGAGCTGGATAGTCTCTCTGGCGCTTTCGAAGAGGCGTTCATCGCAGTCTGGAGCGGGCTTGCAGAGAATGACGGGTTCAACCGGCTGGTGCTCAAGGCCGAAGCCTCCTGGAGGGAAGCGGCCCTGATCCGGGCCCTCACGGCGTATCGCCGCCAGAGCGGTATCGAGCCGCCCCAGGAGGTTCAGGAAGCGGCGCTCGCGCGCTACCCTGCCGTGACCCGCCTGATCCTCGACCTCTTCACGGCGCGGTTTGATCCGTCTGCGCACAAGACGCTGGACCTGCGCCGGAAAGCCGAGAAGACGCTGCGGGACCAGTTTGACGAGGCCATGAAGAGTGTGAGCAGCCTCGCCGACGACACCGTGCTGCGGCGCTTGTTTGATCTTGTCGCGGCCATCCAGCGCACGAATTTCTATCAGACCGACGAAGCAGGCTCCCCCCGCCGCTTCATCAGCATCAAGGTTGCGAGCCGGGAGCTTGCCGACCTGCCGGAGCCCAAGCCCTACCGCGAGATATTCACTGACAGCCCGAGGGTTGAAGGTGTGCACCTGCGTTTCGGCCCGGTGGCCCGCGGCGGCCTGCGCTGGTCGGACCGGGCATCTGACTACCGCACGGAAGTGCTCGGCCTCGTAAAGGCCCAGCAGGTAAAGAACGCAGTGATCGTGCCGGTGGGCTCCAAGGGCGGGTTCTATCCGAAACAGCTCGCCGACCGGTCGGACCGGGATGCCTGGTTCGAGAGCGGACGTGATGCGTACAAGGAGTTTATCACAGCCCTCCTCAGCGTTACGGACAACATCATCGAAGGCAGGGTCACGCACCCGGCCCAGACGGTGATCTGGGACGGGGAGGATCCTTACCTCGTGGTCGCAGCCGACAAGGGAACAGCGACTTTCTCCGACACCGCCAATGCGATCAGCATCGAGAAAGGCCACTGGCTCGGCGACGCGTTCGCGTCCGGGGGCTCGGCCGGCTATGACCACAAAAAAATGGGCATCACGGCACGCGGCGCGTGGGAGGCTGTGAAACGCCATTTCCGCGAGATGGGCCGGGATATCCAGGCAGAGCCGTTCACCGTCATTGGCGTTGGTGACATGAGCGGTGACGTCTTCGGAAACGGCATGTTGCTGTCACCTGAAATCCGGCTGATCGCAGCCTTCAATCACATGCACATCTTCATTGATCCGTCGCCGGAGGATGCGGGCAGATGCCTTGCGGAGCGCCAACGCCTGTTCGAACTCCCGCGCTCGGCCTGGTCTGATTACGATGCCGCTCTGATATCCAAGGGCGGCGGCGTGTTCGAGCGCTCGGCCAAATCGATTGCGTTGACACCGGAGATCAAGGCCCTGACCGGGCTCGCAAAGGATGCGGTCACGCCTGACGAACTGATCCATGCGCTGCTGAAAGCCGAATGTGACCTCCTCTGGTTTGGCGGCATCGGCACCTATGTGAAATCCGCGCAGGAAACCCATGCGGAAGCAGGCGACCGCGCCAATGACGGGATCCGCGTCAATGGCCGGGACCTGCGCGCGAAGGTGATCGGCGAGGGGGCCAATCTCGGACTGACGCAGGCGGGCCGGATCGAGTTTGCCCAGGCTGGCGGCCGTCTGAATACCGATGCAATCGACAATTCCGCTGGCGTGGATTCGTCCGACCACGAAGTGAATATCAAGATCCTCTCTGCCGAGGCGATACGTCTCGGCGCGCTGAAGACCGAGGACCGCGACGATATGCTCGCGGCGATGACGGATGATGTCGCGCGCCTTGTTCTCACACACAACTACGACCAGACAAACACCCTGACGCTCGCATCCGCCAACGCTCAGGATGATCATGAGGCGTTGGAACGCCTGATGGTGTACCTGGAAGAGCGCGGCGTCCTGAACCGCGCGCTGGAAGGCCTGCCGGCCACGCAGGACATGCAGGCGCGCAGCGCCGAGGGCCGCTGGCTCGCCCGGCCGGAACTGGCGGTCCTGCTCGCCTGGTCAAAGATTGTCCTGTTTGACGACATTGTCGCCTCGGACCTGCCGGATGATCCGTGGTTCTCCTCCGTCCTCAAAGGATATTTCCCGTCGCCGGTCGATGGATTTGAAGAGGCTCTGGCCAATCACCGCCTTCGCCGCGAGATCATTTCGACGGTTGTTGCAAACCGCAGTCTCGATCTTGGCGGTCCGGTTCCGCTCCTGCGCCTGCGGGAGTTGACCGGTGCGGGCCCTGCGGAGATGGTGAAGGGCGTCGAAGCCGCCCGTGCGGTGCTGGACATCTCCTCCTTCCGGCGGGAGGTCTTCTCCCTCGACACGAAAGTCGGCGCTGATCTGCAGACGGACCTTCAGGAAGAAGCCGTCAATGCGGTCAGCGAGGCGGCCGCGTGGTTTATCCGTACACTGCCGGAGAAGACAACCGGTGAGGCCGTTGCGCTGACCCATCGTCCGCTCGATGAACTTAAGGCCGCCCTGTCCAGCATTCAGACTACGTTCCCTGCCTCCCGGATCGAGCGGGCCGCGCGCGGTTACCAGAAGCGCGGCGCCCCGGAGCCCCTTGCCCAATGGGCGGCGGCAATGTCCTATTTTGCGCAAGGTCTTGTCGTGACGGATCTCGCCCGCAACTGCGAGGTCAGCGTGCCGGATGCCGGTGCCGCCTTCTACCAAATCGGCGATGCATTGAGGCTGGACAGGCTCCGGGCCTCTGCCCGGGAAGGGCTTGCCCGCGCGCCCTATTGGGACCGCGTCGCCGGCCGACGCCTGATATCCGAACTTGTTCGCCTGCAGGCAGCCGCAGCAGAACAAGCAATCCGCGGCGGTAGCGCGGAGAGCTGGCTGGAGGCCCGCATCGACGGCCGCAAACAGCTCCTCCAGACGCTCGGCACGCTTGGCCGGGACCGTGACTGGTCCTTCGCCAAGTTTGCCCTTTCGGCCGATGCGGTGCGCCAGTTCATGGGGCGCTGACGGGCCTCACCTTGCTGCGAGCGCAGCGGCGAGGTCAGTCAGCGGCCCTTCCTTCAGGGCTTCGCAGAGGGCAACGCGCTCCAGCGCGAGGGCAAGCTGGCGCTCATAGCCGGGGATCTGCCCGGACTTGCTGCGCAGGAACGCCTCCGCCCGCCCGGCATCCACCGACGAGCAGAAGCCTCCGGCAAAAGCGCCGACCTGCTGGCGCCGCACAACCGGCAGCTTTTCGATGATGGCGTCGAACCGCGCCTCGAAGGCCTCCCAGGCGAGTGCCGCTGCTCCGGTATTCAGGCCGGGATTGGTGGCATCCGCAGAGCTGGTGAACGAGGCCGAGAGCGCGGACCAGATGTCTGATGGGCTCGCGCTTGTATCGGGAAGTTGGCGGATAAGGTCTGCAACCACTTGAGGGGCGCCGCGCGCGGCAATCGCCCGGAGAATCGCCGTGCGCTCTGCCTGGTTCTGTGAGACGAGCGCGAAAGACAGCGCAGCCTCTGCAAAGGCGCTGCCCTTCTCCTGTACACCCGCCCCAATGGCGGCGCTCACTTCCTGTGCCTGCAGCGCTGCGGGATCCGGATTGCGGCCGGACGTGCCGATGAAACGTTCCGCACGCTGCACAAGCTGGGCGCGTGCCTGGGGGCGCTCCCCGGCCGCGATCAGAAGCGCTGTCAGGGATTCGCGCAGCAATGTCTCGCGGGCTGTGAGCGAAGCAGCGGGCCGCGACAGGAGCTGGCGTTCAGCCGGGGCATACGTCGTCTCGAGCCAGCGTGAGAAGGCGGCCCGGTCGTCCGTATCAAGACGGGCATGATAGCCGCGCAGCGCGCCGAGCGGGCGGATCATGGCGGCGGCCGATCCCCGGGTTGATGCTTCCAGGCCGCTCAGCAGGGTTTCGCCGCTGACCGAGCCGGCCTCGAAGCCGGCGATCAGGGAGTCGAGGTATACCATCTGCTCGCCCGCGCTCAGCTCGCCATAATGGGCGGCAAGCCGGGCCGCGCTGTCGGCGTCCAGCGCGAAGCGCCAGTATCCGGTCCCGCCCGCATTCGGCATGACATAATCCGGGCACGCATCAAGCTCGATCCGGCTGTCGGCGGCTGTCAGCATCTGGCGAATTGTCTGGTCGCCGGATGCAGTGGAGATCCGGGCAGAGAACGGGATACGCCAGGTCGTGCCATCCGGGTCAATCTGCGAGCCGAGCGGCGCGTAGCGGGATTGCCTGATTTCAAGCGTCGCCGCGCCGTCATCCGGGCACGCTGCGCTCACCTGCAGGACAGGAATGCCGGGCTGCAGGATGAAGGTCCGGAAACTCTCCACCACAGCGCTGTCGCCGGACCCTTCAGCCAGGCTCTGCAGGAAGTCGTCCACATCCGCGACCCCATCGGCGAAGCGTTTCATGTGCACGCGAATGCCCTGCCGGAATGCCTCCTCGCCCAGATAGGTCTCGAACATGTTCAGCACGCTGCCGCCCTTGGAATAGGTGATCGCGTCAAAGGCGTCGTTGATGTCGCCATTGGACGTGACCGGATTCCGGATCTGGCGGACATTTCGCAGGCTGTCATCGCGCATGGCGTTCAGTCCGGATGCGATGGGGCTGAGGTCCCATTCCCCCTCGGGCTCGAGCGCGTGCATCGTCTTGTAGCTGAACCAGGTCGCAAAGGATTCGTTCAGCCAGATATCATTCCACCATTTGGGGGTCACCAGGTTCCCGAACCATTGGTGCGCCAGTTCGTGGGCATGGGTATTGAAGATGTTGCGGCGCTGGTTCAGCGAAGTGCGCTCATCAATCAGCAGCGCCGATTCCCGGTAGATGATGGCGCCGGCATTTTCCATGGCGCCCCAGGCGAAATCCGGGGCCGCGATCAGGTCCAGTTTCCCATAGGGATAGGGCTCTGCGAAATAGTCCTCCTGCCACATCAACATCGGATGCGTGATCCGCAATGCCTCCTCCAGCATCGCGCTCTTGCCTGCCGCTGCATAACCGCGCAGCGGAATAGGCGCCTGCCGGAGACCCGCCGTGTAGTCGATCCATTGCAGCTCGGTTTCGTCATAAGGCCCGACGGCCAGAGCAACGAGGTAAGACGGAATTGGGCGCGTCGGAGAGAAGATATGGCGCTCCAGCCCGTCGCCAGCCGGTTCAGCCGCGATATGCATTCCGTTGGATATGACCTTCAGACCCTCAGGCGCCGTCACCGTCAGTGCCCAGATGGTTTTGAACCGTGGCTCGTCAAAGCTCGGCACCATCCGGCGGGCATCAATGGCCTGCATCTGGCTGGCAAGATACGGCTTGCCGCCTTGCGTCACCTTGTAGAGCCCGGCGAGGCCGAGATTGTAAGGCGCCTCATAGTCAAAGACGAGCGTGACATTGCCGGCCGGCAGGGGCGTCTCGAAGTCGAGCCTTGACACGCCGCCGGGCGCCTCATTGCCGGTAAAGGCCGCAGGAATTTCGTCGCCGCTTGGGAGGCGGGCAAAGACGTTCAGGATGTTCATGTCCTGCGCGTGCAGCCAGATACGCGCATGCGGCGCATCGAGGGTGACATCAATCTCGACATCCGCCGTGAAGCCCTCGGCGGCCGGGTCCGCCACAATGTTCAGCCTGTAGACAGTCGGGGTCACCCCAGAGGGAAGCTGGCCGGCTGGCGGCTCCTGGAGACGCACGATATCCGGCTCTCCCCCGCCGAGTGCAAGGTTCGGTCCGCAAGCCGCAAGGGTCAGCACTGAAGCAGCAGCCAGAAGGGTGGAAGCAAGGTGACGGCGGAGCATGAGGGCAACCTTTTTGGCCGTGGATGCGAGTGGCCCCCTCTAATCACAGACTGAAGGGCTGGCAAAGCTCACAAACTGTCTGCGATTCCACAGAAAGTTTACGCCTGTCACGCACACTCGGCTTCATGTTCCGATTGTATCACTGGCCTCTCGATCCTGCCGGACGCCTTGTCCGGCTCGTCCTCGCCGAAAAGGGTGAGGTCTTTGAGACAATTCTGTCACCTGCCTGGATGCCGAGGCCGGAAGTGGTTGCCATCGCGCCGGGCGCAGTGACGCCGGCGCTGATCGCCCTCGAGGGGCCACATCCTTTTGCTGCAAGCGGCACGCGCGCAATCTGCGAGCATCTTGAGGAAACCCGCCCGGCCCCCGCATTGCTGCCGGAGGATCCGTGTGAGCGCGCCGAGGCCCGCCGCCTCTGGGCCTGGGTTGAGGCCGGCATGGAGGAAGTGACCGACACACTGCTGACCGAACGGGTGATGCAGTGGGTGCGCCGCGACCGCCAGCCGGATTCGGAAAAGCTGCGCCGCGGCGTGCACGCCCTGCGCGGGCGCCTCACCTTCCTCAACGCCCTCGCCGAGCAGAGCGGCTATCTGGCGGGCCGCCAGCTATCGATTGCTGACCTTGCCGCCGCCGCGCATCTCTCCGCTTACGACTATTTCGGCGATGTGCAGTGGGACGCCGTGCCAGACCTGAAAGCCTGGTACATGCGGGTCAAATCCCGGCCCAGTTTCCGCCCGCTATTGACAGACCGGCTGGAGGCTGCCCGTCCTTCACCGCATTATGCAGACCTCGACTTCTGACATCCGATCAAGCCTGAAGCAGGCCGCCCTCGCGCTCGGCTTTGATGCTGCGGGCATCGCGCGGGCGGATCAGATATGGAGCGCGGGCGCGCGGCTGGAGGAATTCGTTGCGCTCGGCCGGCATGGCAGCATGGCGTGGATGGAAACAACGCTCACGCGCCGCAAGGCGCCGACAGCCATGTGGCCGGAGGCGAAGTCGGCGCTCGTCGTCGCCCTGAACTACGGCCCGGATCATGATCCGCTCGATACCCTCGCGCTGAGGGAGACCGGCAACATCTCCGTCTATGCCCGCGGGCGGGACTATCACGATGTGATCAAGCCAAAGCTCAAGCAGCTGGCCGGGCAGGTGGCGGACCTCACCAAGGCCGAAGTAAAGGTCTTCGTCGATACCGCGCCGCTGATGGAAAAGCCGCTGGCAGCGCTGGCGGGCCTTGGCTGGCAGGGCAGGCACACAAACCTCGTCAGCCGCGAACTCGGCTCGTGGTTCTTCCTTGGCACAGTATTGACCAGCGCCGAGATCGAGCCCGACGCAGCCGAGAGCGATCATTGCGGCAGCTGCCGCGCCTGTCTCGACATCTGCCCGACTGATGCGTTCCCGGCGCCCTACCAGCTCGATGCGCGCCGCTGCATTTCCTATCTCACCATCGAACATGCCGGCCCCATCCCGGCGGAATTCCGCGCCGCGATGGGCAACCGCATCTATGGCTGCGACGATTGCCTGGCCGCCTGCCCATGGAACAAGTTCGCGCGCGCCGCGTCTCAATCGGCAATGTATGCGCGCGTCGAACTCAAAGGCCCTGACCTGGCCGAACTCGCGGCCCTGGATGATGCGGCTTTCCGGGAAGTCTTCTCGGGCTCGCCCGTCAAGCGCAGCGGGCGGGACAGGTTTATCCGCAATGTCTGCATCGCGATCGGAAACTCCGGCAGCGCGCGCCTCTTGCCGAGCCTGCTGCCCCTGCTGGACGATGCCTCGCCGCTGGTGCGCGGGGCGGCGGTCTGGGCGCTCGCCCGCCTTGATCCTGCCCGCTTTGCCGAGGAAAAAGCCCGCCGGTATGGCGCCGAGGCTGACCCCTCCGTCGTCAGTGAATGGGATCAGGCAGCATGACCGGGACAGGCATAGACAGCGAAGACAAGCCCCGCCCGCGCTGGCGCCGTCCTGTGATCATCACAGGTCTTGTCCTGCTCGTTCTTGGCCTCCTGCCGCATTTTTATGCGCTGATCCTCGCGGCCATGCCTGTTCCAGGCACGATCCTGATGGCCCAGCGCGCCGGGCAGGGGCAGGAGGTGCGCCAGCACTGGACGCGGCTTGAGGACATCTCGCCCCGCCTCGTCTATGCCGTGATCGCAGCGGAAGACGCAAACTTCTGCACCCATGGCGGCATTGACTGGGACGCGGTCGACGCCGCCCGCGAATGGAACGAGCGCAATCCCGACCGTCCCCGCCGGGGCGGCTCGACCATCAGCCAGCAAACTGCGAAGAACGTCTTTTTCTGGAATGGCGGCGGCATGGTCCGCAAGGCCGGCGAAGCCTGGATGACCTATGTTATCGAGGCCATCTGGGGCAAGCGCCGCATCATGGAAGTCTATCTCAACGTTGCGGAATGGGGCGACGGCCTCTTCGGCGCTGAAGCCGCCGCGCAGGCCCGCTTCGGCAAATCCGCCGTTGACCTGACAGAGCGCGAGGCCGCTTTGCTGGCTGCCGTGCTGCCGTCGCCAAACAGGTGGCGCGCTGTCAATCCCGGCCCCTATGTCCAGCGCCGCGCGGGCACGATCCAGGCGCGGATGCGGGTGGTTGCGGGGCAGGGCTATGCAGCCTGCGTCTTCGGCGAGGAAGCGCCCAGACTGCCGCGCGAAGCCCCCAAGGGCGAAGCCCCGCCGCCCCCGCCCGTCATGCCGGACCTGCCGGATGCGCCGGAGACAGGCGAGGAAGCCATCGGCCTGCCTCCGCTGCCCGAAGAAGCTGAACCCGCCCCTGCCGGAGAAGACCCCACTCCTCAGGCGGATGAAGAATTCCGGGACTTCCTGGACTCTGCCGAAGAAAGCCTTCGTGCGCCGCCGCCTGCAGAAGTGGAGCCCCTCCCGCCGATCGAATCCGAACCGGAAGACGCTTCGCCTGCGTTGGAAGAAGGGCCCCGCGATTTGCGGCCGGACCCATGACGCAGCCGTGCTTCAGCCCGTGAAGGCGCTGGCATAATCTCTCGCGAAATCTGCAAACCGCCGCGGCGCGCGCTTCAGCAGGCCGGCAAGGTCCGGACTGATCTCGCCAGCCTCGCCTTCAGCAAACCATGCCTGCAACTCGCTCACCGCCCGCGCGTTCCAGTCCGGCAGTCCAATCGCTTTCAGCGATTGCTCCGCTGCCGCTAGCGGTATGGGCACATAAGTGATGGTGCGTCCTGTGACTTCGCTCAAGGCTGCCGCCATGCCGGCACAATCCAGCGCTTCGCTCCCCGTAAGGTCGTATGACCGGCCTTCATGCCCTTCGCCCAGAAGGGCTTCCGCCGCCGCAGCGGCGATATCGCGAACATCGAGGTAGCTGAGCTGCGCATCGCCGAGCGGCAAGTAGAACCGGCCCTCACTGCGAATCGGCCCTGCCTGCCAGAGCAGGTTCTGGAAAAACCCGTTCGGTTTCAGCAGCGTCCAGCCGACACCGGATGCCTTCAGCGCGTCGTCGCAGGCGCCGTGCTGGCGCAGGATTTCCGGGCCGCTCGCCGCATCTGCCCTGAACGCTGAAAAACGCACGATGCGCCCGATGCCGCCCGGCCCGGCTGCAGCAAGGGCATTGTGCACCCAGTCAGCCGATTGCCGGTGAACCGGCGCCAGCAGAAACAGGCTGCGGGCTCCCTCAAAGGCGTCGGGCAGCGACCCCGGCTCTGACAGGTCACCTGCCACGATCTCATGCCCGGCCGCAGCGAGGTGCGCAGCCTTGGCAGGGTCACGCACAATGAGGCGCGCCTGAACGCCCCTTTGGCCGAGTTCTTCCAGCAACGCACTGCCAACCGTGCCGGTCCCACCGGTCACGACAATTCCAGCCTTGTTCATCCGCATCTCCTCAAGCGTCCGGATCTGCGCAGACCGTCCCCCCGGTCAGATGGGATCATACGGGAAAACGCTGGCCGTTGCACCCAGATCCGTAAAGTCCGGGCTCATCGCCGGGAAGCAGTGCGAAATCAGGCTCTCCGGGTTCCAGCCTTCCAGGCGCGCGAGCGATTTCACCGGGCGCGGCTGGTCGAACAGGATCACTTCATTTCCGCGCACGCCAAAGATCTGCCCGCTGACATTTGCCGACTGGTCAGAACAGAGCGCAACCGCCAGCTGGGCCACCTGGTCAGCCCGCATACCCTGCTTCATCCGCTCCACACGCTGCGCACTCGCCTCATCCTTCACCGGGATCGACGCGATCATCCGTGTCCATGCAAACGGCGCAATGACATTGGAGCGTACCTTCTTGGCTGCGCCTTCCATCGCCACGATCCGCGACAGGCCGACAATGCCCATCTTCGCAGCAGCATAATTCGCCTGACCGATATTGCCGATCAGGCCCGACGTGGACGTGAAGAACACATAGGCGCCATGCTCCTTCTCGCGGAAATATTCGATCGCCGCCCGGGCGACATTGTAGGACCCGTGCAGGTGCACGTCGATCACGGCTTTCCAGTCGGATTCCGGCATCTTGTGGAACATGCCGTCGCGCAGGATGCCGGCGGGGTTCACGATGCCGTCCAACCGTCCATAGGTGTCCAGCGCCTGCGTCACCATGCCGGCAACCGCAGCATAATCCGTCACGCTTTCCGAGTTCGAGATGGCCTCGCCGCCGGCTGCGCGGATTTCCGCCGCGACAGTCTCCGCCGGGCCCGAGGAGCCCTCATCCTCGCCCTTCAGGCCGCCGCCGAGGTCGTTGACGATGACCTTCGCGCCTTCCCTTGCGGCAAGAAGCGCCGTTTCCTTGCCGATGCCATTCCCGCCGCCTGTGACGAGGATCACCTTTCCGTCGAGTACGCCCATTTCTTCCTCCATGTGTTGTTGCGGGACACTACTGCGCACCTGTGAGCCCGCAAGACGCGCCGTTTCGAAATCAGGGTTTGAATTGCCGCAGCCGAGCGGCTAGCACGCCCCCCATGACGAAACGGTTTCAGGCAGTAATCTGGGATTTTGGCGGTGTCTTCACCTCCTCTCCCTTCGAGGCGTTCAACCGCTATGAGGCCGAAAAAGGCCTGCCGGCGGACTTCATCCGCTCGGTGAATGCCGTCAATCCGCTGGAAAACGCCTGGGCGAAGCTCGAGCGCAGCCTGATCGGGGCCGAGGAATTCGACGGCCTCTTCCGGGCCGAAGCCCAGGCGATGGGCCATGATGTGCGCGGCAAGGAAATCCTTGCGCTGCTTTCAGGCAGCCTGCGCCCGCGCGTCGTGAATGCGCTGAAGGTCTGCAAGCAGCATGGCAAGGTCGGCTGCATCACCAACAATGCCCCGATCGGGAAGGGCGCCTCGATGACAGAGGATGACGACCGCGCCAGCGAGCTCGCCGGTGTGTTCGCCCTGTTCGACCACCTGATCGAAAGCTCGAAGATCGGCATCCGCAAGCCTGACCCGCGCATCTATGCCCTGATGTGCGAGACGCTCGGGGTTGATCCTGCAGCCTGCGTCTATCTCGATGATCTCGGCATCAACCTGAAGCCCGCCCGCGATATGGGCATGGCGACCATCAAGGTCACCGGCGAGGAGCAGTTGCTCGCCGATCTGGAAGCCGTCACCGGCTATGCGGTTCGCTAGCTTTCTTTCAGGCGCGGCGCTGTGCCTGCTGGCAGCCTGCGGGCCGGCCGAACCAGCCATTGCGCCAGCCGGCCCTCTGCCGCCGCCGGAGAACCTCGCCCGTCCGCCGCAGCCGCCGGAGGCTGTGGAGCTGACCGCCGAGGCCGCGGCGCGGCGCGCCGAGATCCTGCAACATGCCGAGCGCGGCGCCCTGCGCAGCCTTGCGCGCCTTGCAGACGATCAGGCAGGGTTCGTCTCGAACTTCGGCGGGCAAAGCCATTGGCAATATTGGGACCTGCTGCGCCGGACCGGCGTCGATCCGAACCGCCTCCTCCGGGATTTGTTCAGCGAGCCGCCCGGCATCCGGATCGTCGATGGAGACACCTGGTTCGTCTGGCCTGATCTCGCCGCGCGCGACGTCCGTGATCTTGTCCCGGAGAAAATGACATTTATCGAACGCCGCCGGCTGGAAGACCTGGTCGGCCCAGATGGCATCGGCCGCATTCGTGCGGGTGAAGGCTATCCCGGGATGCGCACAGCGATATCGGCAGACGGGCGGTGGGTGTATTTCGTGCTCGGGCAGAACGGAGAGGAATGACCATGGCAAACACTGGGGCAAAGATCGGGGCAGGCGCCGCGATCAAGGCGCTGAAAGGCTGGCAGGTGGCCGAAGGTGAGCGCGATGCGATCCGGAAGGCGTACCGGTTTGCCGATTTCAAGACCGCCTTCGCTTTCATGTCGGCGGCTGCCCTGAAGGCCGAGCAGATGGACCACCATCCCGAATGGTTCAATGTCTACAACAAGGTCGATGTGATCCTGACCACGCATGATGCAGACGGCGTCACGCAGAAGGATCTTGAACTTGCCGGCTTCATGGACCAGCTGGCCGCAAGGCTCAGCTGATCCGGGAGCGGATTATCGCCAGAGCACCCTGTAAAGGTCGAATCGGCGGTCCTTGAGGTTCTGGACTGCGCCAGACTGGCGCGCGGTCAGCAAGGCAGACAATGAGAGGTCTGCCAGCGCAATCGTTTCCGTATTAGGGGCAGTGTCCGCCGCAACCCCGTCGCGCGCAAAGGGGAAATCCGACGGCGTCAGGATACAGCTTTCGGCGTAGTGGATGTCCATATTCTCCACATTTGGCAGGTTGCCCACGACACCTGACATGACGACATAGCACTGGTTCTCCACCGCCCGCGCCTGGCAGCAATACCGCACACGGAGGTATCCGCGCCGCTCATCCGTGCAGAATGGCACGAACAGCATCATCGCGCCCTGGTCCACAAGGTGGCGGGCGATCTCCGGAAACTCGGAATCATAGCAGATCATAACGCCGATGGGCCCGCAATCGGTCTGGATGACGGAGTTGCCTTCCCCGCCCTTAATGTTCCACCAGCTGCGCTCGGACGGTGTCGGATGCAGCTTCTGCTGCGTGTGCACCGATCCATCGCGCAGGAAGACATAGGCCACATTGTGAATGTCGCCATCAGGCATCCGTGAGGGATGCGAGCCGCCAATGATGTTGATGTTGTAGGACACCGCCAGCTTTTCCATGAAGGCGACAAATCGTGTCGTGTAGTCCGAAATCTTCTCAATGGCCTCCACGGGCCCCAGCGGCTTGCTCTCCAGCGAGAGCAGCTGCAGCGTGAACAGCTCCGGGAACGTCACAAAATCCGCCCGGTAGTCCGAGGCGATATCGACGAAATACTCCACCTGCTGCTCGAACTCATCAATCGAATTGATCCGGCGCATCTGGAACTGAACCGTCGCAACGCGCACGCGCTCGGGCAGGGTGGTGTCGCCCAGGCTCGGCTTTGCCTTGATTGCTTCCTGCTCGAGCGGATTTCGCCAGAACATCTGCGTTGCGTGCCCGCCGGATTCCATGTCCTCCGGCATATAGCTCCTCAGTACCCCAACCACTTCAAAACCCTGCCGCAGCTGGAAGGACAGCACCGGATCGCGCAGTTTTGAGGCCTTGACGGCTGCGACATAATCGGCCGGGTCCGGATAATCTTTCCGGTGGCGGGCATAGCCGGGAATCCGGCCGCCAAAGACGATGCCCTTGAGCTCCAGCCACTGGCAGAGGTCCTGGCGCACCTTGTAAAAGCGTTGCCCGATGCGCAGGCGCCGGTACTCGGCGGCAACGATCACATCCATGCCATACAACACGTCACCCTCAGGATCGTGCCGCGCAGCATACCCGCCGCCGGTGATCTCTGCCCATGTATGCGGGCCGAGCGCGATGGAGGAACTGATCATGAAGGTCACGCAATGCGCGACAATCTGGCCCTCGAACTCGGCAACGAACTGGCCATCGGGAAACCGGTTGATCTGCCCGGCAATCTCGTCCGCCGTATAGCCATAGCCAACCCCGTACACTTTCTCATACAGCGGCAGGATGGACGGGATGTCCTTCGGCTTGGCATTGCGGATGACGAGCTTGGTATTCGAGGCGGTCATGGAGTGTCCTGTCTCAATGGATATCGGATCAGTGCGGCAGGCGGAGCGTGGCGCGCAATCCGCCCAGCGGGCTTGGCGACAGGCGCACATCCCCGCCGTGCACCCGGGCGGTATCGCGCGCAAGCGTCAGGCCAAGGCCGGAGCCCGACGCATTCTGGCTGCGCGCATCGTCGAGGCGGGAAAAGGGCCGGAACGCGTCTTCATACCGCTCGGGCGGAATGCCGGGGCCGTCATCATCCACCATCACCTCCGCCCAATGCGGCCCGCTGATCAGGGTCACGCGCGCAGTCGCCGCATATTTCAGCGCGTTCGAGACAAGGTTTGTCACCGCGCGTTTCAACGCCAGCGGCCGGCCGGGCACATCCATCCGCACCGGCCCGGTCACCGGCACATGCGGGCCAAACCCGGCGCATACCTCCCGCACCATGTTGCCGAGATCGACAATTCCGGGCTCATCGCCTTCCTCGCCCCGGGCAAAGGCGAGATATTCGTCGAGCATCATGGCCATGTCGTCCAGGTCTGCCTTCGCGGCGGTGATGTCCGGGTTGTCCTCCATCAGCGCGAGCGTCAGCTTGAGCCGGGTCAGCGGCGTGCGCAGGTCATGGCTGACCCCCGCGAGCATTGCGGTTCGTTGATCCGCGAAAGCCGTTAGCCGGGCTTTCATGTCGATCAGAGCCCGCGCCGCATCGCGCACTTCGGTGGCGCCGGAAGGGCGGAAATCCGGCAGGTCGCGCCCGCGCCCGAATGCCCGCGCCGCCTCCGACAAGCGCAGGATCGAGCGCACCTGCTGGTTCAGGAAACCGATGCTCAGCGCCACCAGCAGCAGGGAAAAGAAGATAACCCAGACGATCAGGAAATGCGCATTGATCATCAGCGCGCGCTTGCGATCCAGGATCATCTCGGCTGTTTCAGTTCCGGCAGGAAAGCGCACATGCAACCGGGAATCGCCAGCGCTCCTGCCGATCAGTGCGCCCTCGCCCAGGCGTGTGATCAGTTCACTGCGCAAGATGTCATTATACGGAAATTCGGTGCGTAGCGACGATACCGGCACGGCATCTGCCGGCAGGGTGCAGGTGAACTGTGTCTCGATCAGCCCCTGGATACGGTCGAGGTCTGCGGGGCCATAGTCCGGGTTCAGGCAGGCATCCCGAATCAGCCCGGCATCCCGCGCAAGGCCTTGCCCCAGCTTGCGGTTGATCTCTGCAATATGGCTCGAATAATAATACCAGATCATCAGTCCAAGGATGAGCAGGACCGGCGCCAGGATCAGCAGCAGGCTGCGGGCATAGAGCCCTCTCGGTGTGATGTCCCTCAGGCGCGGCATGGGGCGCTCAGTCCGGCATCAGGCGGTAGCCGATGCCCCGCACGGTTTGGATATGGATTGGCTCGCGCGGATTGGGCTCGATCTTGCGGCGCAGGCGGGTCACCTGCACGTCAACGGACCGTTCAAGCCCTGCAGATGTCAGATGCGCCAGGTCTTCCCGGCTGATCGCCTGCCCGGGCACGCGGGCGAGCACGGTCAGCAGCTGCAGTTCGGCGTCCGTCAGCCGGATCCGCTCATCCCCGGCTTTCAGTTCGCCGCGCGCCACATTGAAGACGAGGCCCGACATTTCGATTTCTTCCGGCGGCGGCGCAGGCTTCTGTGACCTGCGCAGGATCGCCTCGCAGCGCAGCGCCAGCTCCTCCGGCTCGAAGGGCTTGGCAAGATAGTCGTCTGCGCCGAGGCGCAGACCCTCGATCCGGTCGCGCGCCTCGCTTCGGGCCGTGAGCAGCATGATCGGCGTTTCATGCGCCGGCCCGCCGCGGATCGATTCCAGCAGGTCGAGCCCTGTTTCGCCCGGCATCATGATGTCAAGGATGGCGAGGTCGAATGCCAGGTTCTGCATCAGCCGCCGCGCGCTCGGTGCATCAGCTGCGCCGGTGACGCGGAAACCCTTCATCGTCAGGAAGCGCTTCGTCAGGTCGCGGATACGGTCGTCATCATCGACGATCAGGATATGCGCCGGGTCCCGTTCGCTCATCTGGGGCGCCTCACTTGACCAGGGCTTCCAGCAGCACCCGCGCGCCGGCCACAGCTTCGGGCCCGGAGGCGCGGAAAGCCAGCCGAAGGCGCTCGCGCAGTTCAATCGCAATCGGTGTGGTCAGCGTGACGCCCGCATCCGACAGGGTGAGCTTGCGGCGGCGCCCATCAGCGCCCTCGCGCTGCTTTTCGACCAGCCCGCGCCCATCCAGCTGGCCGAGAATCCGCGCGAAGGTCGGCACCGTCATGCCGAGGGCCCCCCGCAGCTGGCCGACCGTCAGGCCGGGCCGGTAGCGGATTGCCATGAGAATCTGCATCTCTGTCTTGCTCAGGCCAGCCGCCTTCCGGGCCGGTTCTGCCGCGCGCAGCAGCAGATCTGCGCCTGAAAGCAGCAGTCCGGCGCCCCGGTCCAGCTCCTGGTCGATCAGGAACAGGCGGGGGTCAAACGGTCGGGTCAGGTTGACGGGCGTGGCCATAAGTCGGAAATGAACGCGAACCGGCGCAAAAGTGCAAGCAAGGAGCGTACCCAATGGCTGCCATCCCCTATGATGACCGTGACGGATACATCTGGATGGACGGGTCGTTCGTACCCTGGCGCGACACGAAAGTGCACGTGCTGACCCACGCCCTGCACTATGCTTCCTCGGTTTTCGAGGGCGAGCGTGCTTATGGCGGTCAGATCTTCCGCTCGCTCGATCATTCAAAACGGCTGCACAAATCAGCCGAGATCATGGGCTTCGAAATCCCCTTCAGCGTCGAGGAAGTTGAACGCGCGAAGCAGGAAGCCCTCGCGAAATCGGGCCTCGGGAGCGCCTATGTGCGCGCGATTGCCTGGCGCGGCTCTGAAATGATGGGCGTTTCGGCCCAGAACAACACGATCCACCTCGCCATCGCCGTGTGGCACTGGGGCGACTATTTCGCCGACAAGATGAAGGGCATCCGCCTGACCCATGCCCAATGGCGCCGGCCTGCGCCCGATACCGCGCCCTGCCATGCCAAGGCGGCCGGCCTCTACATGATCTGCACCCTCTCCAAGCACGCCGCCGAGCGGGCCGGGTATCAGGACGCCCTGATGCTCGACTATCGCGGCCAGGTGGCGGAGGCGACCGGCGCCAACATCTTCTTTGTGCGCGACGGCGCCCTGCATACGCCGACGCCGGATTGCTTCCTGAACGGCCTCACCCGGCAGACGGCGATTGCGCTGGCCAAGGCCCGCCAGATCGAAGTCATCGAGCGCGCGATCTTCCCGGACGAGCTTTCCACCTTCTCGGAATGCTTCATCACCGGCTCAGCCGCAGAGATCACCCCGGTCGCCGAAATCGGCGAGCATCGCTACAAGCCGGGCCAGATTTCCGAAGCGCTGGTCAACGACTATTCCAACCTTGTGAACGGCAAGCTGGAAATGGCGCTCTGACGCAGTTTCAGGTCTTTCCCCGGAGCGCCACTTGCGCCACTCCTGACAGCGTGCGGCACGCCAACGGAAACAGGGGGCAGGACCAATGATGGAGTGGATCGCGCATTCGCCGTTCGGTGAGATTGCGCTGCTGCTGCTGATGGCAGCGATTGCGGGGCTTGTCGGGCGTATGCTGCGCCAACCGCTGATCGTTGCCTACATCGCGGTGGGCCTGATCGTCGGTCCCTCGGCGCTGGACCTGGTACGCTCGGGCGAGCAGATCGACCTCCTGTCAGAGCTTGGGATCGCCATTCTCCTGTTCCTGGTGGGCATGAAGCTGGACACCAAGCTGATCCAGTCGCTTGGCACGGTCTCGCTGCTCACCGGGCTTGGCCAGGTCGCGTTTACTTCGATCTTCGGCTTCCTGATCGGTATTGCGCTCGGGCTTGACCCGATCACCTCCGTCTACGTCGCCGTCGCGCTCACCTTCTCCAGCACGATCATCATCGTGAAGCTCCTCTCGGACAAGAAGGAGATCGGCGCCCTGCACGGCCAGATTGCGCTCGGTTTCCTGATCGTCCAGGACCTTGTCGTCGTGCTGGCGATGATCGTCCTGTCGGCCATCGGCATCGGTTCTGGCAGCGAGAATGGCGCAGCCAGCAGCATCCTCACCGTCCTCGTCGCAGGCGTCGCCATGGTGATCTTTGTCGGCCTGTTCGTGCGCTATGTTGCCAGTCCGCTCACGACCCAGCTCGCCAAGACGCCGGAACTCCTCGTGATCTTCGCGATTGCGCTGGCGGCGATCTTCGCGGCGGTGGGGGATGTCATCGGTCTCGGCAAGGAAGTCGGCGGCCTCCTCGCGGGCATCGCGCTCGCCTCCACGCCCTACCGGGAAACCATCGCCGCGCGTCTCGCCCCACTGCGGGATTTCCTGCTGCTGTTCTTTTTCATCGCGCTCGGCGCCACGCTGGACCTCTCGCTGCTGGGCGCTCAGGTCTGGCCGGCCATCATTTTCTCTGTCTTCGTGCTCGTCGGGAACCCGCTCATCGTCCTCGCGATTATGGGCGCCATGGGTTACCGCAAGCGCACTGGCTTCCTCGCAGGGCTTACCGTCGCGCAGATCAGCGAATTCTCGCTCATCTTCATCGCCATGGGCGTCAGCCTCGGCCATGTCACGCAGGACGCCCTCGGCCTTGTCACCCTCGTCGGCCTCGCGACGATTGCCGCCTCCACCTACATGATCACCTATTCCCACCAGCTGTTTGCGGTGTTCGAGCCGGTGCTCGGCATATTCGAGCGGCGGGGCACCCCGCGCGAGGCAGACACATCGGACGAGGCCAGCGGCGAAGCCTACAAGGTCCTGATCTTCGGCCTTGGCCGCTTCGGCACGGCCATTGGCCTGCGCCTTCACAAGCGCGGCGTGCCGGTCCTCGGCGTCGACTTCAATCCCGGCGCCGTGGAGCGCTGGCACGATCTCGGCGTTCCCGCGATCTATGGCGATGCGACCGATCCGGAGTTCATCGCCCATCTGCCGCTTGCGGATGCGGACTGGGTGGTCGTCACGGTTCCCGTCCACCCCTCCGGCCTCAGCCATGACGATGTTCGCGAAACCCTGCTTCAGGGCGTTCGCGCGGCTGAATTCGATGGGCGCATCGCCGTCACGTCCCATACCCAGGCAGACACCGACCTGCTCCTCGCCCGCACGGGGAAGGGGGGCGCGGACATCGTCTTCGAGCCTTTCCAGGATGCCGCCGACCGGGCCGTGGAACTGCTCACCGGCAGCAGCGAGCCGCAGGACCGTATCGCCATCCCCGAACTCGGCGACGAGGAACGTGCGCTTCCCTGATCGCGGCTCAGACCACGATGTCGCTCGCCGGCATCCTTGCTTCGCGCCGCGCTGCGAAATGCGTCTCGAACGCCACGACAAGGCAGGCCGCAATGATGATTGCCGCGCCTGCCCAGACCCGCCAGCCCGGCACTTCCTGGAAGAACACATAGCCGAGGATCGCCGACCAGATGAGGCCGGTATACTCGAACGGGGCCAGCGTCTGCGCCTTCGCGCGGCCATAGGCCATGGTCATTAGCCACCAGATGCCGATGCCGAGAAAAGCCACCGATACCATCAGGGGCCAGGAATCCGGCGCCGGCAGCGGCGCGCTGAACACCAGCATGAACGGCAGCAGGAACAGGGCCGGCAGGATGTTCATGAAGGTCACCAGCGTCAGGCTGTCTTCCTGCCGGGAGCGTAGCCGCAGGAGCACAATGTTCAGCGCATACAGCACCGCCGAAACCAGGATCGCCCCGACACCGTACACCCGGTTTCCGTCCGCCGGCGCGCCAGTCGTTTCCGCGGTGGCCGCCAGTGCAGCCCCGCAGAAGCCAATAAGGGAGGCGAGGATCGTCACCGGGCTCATCTTCTCGCCCAGCACAAGCCGCGCCATCGGCGCGATCATCAGCGCAGCCGTAAAGCCGAGGACAACCGCTTCGGCGAGCGCGATCTGCGTCAGCGAATAGAAGAAGAAAAAGGCGGAGATAACCTGCGCCAGCGACCTGAGCGTGTGAAAGCGGATCGCTTCAAGGGTCGGAACCCGACGCCCGGCCGCCATGAACAG
Source organism: Hyphomonas sp. (assembly GCF_046313735.1). Taxonomy (GTDB): domain Bacteria; phylum Pseudomonadota; class Alphaproteobacteria; order Caulobacterales; family Hyphomonadaceae; genus Hyphomonas. The sequence goes on from NZ_JBKBXW010000011.1 coordinate 82,094, forward strand.
CGCAATCATGATCACCGCGCCCAGTATGTACCGCCAGGTCGTTGCCGTGATCACGCTGGTCGGGCCGAGCATGATCGCCTTCATCACGGCATCGACACCGCATCCGAAGATGACACCGAAACAGACAAGCAGGATGGGATGAGGCGTGCGCATGGCCGCCGGAGCGATGAGGCCGCGGCAGTCGCGCGTCAAGCCGGATCATCCGCCTGCGGCGCTCATCCCCAGCCATCCGGTGTAACCGGCTTAAGCCGCCAGCAGGACACCGCCCTCGATCCGCCCGATGCGCCAGCGAGAAACCGAGAATGCAAGCAGCAAGGCCGTCGCCCCCAGCATCACCCAGATGTCAAACGCAGCGATCTCGGCCGGCACCGGGATCGGCTTAACCATCGCGGTGACGCCAAGGATGCCGAACACATTGTAGATGTTCGAGCCGACGATGTTGCCGAACGCAATGTCTCCTTGCCTTTTGATCGCCGCCATCACGGACGTCACCAGTTCGGGCAGGGAGGTGCCGACGGCCACGACAGTGAGGCCAATGATCGTCTCCGACACCGAGAACATCCGCGCGAGCGAAATCGCTCCATCTACAGCAAACCGCGCGCCCAGGATTGTCAGGGCAAGGCCTCCGGCAACCAGCAGCAGGTCCAGCGCGATATGCCGTCTCGTTGCGGTGGCCGCAAGCGCCTCAGCCTCCGGTCCTGCGCCGGAGGCCGGTGCCTGCCGCTCCTGGCGGAATGCAAAAAAGATATATCCCGCCAGCGCGGTCACGAACGCGGCGCCGAGCGCCGGCGAAAGCTGCCCGGCCAGAACGGCCCCGAGACAGGCAAGGCTTGCTGCGGAAAGGACAATCCCGTCGCGCAGGAAGGTACCCCTTGCAACCGCCACCGGAAAGAGCAGCGCCGAGATGCCGAGGATCAGCAGGATGTTGGCGGTGTTCGAGCCGACCACATTGCCGATCGCAATGCCGGGAGAGCCACGGAATGCGGCCTCGAGACTGGTCACCAGCTCCGGCGTCGATGTCCCGAAGCCTACCAGCGTCAACCCGATCAGCAGGGGCGACAGGCTCAGCCGTTCTGCCAGTCGCACAGCGCCGCGCACGAGAAATTCGCCTCCAGCCACGAGGAGGGCCAGACCGAAGATCAGGAAGAGAAAGGACATGTTGGGGAGCGCCGGGGCGGGAAGTGTGCTACAATAAAGACGTGGTCCCGGCTTGAGAGTTCGAAAAGAGGCTCTGGAGGGAAAATTCGCAGCCAGGTACCGCCGAAACAGTTTCCTTCCCGGACCGGCGAGCGCACAAGCGTTGCGAGTGCTTGATAGGGAGTAGAAATCGTGGATGATCCGCCTCCTGCGCCTTCAGAGCTTGAAGTGCTGTCTGTGGTTGCGGTCCCGATCGTTGTGCTGGACCGGCAGCTCCGCATCACCTTCCTCAACGACGCATATGCGCGGACCTTCAGCCTGAACCGCGAAGCTGTGCTCGGCTGCCGGGTGGAGGATCTCTTTCACGAGATGCCCGAGCGCAAAAGTGAGGTTCGCGCACGGTTCGAGCGGGCGTTGACGGGTGAGACAACCAGGGAACCCGCCCAGCCATGGAGGCTGCCGAATGAACATGGCGTGATGGTGGAACGGTACTGGCGTGCCACAGAAACGCCCATCTACGGACCTGACGGAGAGGTGACGCACATCGTGCACACAGTGGACGATGTCACTGAAGAAGTGCGCCTGCGCCGGCAGGCTGATGCTATCTCGCATGAACTGGAGCACCGGCTGTCGAACACGCTGACGATGGTTGGGTCACTCGCCATCATGACCAGCCGGAATGCGACCGACATTGACGGTTTCGTTGACCGCTTCATGGAGCGGCTTCAGAATGTGAACCGTACCCTCCTGACGATTTCTGGCAATGCGTGGCAGGGCTTGTCCATGCGGCGGGTTCTGGAGATTGAACTCGCTCAGGTTGCCCCCCTGACGGATCCGCGCATCCATCTGGAAGGGCCGGACTTTCAGTTGTCAGTACGCTCGACAAAGTGGACAGCTCTGCTCGCGCACGAGATGATCACCAACGCTGTGCGCTATGGCTGTTTTTCCGTCCCCGATGGCACGCTGACGGTAAAATGGTGGGTAGAGAACTCCGAACTCATTGTAGACTGGAGCGAAACCGGGCGCTGCAAGAAGGCCGACCCTGATCGTGAAGGCTTCGGCACCAAGATGCTGAATCTGATGCCCAATATGACAGCCGAGCGCCAGTTCACCGATAACGGGATGCACCTTTGTCTACGCACGACTGCCGGCTTTATCCGTGCAGGCCTGGAGCCGTCCGATGCTGCGCTGCTCGCCTGAAGCAGGCGGGCAAGCCCCGGTCAGGCTGCAATCGCCTGCAGGAAGAGCGCCTGGGAAATGACCGCCTTGACCTGAGCCGGACGGAAAGGCTTCGTGATCAGGAAAGTCGGCTCGCCGCTCTTGCCCAGCAGCATACGCTCGGGAAACGCCGTCACAAAAATGACCGGCACGGAGAGCCGGGAGCGTATATCCGCGACTGCATCTGTCCCCTGGGATCCATCGGCGAGGAGTATATCCGCAAGGATCAGGTCAGGCCGAAGCTCCAGCGCCTTCGTAACGGCCTGGTCTGCTGTCACCGCCACGCCGGCAACCTTGTGCCCCAGGGATTCCACCAGGATCGACAGGCTTCCGACAATCAGCGGTTCGTCTTCCACGATCAGGACGCGGCGAGCTTCCAATCCGGTCAGCTCTCCATGCGCTGTTTCTAGATGCCTGACGAGATCGCTTTCACTCACGCCGAGGATGACAGCCGCATCCGCTTCACTGAAATGTTCCATGGCCGTGATCAGGAATGCGCGCCTTGAAAGAGGTGCCATCCGCGCGTCTGTCCGGACAGCCTGGCTGCTGGTTTTGGGGCTTGCCAGGATCTGGTCGAGCCGCCGGAAAAGCTGAACCCTGCAGATCGATGCCGGATAAGACTCAAGCACCTGTTCCAGAAGGCATTCGACCGCACGGTCTCCATCGAAGGCATTCCCCAGAATGGCCCGTGCATATCGCCGCAGATATGGCAGTTCCGTCTCTATCGTGTCCGACAGGTTTCCTGTGTGCATGATTCGCTGACCTGCTGAGCCGTCATTGCCAATATACCGCAAGCCGCAGTCGGGGTCTTGCCTATAGGACAGCCGCCCGGCGCCTGCGGGCGAGCGGCTGATGGCTCACGGTGTCATACATTCAGCTGGGCTCGGATATACGTACAAACCGAAGGTAGGGTGTTTCTTCGCGGTACCCATCGGGGAACGACCGTTTGATCTCGGCCGGGTCCTGCAAAGATGGCTGCAGGATGACGTCGCTACCCGCCTGCCAGTTCACGGGTGTGGCCACCTTGTGCCCGTCCGTCAGCTGAAGAGCATCAATGAGGCGGATAATCTCGTTAAAGTTGCGGCCAACATTTGGCGGGTAGACGATTGAGGCGCGTATTTTTTTTGCAGGATCAACCACATACACCGCTCTGACGGTCAGTTTCGGGTCAGAGGCCGGGTGGATCATATTGTAAAGCGATGCAATCTTCCGGTGCGGATCTGCAATCATGGGAAAATTGACCGCCGCGCCCTGCGTGCGCTCGATATCAGCAGACCAGCGCTCATGCGCCTCGACGGTGTCGATCGAGATAACCAGCGCCTTCGCGCCGCGCGCCGACAATTCGTCTTTCAGGCGCGCAGTGTAACCAAGTTCGGTGGTGCAGACGGGGGTGAAATCCGCCGGATGGGAGAAGAACACAACCCAATCCTGGCCGGCCCAGTCGTGGAACCGGATGCGGCCCTCGGTCGTCTCGGCTTCAAAGTCGGGCGCTGTATCGCCAATCAGGAGGGTCATCTTTTGCGCTCGCCGCTCTTGCCTTGTGGCGTATTTCTAGTGCCTAAGACCTGACCGGCCAATTCAGAACACCTGATACTCCCCATGAGAAATCCTCCACGATTCAGGGTATGCCCCGCCGCATGAAACGCCTTCTGCTGATGCGCCATGCCAAGACCGAGCCCTGGAATGAGGGCATCGATGATTTCAACCGCGCGCTCCTGCCGCGTGGGCATGAAGATGCGCGGCGGATGGCGGAGGAGATCGTGTGCCTCGGCTGGAGCCCGGAACGGATCCTCGTGTCCAGCGCGCGTCGGGCGCGCGAGACCTGCTCGGAAGTTGCCAGGGTGGTCACCGGCGAGCGCGTGCGCGTCATGGAGGCCCTTTACCTCACCGGCGTGCGCGGCCTGACCGAGGCCGTCAGCCAGCATGACGGCGCCCATACGCTGATGGTGATTGGCCACAATCCGGGCCTGCATGATTTTGCGCTCAGCATTCTCAGGGAGGGCGGCTCCCTCGACCATGGGGCGTCCCTGCGCCTGCATGAGAAATTCCCGACGAGCTGCGCCGCCCTGTTCGAGGCGCTCGATAACGGGCCTTTCCTGCCGGCGCGGTTCCGGCTGGCAGGGGTGCTCCGCGCCAAGGATTTCGCGGCGGAGTGACCCGCAAAAAAACCGCCCCGGCCGTGAAGGGCTCGGGGCGGCAAGTCGGCGGTTCCGTCAGCAGGGGCGTTTGGGCTTGGAGTCCCCGGAACCGCAACTTTCGTCAGCTTCCTGCGCGGCGGGCAGCGTGCACTTCGGTCAGCGCCGGATGGTTCGCCTCGCGAATGGCCCGGTCCAGTGTCTGGCGGGTGCAGATCTCGGCGGCGTAGTTCTGGAACACGCGGCCGGTGCCGGCATTGCGGTGCTCCGTAGCGCAGCGGCTGGAAACCTGCTCGGCAATCCGGTCATATTCCTGCTGCGCACCCTGCGGCGAGGAGAGCTTGGCAGGGGCAAACTCGACCTCCATCTGGAACGTGTTTGAGGCCGCAAAGGCGGGGGCTGAGACGAGCAGGGCGGCTGCGGCGGCGATGGCAAGGCGTTTCATGGTGTTTCCTCGTTAGTTCTTGTCGTTCTGGGTTTCTGAAAGGGGGGGGGGGGGGGGCGGCGGGGGACGGGGGGGCCGGCCGGGGGCAGGGAG
>NZ_JBKBXW010000011.1:87131-96030 GCF_046313735.1 Hyphomonas sp.
CGCCCCCGCCCCCGCCCGGGGGGGGGGGGCCCCCCCTCCGGCCCCGGGGGCAAACGCGGCGGCGCTGGGACCGCTAAGCCCGGGCGTCGCGGCGGTTCTGGCGGCGCCGGCGGGCGACCAGGAGGTTGGGCCGGCCCACTTCGCCGGCGTCATTTGCGGGCCGGGACCGGATTGCGGCATCGCCGGAGACGAGGCCGTAGGCCAGGACACCGTCGAACCGCAGGGTTCCGTTGTCGCTGAGACGGGCGAGGGGGGACATGGCTGATACTCCTTCTGGCTGGTTTGCTTGTCCGTTTGTCTTTGGCGTTTCGTTGCTTGCCGCCGACACGGACTAGTTAGCATCGCGCATATTGTTTTTCAATATGAATTTATCGAAAAAAAATAATTATCAATAAAATCAAGGCGATATTTTTATTGAAAAACAATATGATCCCCGGTTCCGGGGCCGAGACAACAATTATCGGTATTCAATATGGATGAATTGGGCGCGTCAGCGCTTCCGCCGGCACCGGTCGGAACAGTAGCGCACCTCGTCCCAGACCCGTTCCCACTTCTTGCGCCAGCTGAACGGCCGGCCGCACGCGGCGCAGGTTTTCACCGGCAGCTCCTGCCGCGGCACGTTGCGCCCTGTGCCGCCCTTACGAGGCACGCGCGTGCCCGTTTGACGTTCCGGCAAGATCCAGGCTCAGCTGCGCGCTCTCCCCCGGCTTTCTCGGACGGCTCCGGCCCGCCGGGCGTTCACCCCGGAACGGAATTCCCGCACGCCGGCTGCCATGGCGCATCTGGATCGCATCGGCGGCTGCCGCATGGCCCGGCCCTTTCCGAAGGGCAAAGATCCGGCTGCGCGCCTCTTCTGCGGCGGCCATATGGTCGATGATCCGCATCGGATAGGTCTGGCCGAGCACGACGCCGGCATGGGTGAGCACCCCGGCCGGCGCCTGCCAGGGTGCGTGCAGCCATTGATCCGGCAAGGCCGCCAGCTCCGGCACCCATTGCCGGATGAACGCGCCGGCCGGGTCCTGGTCATGCGATTGCTTCACCGGATTATAGATCCGGGGCGTGTTGATGCCGGTGGTCGCCGATTGCATCTGCGCCTGCGGGTAATGGATGCCCGGCTCGAAATCGGTGAACAGGCTGGCGAGGATTTCTGCCGGCCGCTTCCAGTCCAGCCAGAGATGATGCGCTGCAAAGCCCATCAGCATCGCCCGCATCCGGAAATTCAGCCAGCCCGTCGCCCGAAGCGACCGCATACAGGCATCCACAAACGGAAAGCCCGTGCGCCCCTCTGCCCAGGCGGCGAGGCGCGGATCATCCCGGGCCGGTGCCGGGCGCAGCCCGTCATAGGCCGGATGGAGGCTGCGATGCTCTATCGAGGTCTGGTCCTCCAGCTTCTGGATGAAGTGGCAATGCCAGTGCAGCCGCGAGATGAAGCTCGCGACGGACGCCGCATACTCCGCATCGCCTCGCGCCAGGTGGCCGGCGCGGGCCCGGCGCGCTGCCTGCCATGCCTCGCGCATCGAAATCGTCCCGAAGGCCAGATGGGGTGACAGGCGCGAGCAGGCCGAGGCGCCTGCCAGCGGGCTGGCCATGTCCGCCCGGTACCCACGCCCCCGCTCTGACAGGAAACTGCGCAGGCATTCGACGCCCGCCGCGCGCCCGCCGGGCTGGCGCCCCGGGCAGTCGTCTGGCCCCAGTCCCAGGTCGCCGGCGCGCGGCAAGCCGTCCGTTGAGGCCCCGGCGCTGACGATGTGCTCCGGCGCCACAATCCGGGGCCGCTGCATCAGCGATTCCCAGCGCGCAGCCCAGCCATCCCGGTCCTTCAGGCCGCGCACGACACCGTGCTGGACCTGCTCGCGGACCGATACTCCGGCATTGCGCGCCCAGCGGCGGACCGCGCGGTCCCGGGCAAAGGTCCAGTCCAGCCCGGTCTCCTCATGCGCATGGATGGCCTCGATCCCGAACTCCCGGTGCATGTCCGTCAGGATGCTGATGGCGTCGCCCGTCCGGATGACCAGGTCAGCACCGCGCGCAGACAATGCGGCCGCCAGCTCCGTCAGCGATTCCGCCACAAAGTCGAATTGCCGGCGGGAATGTTCGGGCAGCGCCCAGTAGCCCGGCTCGAAAACATACAGCGGCAGCACCGGCTTTCCGCTGGCAACAGCCGCCGCCAGGGCTGCATGATCATGCACCCTCAGATCGCGTTTGAACCAGACAACATGAACGCCGGACATGGAACAAAGATAGAACAGTTTGTTTCGGGCGGCAAGTCCCCCTGATCCGCACCGGCAATATGGACCCGCGCCGCCTGCGGCCTAGGTGGGGTGGAAAAGGGTGCCATGCAGGAGTTCGACATGCGCATTGCAGTTATCGGGGCGGGAATTGCCGGCCTCGCTGCGGCCAGAAAGCTGGCGAATGCGGGCCTTGAGATCAGCGTCTTTGACAAGGGCAGGGGCCCCGGCGGGCGCATGGCCAGCCGCCGCGTTCTGCTGGAAGGGCGCGAAGTCAGTTTCGACCATGGCGCTCAGTATTTCACAGCCCGCGACCCGGCATTCCGCGCGGCCGTTGAAGGCTGGATCGCCGAAGGCGCTGTGGCCGCCTGGTCGCCCCGCCGTCTCGGCGGTTTGCCCGGCGAGGCGTGGTATGTCGGCCAGCCTGGTATGAATGCCGTCATCCGCAGCCTGTCTGGCGGTCTGGCCGTAAGCTGGTCCACGCGCGTGACAGCAATCACGGGCGCGCCTGGGGAATGGTGGCTGCAGATGGAGGATGGGCTGGAGGAGGGCCCGTTCAGCCGGGTGATTGTTGCTGTTCCGGCCGAGCAGGCGGCGCCCCTGCTGGCCGGTCCTGCCCCGGCGCTCTCAGAGGCAGCGGGCCGGATAAGGTCATTGCCATGCTGGACCGCAATGCTTGTCCATGACGTGCCCCTCGGGATTGAGCTGGATGCGATCGAGCCGCCCCCCGGAGCTTCACTGATTGCCTGGGCGGCGCGAGGCAGCTCCAAGCCCGGACGCGCAGACGCGGATGCCTGGGTGGTGCAGGCCGCCGCGGACTGGTCGTCCCGGCATATCGAGCTGACGCCGGAAGAGGCTGCCAGTCTCCTCGCGGCAGAATTCAGTCATCTGACCCGTGCGCCCGTTCCGGCATTCATCACGGCGCATCGCTGGCGCTATGCGCGCGTCGCCGAGCCTCTTGGCCAGCCATTCATGGCGGATGCGGATCTTTCCATCGCCACCTGCGGCGACTGGCATCTGGGCGCGCGCGTTGAAGCTGCCTGGCTCAGCGGCCACACGCTCGCGGAGCATTTGTTACGACCCAGAAACGAATTCAACCTGTAGTGTGTGGGATGCTCTGTGAAAATCCTGTGGATATCTCTCCGTGGGCGCGGATGGGGAAGGATACACAGGGCGGGCCAAAGACCTCGCCGCAGGGCAGCTTGCAGAGCCGCCCCCGGACTTTCGCGCGGCTCACAGGGCCGCCTGGGCGTTTGCCGAACAGGCGCCGTCGCATTCGGCCTGGCAAACCCTGACACCTGATCAGGGGCGCGCCGTCAAACAGCTCGCCGCGCTCACGGGTATAGCGGCGCTCCTCTGGCTCGAGGCCTGTCTTGTCCTTGCCTCAACCTGCCTGCTCGGATTTTTCCTCGCAGCCATCTGTTTCCGGCTTGCCGCGTGCCTGACAGGGGCCCCGGCTTCGTCCGGGCCGCCTGCCGGGCGCCCGTTCGAATTGCTTAAGCTGCCCGTCTACACGATTCTGATTGCCCTGAAGGATGAGATGGCAACCATCCCCCAACTTGCAGAATCCCTCCGCAGGCTGAACTATCCGGCAGGCCTCATTGACCTGAAACTGCTTATCGAAGCTGGCGACACGGCGACCCGTGACGCGCTGCTGGCCGAATGCTGGCCGGGCGATGCTGAACTCCTGATCGTGCCGCCGGGCGAACCGCGAACCAAGCCGCGTGCGCTGAACTATGGTCTTGCCCAGGCGCGCGGAGAGTTTGTGGTTGTATTCGATGCAGAGGATCGTCCGCATCCGGATCAGCTGCTGGCCGCAATCCGTGCGTTCCGGAAAGGCCCGGCGCAGCTCGCCTGCCTTCAGGCCCCGCTTGCCGGTCATGGCGCGCGCGGCTGGCTCGCCGCCCATTGGGCGCTTGAATACGCCATCCAGTTCGGCCGGCTGATGCCGGGCCTCGCTGCGCTCAGGCTTCCCATCGCGCTTGGCGGCACCAGCAACCATTTCCGGCGCCGCAGTCTCGTCTCAGCGGGTGCCTGGGATCCGTGGAACGTGACGGAGGATGCAGACCTCGGTCTCCGCCTCGCGCGGGCGGGCTACAAGGTTGGGATGATTACCCCGCCAACACTGGAGGCGCCGCCAGAGCGGCTTGGCGTCTGGATCGCCCAGCGCTCGCGCTGGCTGAAGGGTTACCTGCAGACCTGGCTGGTCATCATGCGCCGTCCTGTTTCTGCGCTGCGGGAGCTTGGCTTCGCCAGCTTCCTCTCGGTGCAGCTCACGCTCGGTGCAGCGCTCCTTGCGGCTCTCGTGCACGGCCCCTGGGTCCTGTGGTTGCTGGTAGGAATGGCCGTGCCCGAACTCGCTCCCTCGCCCGTGTTCCTTGCGGCTGCCGGGTTCAGCTACGTTGCCAGCCTCTTCATCGCGCTCATTGCGCCCGGGGGCAGGGGGCTGCCTCGCCTTTTCCTCGCGCTGACCCTTCCGCTCTATTGGCCGCTGCAGAGCATTGCGATGGCCCGCGCGGTCTACGGCCTTCTCCGGCGGCCGCATTTCTGGGCCAAGACCCCGCATGAACATACCGGAGACGCACCCGGTCATTTCGGCACCGGAACGTTCGGTATGCGTTCCGGGCTGACCCGGGCGGAGGCCTCTGACGCTGCGTGACGCTTGGCGGCGGGTGCGTGCGGGCATAGTGTAAGCCATCCGGACAAGATTGCCTGAGGGAGCGCCGCCATGGCTTATGATACTGCCGAGCAACTCGAAGAATTCCGCCTCGAGGCCCGCAAATGGCTGGAGGAGAATTGCCCCCCCTCCATGCGCACCCCGATGAAGGATGATGAAGTCGTCTGGGGCGGGCGCAACGCGACCTTCAAGAACCCGGACTCCAAAGTCTGGCTCGACCGGATGGGCGAGAAGGGCTGGACCGCGCCGGAATGGCCGAAGGAATATGGCGGCGGCGGTCTCAATCGCGCCGAGGCCCGCGTGCTGGAACAGGAAATGCGCCGCATCAAGGCGCGCCAGCCGCTCTTCTCCTTTGGCCTCTGGATGTTTGGCCCGGCCCTGCTCGAATTCGGCAATCACGAACAGAAGCTGCGCTTCATCCCGGACATCGTGAAGGGCAAGATCCGCTGGTGCCAGGGCTATTCCGAGCCGGGTGCAGGCTCCGACCTCGCCGGCCTACAGACACGCTGCGAAGACAAGGGCGATCATTACCTGATCAACGGCCAGAAGGTCTGGACCTCCTATGCCGACAAGGCCGACTGGATCTTCTGCCTCGTGCGCACAGATCCCTCGACCAAGCATGAGGGCATCAGCTTCATCCTGTTCGACATGAAATCACCCGGCGTGGAAGCGCGCCCCATCCAGCTGATCTCCGGCGAGAGCCCGTTCTGCGAAACCTTCTTCACCGATGTGAAGGTGCCCAAGGACCAGCTCGTCGGCCGGGTCAATGGCGGCTGGGAGATCGCCAAACGCCTCCTCCAGTTCGAGCGCTCGTCCATCTCCGCTGGCGGCTTCGGCGGCACGGGCGGCTCCGGCATCCTCGGGCCGGAGGATTATGCCAAGCAACATGTGGGTACGGACGAAACCGGACGCGTCGCAGACGGCGACCTGCGGGGCCGCATCACGGACCACAAGATGTATGCCAAGGCCTTCGCCCTCACCGTCCAGCGCCAGACCGAACAGGCAAAGGCCGGCCAGGCTGTCGGCCACACCGCGTCCATCCTGAAATACGGCGCCGCCAAGATGAACCAGGACCGCCACGAACTCCTGATCGAAGCCCTCGGCACAGAAGGCCTCGGCTGGGAAGGGGAGGGCTTCGACAAGAATGCCAAGCGCGTCACCCGCCAATGGCTCCGCTCGAAAGGCAACTCCATCGAGGGCGGCACCTCCGAGATCAACCTCAACGTCATCGCCAAGCGCGTGCTGGGGCTGAAAGATCATCAGTAGAGCGATGTCATGGGTCGGCGTGCTGTTGATGGTTTACCCGATGGCCTGCGGCGTCATTGCGCAGCTCTTCGCGGCCAACAGGGCAGCAGGCTATCTCGGCTCGGCCATCGCATATCTGCCAATGATGGGCTTTATGGGAATGATATTGATCCAGTCCGGCGCGCGACGAATCCCTCCGTCCGAGATAATGATTGCGATTGTCATGGTCGCCATCTGGGGGCTGCTTTACTGGACGGGACGAAAATTGGGAAAACCATTTTCTGAAATGCTGGCTGCGCATCGAGAAGCGCAGCGTTCGAAAAAGATCAGGGAGAATTTTTGATGAGCTTTGTGCTGACAGAAGACCAGGAAATGCTGCGCGAAACGGCCATGGCGTTCGCCCGCGATGAACTGCCCGTGACCCATCTGCGCGCGCTGCGCGATGCCGGCGCAAACGGCAAGGATGACGCGACGCGCCGGAAACTTGCCGAGCTTGGTTTCTTCGGCGTCATCATTCCCGATGAGCCGGGCGCGGAAACCTTCGGCCTCATGGGCCTCGGCCAGGTGCTAGAGGCGCAGGGCCGCACGCTCGCCGCAACGCCGCTCCTGCAGACTGCGCTGATCGCCGCCTCCGCGCTCCAGCTTGGCGGCAACCCCGCTCAGCAGGCCGAATGGCTGCCGAAAATCGCCGGCGGCGAAACCACATTCGCGCTCGCCCTCGATGAAGGCGCGCATTTCGCGCCCTACAACATCGCCACCGAAGCCGAACGCGACGGGCAGGGCTACACGCTCAATGGCCTGAAGAAATACGTGCCCGATGCACACCATGCCGACATGCTGATCGTCGTCGCGCGCACCTTCGGCGAAGCCGGCGACCGCCACGGCCTCAGCCTGTTCCTCGTGCCGCGTAATGCAAAGGGCGTGTCGATCCAGTCCCTGAACACAGTCGACAGCCATGGCGCCGCGCATGTCAGCCTCGAAGGTGTCCATGTTCCCGATAGCGCGCTCCTCGGCCCCGCCGATGAAGGCGCAGACATTCTCGATCCTGTGCTCGACCGCGCCGCGATCGGCCTTGCTGCCGAAATGCTGGGCTCGTCCCAGGCTGCGTTCGACATGACGCTGGAATATCTCAACAACCGGAAGCAATTCGGCCAGCTCATCGGCTCCTTCCAGTCGCTGCAGCACCGCGCCGCAAAAATGTTCGTAGACCTCGAAATGACGCGCTCCTGCATCATGGCCGCGCTCGCCGCAGTCGATGCCGGCAAGACCGATGTGGCCGAACTTGCGAGCCTCGCAAAAGCGAAAGCCAGCGAGCTTGTTCATCTGGTCTCGAACGAATGTGTGCAGATGCATGGCGGTATCGGCATGACCGATGCGGCCGAGCCGGGCTTCTACATGAAGCGCGCGCGTGTGCAGGAAGCGCTGTACGGATCTGCCAGCTGGCACCGGGATCGTTACGCGCGTCTCAACGGATATTGAGGCGCGCACCGCCAGCGTTCACACATTCAGGCTTTGATTTTCGCCTTGCTGCGTTATGTGGAATGCAATTCCGCGAAGTAACGCAAAGGACGAAACACCATGGCTATTTCCAGAAGAGATGCAAAGCCGCTCTGCACCGCCGCTGAATTCGCGCTGGCGAATGAGAGCTTTCCGCCGATCATCGCGCAGCTCGATGCGAAGATGCTCCGTCAGCGGATCACCCGCGCCCGTAAGCTGCGCGACAAGTATGCAGACCTTGCCAGCAAGCAGTCCCGCGAAATCCGCGGCAAGGCAGAGCCGACCCGCCAGCGTACGCCCACCGGCAATGCCTCCACCGTGATGAAGCGCGAATTCTTCGCCGAAACGCTGGAGCGGTTCGAGACAAAGCTCGGCATTGTCGAGCGCCGGACGGCCCGCGAGGAAGCTGCCGCCGCGAAAGAAAAGACTCAGGCCGCCCTCAAGGACGCTCTCGCCCGCAAGCAAGGCGCCGCTGCCCGCAAGCCCGCCACCAAGAAAGCCGGCAAAGGCATGAAATCCGCGCCGTCGAAAAAGAATGAAGCGTTCCCGAACCTGCGCACGATGAAAGGCGCCGCCCGCGCCAACAACGCCCGCAGCCAGGCAAAGCGCGATTCCAAGCGCTGATCTGCCCAGCATTCATCGCGCACAAGACAAAGCCGCCGCCCCGGATTGCCGGAGCGGCGGCTTTTTTGTTCTGCCTGCTGAAATTGCGTCAGGCGTTCTTCAGCGCAGCCGCTTTGCGAAGTTCTTTCGCGATCAGGTAATACATCACCGGCCGGTGCTTCTGGCGCACGGCGCGGCCATATTTTTCAACCGCGGCCTTGAACGCGGCTGCGGCTTTTGCCTCATCCGTCACACCGAGGCGCTTTTCGACGAAATTCTTGAGGACGCGCTCAACTTCCGCCTTGTCAGAAGCCGCCACCGTTGCGGCATCGGCGCGATAGATCGAAGGTCCGCATGCCTTGATGCAGGCTTCAAGCAGCGCAACATCGGGCTTTGCCTCGCCGACCTTTTCTTTCAGGTCCGACATGTATTTTTCGAACATCACTTCCTTGGCGCTGGGCGCCTTGCCGGTTGTGCTCATCAGGAGTTTCCTTCTTCGGGCCGCAGCGCCGGATCGGCACACTTGCGGAACAGTCACGAATGCATTGGCGGAGGCAATATGCCTCCCCTGCAGCTAAAGCGGCATTCGTTGTGGGGATCAACCCATTTTCCACAACAATATAGCCTGCACACAATAAAGTGTGTGTAC
>NZ_JBKBXW010000012.1:0-91134 GCF_046313735.1 Hyphomonas sp.
TCTCGTGCTCCCGGATCATCGCAATGATCTGCTCGTCTGAAAATCTGCTCTTGCGCATGTGTCATCCTCTCTAATCGAGAGAGTCTGCAAATTCATGGCCGGAATTCCGGGGGCTGGGTCAATAGCTCATGACGATCTGCGCCGCTACGCCACCAATCCCGCCACCCCCAGCGCCGCCACCACCGAGAACATGAAGATCACAGGAAACCGATGCGGCGGCACGCGGATTTCACCGCCGTCCACACGGCCATGGTGGCCCAGCCCCCCTCAAAACGCCGGCACTTGCGCACTCAGCCGCCCACCCAACCGGATCGGCTCTATACGGAGGGCGAGGCCCGTGCGGTCGTCTGTTTCCACGAAGGTGCCGCAGAGGGTGCCTTCGCCCAAGGCCGGCTGGTAGCGTTCGCCGGGGAGCTGGGTGGTGAAGCGGTAGAGGGAGCCTTCCTTCTGCATACCGATGACCGAGTCATAGTCGCCGCACATGCCGGCATCGGTCTGGTAGGCCGTCCCCCCGCTGAGGATCATCGTGTCGGCGGTGGGCACATGGGTGTGGCTGCCGACGACGAGGCTGGCGCGGCCGTCGCAATGATGGCCCATCGCCATCTTCTCGCTCGTCGCCTCGCAATGCATGTCGACGATGATGGCATCGGCCACCGCGCCGAGCGGCATCTGGTCCAGCGCGGCATCGGCGGCGGCAAACGGACAGGCAAGCGCCTGGCGCATGAAGACATTGCCCTGCAGCTGGACCACGCCCACGCGGCGCCCGTCCGGCAGGGTGTAAAGCTCCGCCCCCTTCCCCGGCGCGCGCGCGCCGGGCGGATAGTTCAGCGGGCGGAGCAGGCGCGGCTCGCGCTCGATATAGGTGAGGGCTTCGCGCTGGTCCCAGGCATGATCGCCGAGGGTCAGGCAATCGGCGCCGGCGGCGAAGAACTCGCCCGCGATCTGGCTGGTGAGGCCAAAGCCGCCCGCGGCGTTCTCGCCATTCACGACGACGAAATCGAGGCGCAGCTGCGCGCGCAGCGCCGGCAGGTGATCTAGCACCGCCGCCCGGCCGGGCTTGCCGACCACATCTCCGAAAAATGCCAGTCTCATTGCGCCAGTCTCATTGCATCAGCCTATGCCTTGCTGCGGCCCTCAAGAAAAGAGCGCGGCAGCCGATGGCCGCCGCGCCCTGAAGGGTGTGCCGGAATGGTCCGGCGCCGGATCAACGATTGTCCGCGCTGAAACCCAGCGTTTCCTTGGTCAGCTTGAACGAGGGGTCTGCGCTCGCATCAATCAGCACCTGCGGCGTCAGCGGCGTGGCCGGCGCAAACCGGATCGACAGCGTTTTCGGGTCCTGGACGAAGCTCGACAGTGCGCCGGCAAGCTCGGTGACCACCGGGGCGTCAATGCCCGTGCCTGAGGCAAACATCGGGGCAAAGGCGAGCGCGCCGACCATCATCTGGCGCACCTGTTGCGGATCCTCACCCGACATCGTGCCATAGGCGTTGAGAGCGCGGTTGAAGAAGCCGTTATCTTTCAGGACGAGGGAGAGCTCGAAGAATTTGAGATCGCTCATCACAGAGGCGAGAACCGCATCCGGATCGGTTTCTGCAAAGGCGGACGCGGCCGCGAGCGCCCGGCTGCCGGCATACTTCGCACCGAAATCGAGACGGAAGCCGTCCACAAGCTCGATGAAGTTTGCGTCCTTTGCCAGAGAGAGAATATCCGTCTCCGGATCATAGGCCTGGTCGCTGGCAATCCGCATCTGCATGGCTTCATAGCCGAGCATGGCCAGCATGGCGGCCAGTTCCTCCCCATCCGGATTATCCCGGGCGGCGAGCGAGATGGTGAAGGGATCAGTCTTGAACCGTGTGGCGCGGCCCTGCGGGTCGCGCGAAACGGCGGATGTCATCCGGGGCAGGTCGATTGCGGCGCCGGCCACATCGGCCTTGAATCCCCTGATGGAGATGGCATCGAAGCCCGGATTGCTGGGGTCAGCCTGCAGCGCGCTGCTGATCGCCATGGGGTCTTCCGAGCTGTTGGCCGCCGCCAGCAGCAGGCCGTAATCAATCCCGGACACGCCGAAGCCCTCGAGCCGGACATTCACATCGCTCTCCTCTTCCCCGGCAAAGGTGAAGACGAGATCGGAGAGGCCGACCTTGCCGGATTTCTCCAGCCCGAGGCTGGCAATATAGAACGAGGCGAGCGTGAAGCGGCCCGTGCCGCTGGCATCATCGACGGTCAGGTTCACATCGCCCACGGCCCAGCGGTCGAAGCTGAGGGCGGCGCCTTCGGGGAAGTCCGCTGGCTCGCCCTGTCCGAACAGGCTGGCGACCCAGGCCGCTGTTTCTGCGGAAGGATTGATCAGTTCGATGTATTTGATCGTGCCGCTCGTCTGGTCCTCGGCGTCCGGCGCCGGGGTGATGCGGATGTTGTTGAGGCGCATCAGGCCGAAATTGGCCTGGCCGTTGAACATGCCGAGGCCGTCGAATTCCAGCGTCTCCGCTGTCACGACCGGGGGCTCGTCCCAACCGCTGTCGCGGGAGAGTGCGGGCGAGGACAGCGTCACATTCGAGAAGGTCGCCTTGTCGCCGCTGATATTTGAGTTCGTATATTGGACCCGGCCTTCGCCGGACGAAGACAGCGACATGATGGAGAGCGCTTGCCCCGCAGTGGCTGCATCCCCACTCCGAACTCTGACATCCGGCAGACCGGCTGCGTCGAATTCAATTGCCGCGAGAGCGGCCTCTCCCGTCGGCTTGTCTTTCTGTCCACATGCCGTAAGCAAAGACAGAGCGATGAAGCCTGTGAGCAAATACTTCATAAAGTGTCCCTTCAGATCCTTGTTGGGGCGCGGGTGGGCCGCTGGGTAAAGTATGGATGTCTACACATGCCTTTTAACAATGGCCAGACCATGACATTGAGAGCTCCCGGCGGGCAGCGGGTCAAAGTCCGTCTGGAGGTGAATTCCAAGGCAAGACGCCTCATCCTGCGCCTGGACGAGCGGCGGCGCGAAGCCGTGGCGGTGGCGCCAAGCCCCCGGCAGATCGAGGCGGCCGCCGCCTTCGCAGCCGAGCGGGTGGACTGGATTTCCAGCCGCCTCCAGCACCTGCCGGAGATTGTGCGCTTCGAGGACGGCGCGGTTTTCAAGTATCGGGGTGAATCCTGCCGCATTTCCTGCGAAGGGGAAGGCCGGCTGGCGCGCCTGATTGCAGGCGAGCCGCGCATTCTTTCTGTGCCCGGAGACCCAGAAACGACGCCCATGCGGGTGGTGCGCTACCTGAAGAAGCAGGCGCGCGCCGACCTGACGCGCGCGGTGAACCGTCATTGCGAGACGCTCGGGGTGGAGCATTCGGGCCTCTCGATCAAGGACACCCGCTCGCGCTGGGGTTCCTGCACGTTTGATGGCCAGCTTTCCTTCTCCTGGCGCCTCATCATGGCACCGCCGGCGGTGCTCGACTATGTCGCCGCCCATGAATGCGCCCATCTGAAAGAGATGAACCACTCGCCGAAATTCTGGGCGAATGTGGCGCGTTGCTGCCCGGACTGGAAGCGCCAGCGGGCCTGGCTGCGCATTCACGGGGCAGAATTGCAGGCCGCCGGGCAATAATCCGTGTCAAGATGAAAAATCCGCAGGATGGGCGAATTTATTTTCTCGCCGGGGCGGAGAGTAGCCAATCCGGACTCTGGTTTCGGTTGAATATGGATCAATAATCCATACTCTGCATAGAAAACTCAATCTCTTTTCCGGACTCTGGCCGCGAGAAATCGAATCCGATGGCCCGCGCGCCATAGGCGCCTTCCTGGTAGCGCTCGATATTGTCGGTGAACCAGCCGAGGATGTGGTCATACAGGTGATCGTAGAACGGCCCGGCATCTGCCTCCAGGATCGGCAGGTGGAACTCGTATTCGCTGCCCTCTTCGATCTGGACCACAAACGTGTCACCCGTCTTGCGGCAGTGCAAAGTCAGACGAAGCCAGTCTGACTTGCGGGAGATGCGCACCGCCAGGCCGAAGGAGACCGGCCCCAGCGGCCGGAAGCCGCGCGGCGGGATCGAGAAGGCCTGGTCGCCATAGGAGCGCGCCTCGAACGGCCCGCCGGGGGGCACGAGGTGGACGCAGTTGCCATCCCCGGCATCGAGATAATGGCAGAGCCCGAGGCGCACATCCTCCGCGAGGCGCCGGATGCGGTTGTAATTCTCCTCGGCGAGGGCCTGATAGGTCTCCACCGTCGCCACAAGATCATCGAACCGGGACATGGGGCGGGCCTCCTTCTGCTGCTGACGCCAGAGCCTAGCGGCGATGGCCGGCCGCGCCAATCAGGCGGCAGGGCGGCGGGCGGCTGATATCGGGGTGACATCTGCGCTGCGGAGGGTCTCGGGCTGGAGTTCCGGCGGCAGGGTCGTGCGGGCGAGCTCCAGCGCGAGCGCCGGCGAGGCCCCGCCCGCAAAGCCCTTCAGGATGGCGCGGATCGTCTCGTCGAAACGCGCCTCTTCCTCGACGATCTGGCCATAGCGCGCTGCAATCGGGCCGACGAACCCGTAGGCGAGGAACACGCCGAGGAATGTGCCGAGCAGCGCCGCGCCGATCATGGCACCCAGAATGGCCGGCTCCTGGTCGATGGCGCCCATCGTGCGGATGATGCCGAGCACGGCGGCCACGATGCCGAGCGCCGGCAGCGCATCGGCCAGCGTCTGCAGCGCGCCGACGGCCTTCATCCGGCGGTCGAGATGGGCGTCGATGGCCTCCATCATCCGCTGGTCAGCGCGGTCAGGATCGGTCAGGTCCATCGACATCAGCCGGAACGCGTCGCAGATCAGCCCGCGCGCGGCGGCATCCTCAAGGATGCGCGGCGCAGCGAGGAAGGCGGGCGATTCTTCGGGCACCTCGACATCGGCCTCGATCGCCACGAAGCCGCGCCGGCGCGCCTCGCGCATCAGCCCGCCCGTCAGCGTGAACAGCGCGGCATAATCCGCCTTCTTCCAGCGGGGGCCGCGAAAGGCGCGGGCGAAACCGGCAAGGGCTTCGCGGGCGACTTCGGGCGAGTTGCCGAGCATGACCGTGCCGATGGCCGCCCCGCCGATCAGCGCAAGCTCGAACGGCAAGGCCTTCAGCGCCGCCGGCCCGCCCGTCAGCACGAGCCCGCCGCCGATCAGCAGCAGTACGATTGCAAGGCCGGCAAACTGAAGCAAGGCGGGGTCCTGTTCACAGGGGCGCCGGAAACTCTCCGGCCATCCCGTCCATCCTGCCCACACGCGTCTTAAAGCCACGTTCACGCCCGCCCGCCCCCATTCCCCCTGCGGACCCTCTGGACTTTTGCGCGCCATCGCCGGAAGAGACGGAAATGGCTGGACCGAATAACCAGCTTCCCGATCAGCCGAGGCCTGACCGGCGGGGCGCCTTCATCCTGTTATTCTTTGCGCTGATGGCGATAGGCGCCGGCAACACCATGCTGCTGGCCGCCGTGCTGCCGCAGCTGACGCGCGAGCTGGAGATGCCGGACTGGATGGCCGGGGCGGTCTTCTCGCTTTCGGCCCTGCTCTGGTCGCTCACCTCGCCCTTCTGGGGCAAGCGGTCGAACATCTGGGGCCGCCGCAAGGTCGCCGCCATCGGCCTTGGCGGGTATGCGCTGTCGATGTTCCTGATCTGGGTGACGGGGCGGCTGGCCCTCTCCGGGCTGATCAACAGCATGATCGCGGTGTTTGTCTGCCTGGCGCTCGCCCGCGCGCTGTTCGGGCTGATCGGATCGGCCGCCAACCCCGCCGCGCAGGCCTATGTCGCCGACCGCACCTCGAAGGCCGAGCGGCAGAACGAGATTGCGTTCCTCTCCTCCGGCTTCAGCGTCGGCAGCGTCATTGGCCCGGCCTTTGCCGCCGCGCTGGTTGCCTGGGTGGGTATCCTCTCCCCCGCGCTGTTCACCGCGATCCTTGCTGCCGCGATGGCCGCGATGATCTGGTGGCGCCTGCCGGAAACGCGCGCGCCGGTGACCGATGCGGTAAAGCTCGAAGCGGAAATCAGCGCCAAGGGCCTCTGGCATTCAGAGCGCGTGCTGCCCTTCCTGATCTATGCCGTCTGCCTGTCGCTGGTGACCGGTGTGCTGACGCAGGTGTTCGTCTTTGCCGTGATGGACAAGCTCGGCGTCTCGGGCCGCGAGGCGGCGCAGTATACCGGCCCGGCCTTTACGGTCGGCGCCATAGCGGTGCTGCTCGCCCAGCTCGTGCTGATCCCGCGGCTGCACCTGCGCAACAAGACGCTGATGTGGGCCGGCTGCCTTCCGCTGCTGGCGGGCGCCGTGATCATCGTTTTCGCGCAGGATTTTGCTACGCTGATCTTTGCCCAGTTCCTGATCGGTCTCGGACAGGGCCTTGCGCGCCCGGGCTTTTCCAGTGGCGCCTCGCTCGCCGTGCCGCCGCAGCTGCAGGGCAACGTCGCCGGCCTCGTCATCTCCGCCAACGGAATGGGCTATATCGTGACGCCCTTCTTCGGCCTGTTCTTCTACGAATATGTCAGCCGCGACCTGCCCTTCTGGCTCTGCGCCGCGATGCTCGCCGCGATGTTCATCTATGCCCGCTTCGGCATGAAAGACGGCATCGGCGAGGTCCGCGAGGGGGAGGAGTGAGGGGGAGGAGTGAGGGGAAGGCAGAAAGTGGCCCGAAGTGGACATTGGTCGCACGTTCCGAATACTTTGAGTACTCTTGCTGGAGGCTGGTATGAGAACGGTTCGGATAGCGATCGAATCTGATGCGCAACGCTGCGCGGCGATCTACGCGCCATTTGTTCGCGACACGTGGATTAGTTTCGAGACGACCCCTCCCGATCAACACGAGATACTTCGCCGCATGCGCAGCGCCCATATTTGGTTGGTGGCGGAAGACGGCCACGGACAAATCGTTGGCTATGCATACGGTAGCCGTCACCGTGAGCGCGAGGCCTACGCAAAGTCCGTCGATGTGACCGTGTATGTGGAGGCAGAGCATTCCCGGCAGGGTTTTGGAAAGGCACTGTACGAGGCTCTATTGCCTTCGTTAAAGAACAACGGCTTTCATGCAGCGTTTGCAGGTATCGCGCTTCCAAATAACTCTAGCGTCTCTCTGCACGAACATATGGGATTTTGTCCGGTCGGCGTTTACCGGGAAGTTGGCTGGAAACTAGATGGGTGGCGCGATGTCGGGTGGTGGCAGCGTCTGCTATAGCAAGGGTAGCAATGACCACTATCGGCGATTTCCGGCCACTGTGCCAGCCACAAGGCCGCGGGCCTTCTGGAACCTCAGCAGCGCGGCGCGCTAGGGGAAGGAGTGAAACGCAGCGCCTAATCGTAAGACAGGTCTTCGGGCCGCCGTCCGGTGAAGTCCGGCGGCGGAGTCTCGGGAAACCTTATGGCCTGAATGTGCGTATCGCCCCGGCGTATCGCTTTGCAGACGCGGTGCATGCCGTCCATCAGCCGCCCCTCAGCATCCAGAAGGATCGGAAAGGAAAGGTCAGCCTGCTCGATCAGGGCGATATGGGCGAGGATCGACCGGCAGGTCGGGACCTGGCCCTCGAAGCCATACCAGTGGTTTTCATCGACCTCTTGAATGTCGCTCAAGGCGACGGCCTTGACCGGCAGACCCCGGCTCAAGGCAATCAGGCGCCGCACATCCCAGGCGAGCAATCCGTCTTTTGACGTACGGAAATGGTATTGCGGCCTGACTGCCAAAGGCCGCCCCCTCCCCTAATTCGTCCCCGCCGTTCCCACCGCTGGCGCCTGCAGCAGCGCGAGGACTTCCTTCGTCGGGTATCCATCCGCCAGCAGGCCGCGCGCCTTCTGGAACTGTTGCAGCGCGGTGCGCGTGCGGCGGCCGGCGATGCCGTCGACGACGCCGGCATCATAGCCGAGGGCATTGAGGCCTGCCTGAAGCTCGCGGATCTCGGACACGGTCAGCGGCGGCAGGTGCGTCGGCCAGGGGGTAACCGGGCCGCGAGAGGTGCCGATGATGGCGTCCGCCGCCATGCCGACGGCCAGCGCATAGGAATCGGCGCGGTTATAGGTCTTGAACACGTTGAAGTTCTTGAACAGGAGCAGCTTCGGCCCGGTCGCACCGGCCGGCAGCCAGAGTTCGGCAAATTCCGCCCCGCCGGTGTCGAAGGCGCCGCCGCGGATGGGCGAGAGGCCCGCCGCGATCCAGGCGTCCATCGGCCGCTCGGTGCCGTCGGCGAGGCTGTAATCGAAGCCTGCCGGAGCGAGGACTTCGATGCCCCAGGGCTGGCCGTACATATAGCCGGAGCGGGCGAGGTAATTGGCCGCCGAGGCGAGCGCGTCGGCCTCGCTTTTCCAGACATCCTTGCGGCCATCCCCGTCGAAATCGACGGCATAGGCATAATAGGTCGACGGCATGAACTGGGTCTGCCCCATGGCGCCCGCCCAGCCTGCGATGAGATCGCTGCGCCGCGCATCGCCGCGCGCGAGAATGCGCATCAGGGCGAAGAGTTCATTCTCTGCCAGCGTCCGGCGCCGGCCTTCAACCGCCATGTTCGCCAGCGCATTGGCCGCATCATCACGGCCGATGAAGCCGCCATAGCTCGTCTCCATGCCCCAGATGGCGACCAGTACCTGCCGGTCAACGCCGTAGGTCTCCTCGATCGCCGCCAGTGTCGGGGCGAGCGAGGCGAGGCGCGCCTTGCCGGTATTGATGCGGGTGTTGCCGAGCGGAACGGTCAGGTAATCCCAGATCGGCTTGGCAAACTCGGCCTGGTCGGAGGGTGCGGTCTGGACCTGAACTTCGGTGCCGAGCCACATCGAGATGGGGGAGAGCTTTTCCAGCAGGGATTTGACGATCTGCCGGTCATGCCCGGCGGCGATGGCGCGCTGCGAGAAATCGGCCCGCCAGGCATCGATACCGGCATGGCCGGAGGTGGCGTAGGTGATGGCGCCGGTCTGAGGGGGCGAGGCGGGCGGCGACACCGGCGGCGGCGCTGTCCCGCCCTCCGGCCCGGTTCCCGCAGGTTGCGGGCCGTTGGCGCAAGACGCCAGCACGCCGCAGACGGCCACAAGCGCCATCCATTTCGACCGCGTCCAACCGGCGCTGACCATGTCCGACATCCTTCTTTTTGCGGCCTTGCCGCAGTTAGCGTCCTTGACTCGCCTGACCGGATTCATTACGCGCTCCGCTTTCCCAATTCCTAATCGATCCAGGCCAGACCCATGAAAGTCCGCTCGTCTCTCAAATCTCTCAAGTCGCGTCACCGCGATTGCAAGATCGTGCGCCGCAAGGGCCGGGTCTATGTGATCAACAAAACCGACCCTCGCTTCAAAGCAAAGCAGGGCTGACCCGAAGATGAACAGGGAATAAGGCGCCAGAATGGCCGCCCGGTTCGCCCTCTTCGACCTTGGCGGTGTCCTGCTCGACTGGTCGCCTGCACGCCTCTATTCCAAAATTTTCAGCGATGCGGCCGAGCGCGAACGCTTCCTGACGGAAGTGTGCACGCTCGACTGGCACTTGGCGCATGACAAAGGCGTGAGCTTTGCCGAGAACGCCGCCGCGCTGATCGCGAAATACCCTCAGTATGACGACCAAATCCGCGCCTGGGGCGGACGCTGGGCCGAGATGTTTGATGGGTATATCCACGGCACGGACCGGCTGATCGAGATGCTGCATGGCCGCGCGACTCCGCTTTATAGCCTGTCCAACATGCCGGCCGAAATCTGGCCGATGATGCTGGACATGTTCCCGGTGCTGAAGCGGTTCCGGCATGTGACCGTCTCCGGCCAGATCGGCCTCGTGAAGCCGGACCCGGCGATCTTCCATTATACCCTCGCCAAGATGGGCGACCCGGCGCCGGATGAGGTGCTGTTCATTGATGATGTTGCCCGCAACATCGCGACCGCCGATGCCCTCGGCTATCGCACGCACCTGTTCCGGGATGCAGCCTCGCTGGAAACCGCGCTGGTGCGTGAAGGCCTGATCTGACGCCCTGCCCGGCAGCCGTTGCCGCCGCCGCGTGCCTTTTGCATATTAGGCAAATGCGCCGCCTGATCCTTGCTGCCTTTTTTGCTGTCCTGCCGCTGACCGCGATCGCCGCGCCGCCGGACGAATTGTTCGAGCGGCTGAAGGCGGCTGAGGACGAAGCGGTCGCGGCCGACATTGCCGAGGATATCTGGGCGATCTGGCAGGAGTCCAAATCCCCGACCATCGACCTGATGATGCAGCGCGCGATCGCGACCATGAGCGCCGGCGACCAGAAGCTGACCCGCGAGCTGCTCGACCGGGTAATCCTGATCGACCCGCGCTTCCCGGAGGCCTGGCACCTTCGCGCTGGCCTGTTCCTGATGGCGGAGAATTTCCCCGAGGCGATCCGCGACCTCAACGAGACGCTGGCGCTGGAGCCGCGCCATTTCGGCGCCTGGATGGGGCTTGGCTACATCTTTGAACAGATCGGCGGCAAGCAACAGGCGCTGGAGAGCTATCGCGAGGCGCTGCGGATCTATCCGCTGATGCCGCAGGCACTCGCCGCCGAGCGCCGTCTCGCCCGCGACACCGAAGGCCAGGACCTCTGACACCCAATGATCGTTGAAACCGCGATTGCCGTCTCGGCGCTGGGCTTTGCAGCGGGCCTGAACAGCGCCGCATACTCGGCGCGCGTGGAGAAGGCCTTTCCGCGCGAAGGCATGGTGGTGCCGGTGAATGGCCGGGACATGCATGTCATTGCGCGCGGACCGGAAACCGCAGCGCCGGTGCTGCTGATCCACGGCGCCAGCGCCAATGCGCGGGAATTCACCTCCAATCTTGCGCCCCGGCTGGAGGGGGATTTCCGCGTGCTGATGGCCGACCGTCCGGGCCATGGCTGGTCGCAGCGTTTTGCCGGCGCGGAGCGTCTCGGCGCGCAGGCCGCGCAGATGGCCGGCGTGCTGGAGCAGGTTACGCGGGGGCAGAAGGCAGTGATCGCCGGCCACTCCTTCGGCGGCGCTGTCGCGCTGCGCCTCGCCCTCGACCGGCCGGACCTGGTCGCCGGGCTCGTGCTGCTGGCGCCCGTCACACATGATTGGGGTGATGGCAGCGGCACGGCCTGGTACAATTCTTTCGCCGCGGCGCCAGTTGCCGGCAATGTCTTCTCGCAGGCGGCCCCGCTGGCTGGGCCGGCCCAGATGCGCAGCGGCGTCGCAAGTGTGTTCCACCCCGCGCCTGCGCCGCCAGACTATTACGAAACCTCCGGCGTCGGACTGTTCCTGCGGCCGGCAAATTTCCGCGCCAATGCCCGCGACATGACGGCGCTGAAGGCAGAACTCGCCGCGCAATCGATCCGCTATCCGGAGATCACCGCGCCTGTCACCGTCTTTTCCGGCAGCAAGGACCGCGTCCTGTCTCCGAAACTGCACACCGCGCGCCTGAAAAAGCAGCTGAAGCTGGATCTCGTGATCCTGCCCGAGGAAGGCCACATGCCCCACCATGGCCATGCGGACGCTGTCGCCAGCGCCATCAGCCGTCTGGCCATCCGGCCGGAGACCCGCTAATAGCCTGCCCCTGCCCTCTGCCCGCCTTCGTGCACACCCCGGAAAGGACCTGCCATGGATGACAGCTTCGAGCTGACCAAGATCGACGAAACCACCCGGGAAAAACTCCGCCAGACGGTCGCCAAGATCGAGCGGCTGGAAGAGGAGAAGAAGGAAATCGCCGAGCAGATCAAGGAAGTCTATGCCGAGGCCAAGGCCATCGGCTTCGACACCAAGGCTTTGCGGCAGGTCATCCGCCTGCGGAAAATCGACAAGGCGGAGCGGGCCGAGCAGGAAATGGTGCTCGAGACCTATCTGATTGCCCTCGGTGAAGCCTGACCCTTGCGGGATTCGCGGAATTCGTTTCTGGTACCCGCATGCCGAGAGAAGTCGATGAGCGCAAGAAACGCGCAGCGCTGAGGAAACTCAGGCGGGCGGCGGCGCTTGCCGAAAAGGGCCTTGGGCCGCCGCTCTCGGACTGGGAGCGCGCCTTTCTCGAAGAAGTCGAAGGGCGTGTCGAGAAGTATGGATCGGCCTTTGCGGACCCGATGAAGGGACAGGAGGGCGAGGCGCTGTCTGGCCTGCAACTGGCGAAGCTGCGCGAGATCGACAAGAAAGCCCGCGGCAAGGGGGCCAAGCCGCTCCGGGCGAAGCAGCCGATGGGATCGAAGCGCCGTCCTGCCCGGGCGGATCATGCGGACCGGCACGAGCCGGTTGAGCCGGCTGAAAACGTGCCGGATGCGCCGCCTCCGGTGAAGCCCAAGCCCGCGCTTGTCGCTGCCTCCAGCCTGCCTCAGCCTGCCGAAGGCAACGTCACGCGCCTGCGCCGGCCGAAGCCCAAGCTGACTGTCATTGAAGGCGGCGGAAAAAAAACCGAAACCTGACCGGGTTTTCCTGCGTATAAGGTGGCATGACAGACCCTTCCGCACCCGCCCTTCCGCAATCGGTTGTAGTCACTGGCGCCTCCACGGGCATCGGTCGGGCGGCCGCCCGCCACATGGCCGCGAAAGGCTGGACCGTTTTTGCGGGCATTCGTTCGGAGGCTGACGCGGCCGCGCTGCTGGATGGGGCCAGCGGCGACCTGCGTCCGCTTCGGCTTGATGTCACCAAACCTGAAGATGTCGAAAGCGCGGTCAGCCTTATTAGCGCTGCGCTGGGCAACCGGCGCCTGGCTGGCCTCGTAAACAATGCCGGGATTGCCAAGATGGGTCCGCTGGCGATTCAGCCGCTTGCGGATTTCGAGGCGCATTTCACCGTCAATGTATTCGGTCTCTTGCGCATTACACAGGCGCTTGTGCCCCTGCTCGGCGCTGATCCGGCGCGCGAGGGGGCGCCCGGGCGGATCATCACGATCACCTCGGTCGGCGGCCGCATCGCCTCGCCCTTCCTCGGCGCCTATGTGGCGACGAAACATGCCAATGAAGCGATGAGCGATACGCTGCGCCGCGAGCTTGCGATCTATGGCATCGACGCGATCGCGATTGGCCCCGGCTCTGTGAAGACCCCCATCTGGGACAAGGCCGAAAAGGACAATGAAAGCGGCCCCTATGCCGGCAGCGACTGGGCGGAGGCCCTGAAGATTTTCGAGCGCACCATGCTGAATGGCGGGCGCACCGGCCTTTCGCCGGAAAAGATCGCCGAAGTGATCGAAGCCGCCCTTTCCGATCCGAAGCCGAAGGCGCGCTATGCCCCCGTGCCCGACAAGCTGACCAATTTCACGATCCCCACCCGCCTGCCGAAACGGATGCTGGACCGGATATTCATTTCGCGTTTTGGCCTGAAGCGGAAGTGACCCCACCCCTCCTCTCCCGCCAGCGGGAGAGGGGGACTTTTTTTATGACGCCTCCGTCACTTTTCTTCCTTGACGCCCCTCGCGGAAGGCCTCGCCATGTGCGCGAAAACGGGAGGAACAGACATGGCGGATCTCAGCGGCAAGGTGGCAGTCATTACAGGCGCGGCGAGCGGCATTGGCCTTGCCGGTGTCGAGGTCTTCGTGGCCGCCGGGGCGAGGGTGATTGCCGGCGACATCCAGGACGAAAAAGGCAAGGCGCTCGAAACGCGCTTCGGAACCGACAAGGTCCGGTTCGTCCATTGCGACGTCACCAAGATGGACGAGCTCAAAGCCATCATGGACGCTGCGCCTGCCGCCTTTGGATCGCTCGACATCGTCTGGAACAATGCCGGTCATGGCGGCACGGCCACCCCGGTCGAGGAACTGGACCTTGAAGGCTATGACGACACGATGAACCTGCTGCTGAAGCAGGTCTTCGCGGGCACGAAGTTCGCCATTCCCCACATGAAGGCCAGGGGCGGCGCGATCATCAACACCTCCTCGATCAGCGCGATCTCAGCCGGCTATGCGCCCATCACCTATTCCGTCGCCAAGAAGGGCGTTGCGCATTTCTCGAAGCTCGCCGCAGCCGAACTCGCCAAATACCGGATCCGCGTGAATGCGATCCTGCCGGGCTTCATCGCCACTTCGATCTTCGGCGCCTCGCTTGGCATGTCACGCGAGCAGGCCGACCAGATGGCCGAGATGCTGGCCCAGGGCGGCGGGCGCATCCAGCCGGCCGGCCGCATCGGCTCCGGCAAGGACATCGCCGAGATGGCTGCCTTCCTCGCGTCGGAAAAAGGCGAGTTCATCACCGGCGGGGAATTCGTCGTCGATGGCGGCATCACGGTCGGCCCGCGTCACAGCTGGGACGAGACTGCGGCGAGCCCCGTCCTCGAAGCCCTAGGCATCACGCCGGAACAGGCCGAGCAGCTGCGCCTTGCGATGCAGGCCGGGGCTCAGTCCTGACCGGCAACTCTCAGCGCGGGGACAGCCTCCACCGCTCTCAAGAGGTCCTCAAGGCTTTCCGCCTCGCGGAAGACGCGGCCCCGGTCATCGCTGAGGGCGTAGCCATTCGCCGTGCGTGTCAGCGGGAAACGCCGCCAATGTGCGCGCGAGCGGAACAGCCAGACCGTATCAGGGCTCTGGCCAACAGCGGCCCAACCGGTCCACATATGGTCCGCAGGCAGGCTGCGCCACAGGCGGTCAATTTCGTCGATTTCTTCAGGTGAAAATACAGGCATGAGCAGAGCGGAACCAGATCACCCCCCGCTTCCTGTAAAGCGGCCCGGCCTTTCGGGCAATCTTCAGGGGGCAATCTGGATGATCGTCTCGGGCGCGGGCTACACGCTGCACCTGGCGCTCGCCAAGGAAATCACCGGCGACATCCATCCGATTTTCCTCGCCTTCTGGCGCAGCTTTCTCGCATTCCTCATGGCGGTGCCGTTTATCCTCCTCGGCATCACGAAACTCCACACCGCCCGCTTTGGCGCCCTCGTCACCCGCAGCCTGATCGGCTCGGCGGGCTTTGTCTTCGGCCTGATCGCGATCTGGCCGGTGTTCGGCCTGCCGCTGGCGGAGTTCAATGCCCTGAGCTTCACCCGGCCGATCTTCGTCACCATCCTCGCCATGATCCTGCTGCACGAGAAAGTCGGCATCCACCGCACCAGCGCCGTGATCGCGGGCTTTGCCGGCGTGCTGGTCATGACGCTGCTGCCGGCCCTGCTGGGAGAGAGCGGCGGCGCAAACCTGAATGCCGGGGCGATCTTCGCGCTCCTGTCCTCGCTCTGCTTTGCCTTCACCATCGTGCTGGTGAAATCGCTGACCGGCGTTCACTCGCCCATGGCTTTGCTGATCTGGGCGAACCTGCTCTCCTCCATCTTCATCCTGCCGGTGGCTGTGTTCTTCTGGGCGAGCCCGGACGCCTCCACCTGGGGGCTCATCTTCGGCATGGCGTTCATGGGCGTCGTCTCGCAGTTCTGTTTCATCAAGGGCATGTCGGTGGGCGATGCGTCCTTCCTTTCGCCGATGGATTATCTCCGCCTGCCGATGGGCGCGGTGGCAGACTGGGTGATGATCCGCGCCCTGCCGGGCCCGTTTGTCTGGGCCGGCGCCGCGATCATTGTCGTCTCCACCCTCTATATCACCTGGCGCGAACACCGCCTGAACCAGAAAAAGCCGGTTGTGCCGCCGAAGCCGGTCTGATCCGCTCTTGTGGCAGGCAGGCCAACCAACCATTTCTCCACCACAGCCGCAGGAGGGCATCATGGCTAAAGTGGTCGTCACCGGTGCAACGGGGTTTATCGCCGGGCATGTCATCCTCCAGCTTCTGGACGCAGGCCATGAGGTCATCGGCACGGCCCGGTCTGCCTCGAAGGCAGATGCACTCAGCAAGGTGCTGTCGGACTATGCCGGCAAGCCCGTCTCCATTCCTGTCCGTGCTGCCGATCTCAGCAGCGATGACGGCTGGGCCGAGGCGGTCGAGGGTGCCGATTATGTCCACCACATCGCCTCCCCCATCCCGAATTTCGTGCCCAAGGATGCCGATGAGCTGATCATCCCCGCCCGCGACGGCGCCCTGCGCGTGCTGAAAGCCGCACAGGCCGCCGGCGTGAAACGCGTGGTGATGACCTCTTCGATGGCTGCAGTCGCATATGGTTGGGGCAATCGGCGCCCGGCCCTCCTCACCGAGGAACACTGGTCGGACGACACCAATCTCAAGGACAACACGCCCTACACCCGCTCCAAGACCATCGCCGAGCGCGCGGCCTGGGACTATGTGAACGGCGAGGGCAAGGGCCTGGAGCTGACGACCATCAACCCCGCCGCCGTGCTCGGCCCGGTTATGAGCGGGGATTTCTCCGCCTCGGTCGAAATCCTCACCCAGCTCCTCTCCGGCAAGCTGCCGGCGGCCCCGCGCGTCGGCTTCGTCATCGTCGATGTGCGCGACGTCGCCGCTGCGCATGTTGCCGCGATGACCGCGCCGGAAGCGGCCGGCCAGCGCTTCCTGGTCGGCGACAAGTTCATGTGGTTTGCCGAAGTGGCCGAGGTGCTGCGCCGCGAATTCCCGGCCTATGCCCGCAAGCTGCCGAAGGGCGTGATGCCGGATGGCCTCGTCAAATTCATCGCCATGGTGAACCCGCCCGCCAAACAGATCCTGCCCGAACTCGGCCGCGAACGCCACATCTCCAGCGACAACGCCAAACGCCGCCTCGGCTGGCAACCCCGCAGCGCGGAAGAGGCGATTGTGTCAGGGGCGAAGAGTCTGGTGAAGTACGGGGTGGTTTGAGGCTTTCAAGCCCCCTCTCCCTCTTCAGAGGGAGAGGGGGTTGGGGGTGAGGGTGAGCGGCGGTTGTGGCTGGGCGGAGAGGTTTGCATCTGGGACAGCCCCTCACCCCCAGCCCCTCTCCCAAGGGAGAGGGGAGCAGTGCCCCTCAAAAATCATACGCAATGCCCTTGCGTTCCCAGTCGCCAAACCTTGTCGGCTCGATGGTTTTCGGGCCGCCGGTTTCGTCTGTGGGCAGGGCGGCGGCGCCTGCGGCCTCTTCGGCCTTGCGGGCGTCGGCTTCTTCCAGCGCGCGGCGGGCTGCTTCGGGCAGCGCGGCGCGGCGGTCGATTTCTTCCTGTGGGAGGGGATGCTGCGGCATGCGTGGTCTTTCCGGGGCCTTCATACCTTCCCATATAGGCTGCAAGTCGCGGAATGCTGCAAAAGCGCGCGGCATCGTTCTTGTTGATGAGGAGATCCCCACCGATGGGTACGACCAAGACCTTCATGCTCCTGGCTGCGATGACAGCCATCTTCATGGCCATCGGCTATCTTGTTGGCGGCCCCACCGGCATGATCCTCGCCTTTGGCGTGGCCGCGGCGATGAACGTGTTCGCCTGGTGGAATTCCGACAAGCTGGTCCTGCGGATGCAGGGCGCGCAGGAAGTGCCGGAGAACACGACCAATCCGATGCTGCGCGGCTTCCGGCAGGATGTGGCGCGCCTGGCGGACCGGGCCGGCCTGCCCCAGCCCAAGGTCTACATCATCGACACGCCCCAGCCGAACGCCTTCGCCACCGGCCGCAACCCGCAGAACGCCGCCGTAGCGGCTACCACGGGCCTCCTCAATATGCTCAACCGCGAGGAAGTCGCCGGCGTGATGGCGCATGAGCTTGCCCATGTGCAGAACCGCGACACGCTGACGATGACGGTCACGGCGACGCTGGCCGGCGCCATCGGTATGCTGGCCAATTTCGCGCTGTTCTTCGGGCGGGAGCGGGCGGGGCTGATCGGCTCGCTCGCTCTCATGATCTTCGCCCCGATGGCCGCCGCCCTCGTGCAGATGGCGATCAGCCGGTCCCGCGAGTATGAGGCTGACAAGCGCGGCGCGGAAATCTGCGGCAACCCGCTCTGGCTGGCTTCGGCGCTGGAGAAGATCGAGCGCGGCGCGCGCGCCCAGATCAACCCCTATGCTGAGCGCAACCCCGCCATGGCGCACATGTATATCTCCAACCCGCTGAACGGCCGGGGGGCGGACAACCTCTTCTCTACGCACCCGTCGACTGCCAACCGTGTGGAAGCCCTGCGCCGCATGGCCGGAGATATGGGCGTCTCGAACACGCCCGCCGCGAGCCCCCGGACCAGCGGTCCCTGGGGGTGATCGGCGGGCGCCTGAGGCGCTTCAGACCTTGATGCCTGCCTTCTTTGCGTCAGCGAGGAAGGTTTCGAGGCCCTTGTCCGTCAGCGGATGGCTGACAAGGCTGCGGATGACAGCGGGAGGCGCAGTCATCACATCGGCGCCGGCGAGCGCTGAGAGCTTCACATGGTTGGGCGAGCGGATCGAGGCGGCAAGGATCTCGGTGTCGAAGAGGTAATTGTCATAGATCTGGCGGATCTCGGCGATCAGCTCCATGCCATCGATGTGGATGTCATCGAGCCGGCCGATGAAGGGCGAGATGAATGCCGCGCCGGCCTTGGCGGCCAGAAGCGCCTGGTTCGCCGAGAAGCAGAGGGTGACGTTCACCGGGATGCCGTCTGCGGAGAGCTCGCGGCAGGCTTTCAGCCCGTCCCAGGTCAGCGGCAGCTTGACAGCGACATTGTCTGCGATCTGCGCGAGCTTGCGGCCCTCGGCGACCATGGCGGCGTGTTCGGTCGCGACGACTTCGGCGCTGACCGGGCCATCGACCAGGCCGCAGATCTCGGCGATCACCTCGGCAAAGGGGCGGCCCGCCTTCGCGATGAGCGAGGGGTTGGTGGTGACGCCGTCGATCAGGCCGGTGGCGGCGAGATCGGCAATGTCTTTTGTATCGGCGGTATCTACGAAGAATTTCATGGGGCGGGTTTCCTCATATGTTAGCGGTATCAGCGCCTATATGGCAGGCCTTCCGATGGATGTATAGGCAAAGCCCCGGCGGATCATGTCGTCCGGCGAATAGATGTTGCGCAGGTCGACGACGACATTGCCGGTCATGGCGCTCTTGATCCGGTTCATGTCGAGCGCGCGGAACTGGTCCCACTCGGTGATGATGACCAGCGCGTCGGCGCCGTCCACAGCCTTGTAGGCACTCTCGGCGAAGGTGATGTCCTTCAGGAGGTGGGAGGCTTCCTTCATCGCTTCGGGATCGAAGGCGACGATGCGGGCGCCGGCCGCCTGCAGGGCGGGAATGATGTCGAGCGAGGGGGCGTCGCGCATGTCATCGGTGTTCTGCTTGAAGGCGAGGCCGAGGACGCTGATGGTCTTGCCGGAGACATCCCCGCCCATGGCCTCGATGACCTTGCCGGCCATCGCCTTCTTGCGGGCTGCATTGACCGAGACGACTGTGTCAACGATGTGCACCGGGCTGCCATAATCATTCGCGGTCTTGGTGAGGGCGAGCGTATCCTTCGGGAAGCAGGAGCCGCCATAGCCCGGGCCGGCGTTCAGAAATTTCGCGCCGATGCGGCCATCGAGGCCAATGCCGCGCGAGACTTCCTGCACATTTGCGCCGACCTTCTCGCAGAGGTCCGCCATCTCGTTAATGAAGGTGATCTTCACGGCGAGGAAGGCGTTGGCGGCATATTTGATCAGCTCGGACGTGCGCCTTGAGGTGAAGAGTATGGGCGTCTCGTTCAGGAAGAGCGGGCGATAGAGTTCGCGCATCACTTCGCGGGCGCGCTCATCATCGGTGCCGACGACGACGCGGTCGGGCAGTTTGAAGTCCTTGATCGCGGCGCCTTCGCGCAGGAATTCAGGGTTCGAGACAACGGCGAAATCAGCCTCCGGCCGGGCCTTGCGGATGATCTCCTCGACCTCGTCCCCAGTGCCGACCGGGACGGTCGATTTGGTCACGACGACGGTGAAGCCTTCGATCAGGCCGGCAATTTCCTCTGCTGCGCCATAGACATAGGTCAGGTCCGCATGGCCGTCGCCGCGCCGGGAGGGCGTACCGACCGCAATGAAGACGGCATCGGCGCCGCGGATCGCCTCTTTCGGGTCGGTCGTGAAGAACAGGCGCTCTTCCTTGACGTTCGCCGCCACCAGGCTGTCGAGACCTGGCTCGTAGATCGGCATGATGCCGTTCTTCAGCTTCTCGATCTTTGCCTCGTCCTTATCGACGCAGGTGACCGTGTGGCCGAAATCCGCAAAACAGGCCCCGGAAACGAGGCCGACATAACCGGTACCGATGATGGCGACGCGCATGACTTCCCTTCAGCTTTCGTAAACCGGGAGTGAATGGCGCGGGGTGCATTCTTTGCGGCCCAGAATCAAGGGGCAGAATGCGGAGCAAGGATTGTCTTGACTCTCTCCGCGGAAACCTGAAAGATCAAAACGTGAACATTTGGGGGCGCAGATGAGCGTGATTTTCTATACCAATCCGATGTCACGCGGGCGGATTGCCCGCTGGATGCTGGAAGAGACGGGCGCGCCTTATGATGTGCGCTATCTGCGATACGGGCCGGAGATGCAGGCCCCGGACTATGCCGCGATCAATCCGATGCGCAAGGTGCCCGCCATCGTGCATGAGGGCCATGTGGTGACCGAATGCGGGGCGATCTGCGCCTATCTGGCGGAGGCGTTTCCGGAGGCGGGCCTGGCCCCTCTTGCTGCGGAGCGCGCCGCATATTTCCGCTGGATGTTCTTTGCCGCAGGGCCGTGGGAAGCAGCCTCGACAAATCAGGCGATTGGGCTCGCCGTGCCGGAGGAACATGCCGGCATGGTGGGCTATGGCGATTTCGCACGCACGCTGACGGCGCTGACCGGGGCGGTGGCGCGCGGACCGTATCTCTGCGGCGACCGGTTCACGGCAGCGGACGTTTATTTCGGCGCACAGATCAGTTGGGGTGTGCAGTTCGGCACCATCCCGAAGACACCCGAGGTCGAGGCCTATCTCGCGCGGATCCTGTCGCGGCCAGCCTATCTCAATGCCGGCGCACTGGATGATGCGGCGATGGCGGAGTACGGGCCGGGCGGGTAAGGGCGGGGGGTGCCGCGAGGGTGTTATCCCGGACAGCGCGAAGCGATGATCCGGGACCTTGCTGAACTTGCGTACACGCCGGGATAGGGTCCCGGATAGCGGCTGAGCCGCTTCCGGGATGACACGAGAGCCGCTCAGATTTCCTGATTGTAGTGGCCGACTTCGGGATGCTTGCCGAGGCGGGGTTTCACTTCCTTGTGGAAGAGGTCCTTCATGTCGGCGTCGCTCGCCATCGATTCAACGACCACGACGAGTTCGGGCTTGTTGGAGGAGGCGCGCACGAGGACCCAGGAGCCGTCTTCCAGCGTCACGCGGGCGCCATTGACGGTGTTGACCTCGACCACTTTGCGGCCAAGGATCTCGGCCCCGGCGAGGGACTGGTATTCGGCGACCATGCGGTCGACAACGTCATACTTGATCTCGTCAGCGCAATGCGCGGCCATGGTGAGAGAGGTCCAAGCGGTGCCGAGATCTGATTTGAGGTCGGCCATTGTGCGCCCGGGATTACGGTCCAGCATTTCGAGGATCGCCTTGGCGGCGATCAGGCCGTCATCATAACCGAGTCCGATCGGCGGGCGGAAGAAGAAGTGGCCGGATTTTTCGAAGCCCGCGAGGGCGCCGAGCTCGGTCGTGCGGCGCTTGATGTAGGAATGGCCGGTCTTGAAATAGTCGACCGAGGCGCCGTTGGCTTTCAGGACCGGATCGGTCTTGTAGAGGCCGGTGGACTTCACATCCACGACGAACTTGGCGCCCGGATAGTGTTTCGACAGGTCGCGCGCCAGCATCAGGCCGATCTTGTCGGCATAGATTTCCTCGCCGGTATTGTCGACCACGCCGCAGCGGTCGCCGTCGCCGTCAAAGCCGAGCACGACGTCGGCGCCGTGCTCCTTCGCGGAGAGCGACATTTCGTGCAGCATCTCGTGATCTTCCGGGTTCGGATTGTATTTCGGGAAGGTCATGTCGAGATTGCAGTCCATCTCGATCACCTCGGCGCCGATGGCGCGCAGGACATCGCCCGCAAACGCGCCTGCCGTGCCATTGCCGCAGGCGGCGACGACCTTGAGCTTGCGCGTGAGTTTCGTGTCGCCAGCGACGGCGTTGATGTATTTCTCGCGGATGCCATCGATGCGGCGATGGGTGCCGCCTTCGCGCGTGACGAAGCGGCCTTCCATGACGATGTCTTTCAGCCGGCCCATTTCTTCGGGCCCGAAGGTGAGCGGGCGGTTGGCGCCCATCTTCACGCCGGTCCAGCCATTCTCGTTATGGCTCGCGGTGACCATGGCGCAGCAGGCGGCGTCGAGCTCGAACTGGCTCCAATATACCATCGGGGAAAGGGCGAGGCCTACATCGAGGACTTCACAGCCCCCGGCGGTGAGGCCGAGGGTGAGAGCGTTCTTGATCGGCTGGCTGATCGAGCGGAAATCGTGGCCGGTGACAATGGTGGGCTTCACGCCCAGCTCGTGGAAAAGGGTCGCCATCCCGAGGCCGAGGGCCTGGACCCCTGTGAGGTTCAGCTCCGGCGCCTTGGCGTGACCGATGCCGTTGAACCACCAGCGCGCATCATATTCGCGAAAGCCAGTCGGCTTGACGAGGGGCATCACCTCGAATTCCAGCGTGTTCGGGGCAATGTCGGCAAGCGGCTTGGGCAGCATCTGTCTCTCCGTGAAACGGTTTCCGGGCGTCTTGAACACTAGGGCGCGCCCCAGCGCAACCGCAATCAAAACGCGCGCCAAGAGAGAAAGGTGTGACGTCCCTGCAACAGGCAGCGGTGAAGCCGCGGAACCTGACCAAAAATTCAGAAATATTCTATTGTATGCGCGATATGTAATACTACTTCCTGCTCGTCGTCTGCGCCAGATGCGCAGCTGACTGTCCAGAATGGATGAGTTCAGAGAGGAGTTTTATGATGAAATTCAAGGCAATGTTTGCCGCTGCCAGCGCCCTCGGCCTGATCGCCAGCCCCGCCTTCGCAGAAGGCTGGTATGGCGCCGCGAGCGCAGGCTTTAACTTCCAGGCCGATAGCAGCAATTCCGGCCAGACCGGCGCCTTCGCAACAGGCAATGGCGCGCCGGTGATCCCCAACGGCACGCAGATTGCCGCCGGCACGCCGTATGGCTGGAAGACCGAATTCGACAATGGCTACGCGCTGAGCGCGGAGTTCGGACGGTTCTTCAACAATGGCTTCCGGGCGAGCGCCGAGATCGTGTATTCGCGCGCCGGCGTTGACACGCATCGCGGCGTGCAGGTCGGCGGCGCGGTGATCGACGGGGTCGATGCTGCGGTGATCGCCGGCTCGCCGACGCAACTTGGCGCAACGGTTGGCCAGGTGGTTGCAAACGATGACGGCAGCATCAAGAACACGGCACTTTTCGCCAACGTCTATTATGACTTCAACCGCATGGGCACGATCTCTCCCTATGTGGGCGCAGGCCTTGGCGTGTCGAATGTGGATGTGACCTACCGGCCCTCCGACATCAGCATCATCGATGGCAGCAAGACGAAGTTTGCCTGGCAGGTGAAAGGCGGCGCGGCTTATGCGCTGACCGAAAGCTTCGATGTTTTCGGTGAAGTGGCCTACCGCGCGACGGACAATGTCACTTTTGGCAACCGGCTCTTCCCCGGCAATCTGAGCATCAAGAATGAGCAGACTGTGCTGAGTGTTGGCGGACGTTTCCGCTACTGACCTGCCGACGGAAGGATCGTCAGCGGGCTGATTTCAGGAAACTGGCGATCCAATCGGCAAGAAAGCGGCGGTCGCACCCTTCCTTCAGGGAGGCGATCGCCGCATCGGCGGTTTCGGCGGGCAGCGATGTACCGCGCCGGGCACCATAGAGCGCGGCGGCAAACTCCGCATCGAATTCCGGATGGCACTGGAAGCTCAGGCCACGGATTTCCGGATAATGAAGCGCCGCGAACTCAGTAAACTCCGAACGGGCGATGGTTTCGGCGCCGGGCGGACGGATGACCACCTGGTCCTGATGGCTGACCGCGATGGAGAGGGTGGCGGGCTTCTCGCCGTTCCATCCGGGAACGGATAGAAGGTCGTAGGTGTGGCGGCCGACGCCCCAGCCTTTTTCCGATTTCTGCACCTTGCCGCCGAGCGCCTCGGCCATCGCCTGATGGCCGAAACAGATACCGATTTGCGGCGTGCGTGCATCTGCGGCGGCGCGGATGAAGTCCATCAGCGGCGTAATCCAAGCATGGTCTTCATACACGCCGGCGGGCGAGCCGGTGTAGAGCACGGCTTCGAGGCTTGCCGGAGCCGGCAGCGCCGCGCCGGTCACGAGCGAGACGGTTTCGCAGCGAATGGAAGGATCGGCGCCTTCAAACATTGCGCTGAACATGGCCGGATAGTCCGGGAACTGACTTCGGATGGCGAGGGGGGCCTGGCCAGTCTCGATGATGGTAAGTTTCATGGGCCCCTACTCTGCCGCAACTTCGGGTTCTTCCGGGATTTCGGCCGGCTTTGGCTGGACCAGGAAGCCGCCCGACTGGCGGGCCCAGAGGTCGGCATAGATACCGCCAGCGGCCACGAGCTCCTCATGCGTGCCCGCTTCCGCGATGCAGCCTTCATCGAGCACGATCAGCCGGTCCATCGCCGCAATGGTGGACAGCCGGTGGGCAATGGCGATGACGGTCTTGCCTTCCATCAGGCCGAAAAGGCTTTCCTGGATCGCGGCTTCGACCTCGGAATCGAGGGCGGAGGTGGCCTCGTCAAGGATCAGGATGGGGGCGTCCTTGAGGAAGATGCGGGCAATCGCGATGCGCTGGCGCTGGCCGCCGGAGAGTTTCACGCCGCGCTCGCCGACATGGGCATCGAAGCCGCGGCGGCCTTTGGAATCCTCAAGGTCTTCGATGAAGCCGAGGGCGCGGGCGCGTTCTGCGGCGGCGGCGATTTCCTCATCGCTCGCCTCGGGCCGGCCATAGGCGATGTTCTCGCGGATCGAGCGGTGGAGGAGCGAGGTATCCTGCGAGACAACCCCGATATTGGCGCGCAGGGAATCCTGCGTGACGCCGGCGATATCCTGGCCATCGACGAGGATCTGGCCGCCTTCCACATCGTAGAAGCGCAGCAGCAGGTTCGTTAGCGTTGTCTTGCCGGCGCCGGACCGGCCGACAAGCCCGATGCGTTCGCCGGGGCGGATGGTGAGGTTCAGTCCATCGATGACGCCGGCGCCCTTGCCATAATGGAAGACGACATTGCGGAACTCGATCTCGCCGGAGGCAGTCCCGAGGGGCTTTGCGCCGGGCGCGTCGGTGACGGCAACGGGCTTTTCGAGCATGTCCATGCCGTCATAGACGACGCCGATATTCTCGAAGAGGCCGGCGACTTCCCACATGATCCATTGCGACATCGCCTTGATGCGCAGCGCAAGGCCGACAGCGGCGGCGACTGCGCCCGCGCTGACGAGATTGCCGGTCCACAGATAGATGCCAGCGCCTGCGATGAAGAAGACGAGCAGCGAATTGTTGAGATAGACGAGGACGTTGAAGCCCGTGACGAGGCGCATCTGGTGGTGCACCGTGGCGAGGAAGCTGGCCATGCTGTCCCGGGCATAGGTCTCTTCGCGCCCCGCATGGGCGAAGAGTTTCACGGTCTGGATGTTCGTATACGAATCAACGACGCGACCAGTCATCACCGAGCGAGCTTCGGCCTGCTCTTCTGCCACCTTTCCGAGGCGGGGCACGAAATACCAGAGCGCGGCGCCATAGAGCGCGGCCCAGATGAGGAGCGGGGCGGCAAGGCGCGGATCGGCCAGGGAGACGAGCGCGAGGGCGGAGAGGAAATAGACGCTGACATAGACGAAGACGTCGAGGATCTTCATGATCGTCTCGCGCACCGACAGCGCGGTCTGCATTACCTTGGTGGCGACGCGCCCGGCGTAGTCGTTGCCGAAAAAGCTCATCGACTGG
Source organism: Hyphomonas sp. (assembly GCF_046313735.1). Classification (GTDB taxonomy): domain Bacteria; phylum Pseudomonadota; class Alphaproteobacteria; order Caulobacterales; family Hyphomonadaceae; genus Hyphomonas. The sequence continues at coordinate 25,634 of NZ_JBKBXW010000012.1, forward strand.
CCGAGCATCTGCCGGTGCATGCGCCAGCGCGCGCTCATCGGCAGGTTTCCCATCAGGCCCTGATAGACGATCAGTGCCTGGATCAGGACGAGCGCGGGAATGGCGATGACGAGGACAATCGCCATCAGGGCGAGGCGGCCGCCCTCGCGCTGGAAGAAGCCTTCCCGCTCGGACGCTGTAAGCCAGTCGACAATGCCCCCAAGGAAACCGAAGAGCGCAACCTCGCCGATGGCGATGAGCGCTGTGACAACGGACATGCCGATCAACCAGGGGGCGGCATCGCGGATATAGTGCCAGATGAACGGCCAGAAGCCCGCTGGCGGCGCGCCCTGCCGGGTGTCAGGGAAGGCATCAAGGCGGCGTTCGAAAAAGCGGAGCATGGCCGGGCATGTGGCGCGCCGGGGATGAAAGGGCAAGGTGGGGATTGGGGTGGCCGTCACCTTCAACGGCCTGCGGCAGTTAAGATACAGATCCACCTTCGTCACTCCCGACCGGCGCAGCCGGTCTGGGAGCCCAACTCCTGTCTTCTCAGCGAAAATCTAGTGGAAAGGGCGGGAGATGGGCGCCCAGATGACCTGCGGTCATCGGGCGTGACGACAACTAAGCGAGCCCCGGCAGATCAGGGCGCCGCGCTGGACGCGATCCAGCCCCGGACCTGGGCTTCGAGCAGGTCCATGGGGACAGAGCCCTGGCCGAGGATTGTGTCATGGAAGGCACGGATGTCGAAGGCGTCGCCCAAGGCGGCCTGGGCTTCGGCGCGCAGTTCGCGGATTTTCAGTTCGCCGATCTTGTAGCCGACCGCCTGTCCCGGCCAACCGATATAGCGTGTGACCTCGGTTTCGATGTTGAGCGGGGCAAGGGCTGTGTTGTCCTTGAAGCAGGCCTCAGCCTCTTCGCGGCTCCAGCCATACCAGTGCAGGCCGGTATCGGCGACGAGGCGACAGGCGCGCCACATCTCATATGAAAGCGCGCCGAAGCGTTCATACGGCGTGCGATAGATACCCGCCTCGCCCGCGAGGTACTCAGCATAGAGCCCCCAGCCTTCACCGAAGGCGGTGGCGTAGTATTGCTGCCGGAAGCGGGGCTGGCCGGCCATTTCCTGCGCCAGCGCGATCTGGAGGTGGTGGCCGGGCACAGCTTCATGGGCGGAAAGCGCCGGGAGCTCGTAGAGCGGGCGCTGGTCGAGCGCCCAGGTGTTGACGAGATAGGAGCCCGGCCGGCCCTCCTCCGGATCGCCGAGGACGTAGCGGCCGGTGGTATAGCCCGGCGCAATGGAGGCGGGCACGGGATCGACCGTGTAGCCGAGGCGGGGCAGGATGTTGAAATAGTCCGGCAGGATCAGGTCGAGCCGGGCGGAAATCTCGCGGGCCGCTTCCATCAGTTCGGCTTCGGTTTCGGCATAGAATTGCGGGTCTGTGCGCAGGAAGTGCTGGAACTCGGCAAAGCTGCCCTCAAAGCCGACTTCCTCGATGATGGCTTCCATCTCTGCCCGGATGCGGGCGACTTCAGCGACGCCGATGGCATGGACTTCCTCAGGCGAATAGCCCGCGCCGGCGGTGTGAACCTCGACGAGGGCGGCATAGATCTCCTGGCCGCCGGGGAGAGACGCGATGCCCGGCGCGGCGCGGGCGGCGGGGGCGTAAGTCTCATCCATGAACTCAAGCATGGACTCATAGGCGGCGAGGGCCCACTTCGTCGCCTCGAGCCCGACTTTCTGGATATGGGATCTGGATTCTGGACTTATGCTATCGGGCAGGTTGCGAAGCGGCTGGTAGAGATCGCTGTCTTCGGGCGCTTGCTCCAGCAGGGCGGCAATCTGGGCGCGGGTCGTGGCAAAGGGATCGCCATGCGCCGTCCAGCCGGTGGCGATGCCGCGCTTCATGTTCTCGCGCTGCTGGTGGAAATAGCGCGGCACATCATTGAGGCGCGCAATCCAGGCATGGGCGTCGGCCTCGGTGCGGATGCGCAGGATCATGGCGGCGAAGTGCGGCTCTGCCTGGAATCCCCAGTCGCCCACGAAGGGGATGCGGGAGGCGTCCTGGTCGTAATAGCTGATCTCGTCAGACAGGAGGCGGATGAGGATTGCCTGATCGGTCCTGCGCTCCGTTTCGGCGGCGGCGATGGCGGCCAGCAGGTCTTCGGCCTGCTGGCGGTGGGCCGATTCGGCGGCAGGCGAGACATCCTGCCAGCGGGTGGCGACCGTCCGGCGGGCCGTGGCGGCGCTGTCCGGATCGCCGGCGCGGACATGGGCTTCATAGCGCTCGATCAGCGGAAGGAGGGGGTCCGCAAGGGCAATCGGAGCCAGCGCAATAAGGAGAAGTCCGCAAATCGCCGGTTTCATATTGTCGCTCCCTTGTCAGCCTGCGTTGACACGACCCTAGAGGCTCGTAGAAGCGGTGACCAGCACCCCACAAACTCGCGAGGTTTCCCTGCATGTCCGGACCGAAGCGCGCCGCCACGCGCCCCTTGTCCCCGCACCTCCAGGTCTGGCGCTTTCACGCCACCATGGTCGCCTCGATCACGCACCGCCTGACGGGCACCGCGCTGTATTTCGGCACGTTCCTGATCGCTGCCTGGTTGATCGCGCTGGCGACTAGCCCCGAGGCCTACGCCGTGATCGACGGGCTGATCGCTTCGATCTTCGGCAAGATCGTGCTCTATCTCTGGGCGGTCGCGGTGCTGTTCCACTTTGCAAACGGCATCCGGCACCTGCTCTGGGACGGGCCGGGCATCGGCTTCACGCCGAAGCTCGCCAGCCAGGTCTCGATGTTCAACTTTGTCTTTGCGATCGTCGGCGCGGCAGCGCTGATGTACGCAGCGACCTCGCTCTGAGGGGGCTTCCGAATGAGCAATGGCGAATTCATCACCCCGACCAAGGCCGCCCGCGGGCTCGGCTCAGCCAAGTCCGGCACGGCGCACCATATCCGCCAGCGGGTCTCGGCGCTGGCGCTGATCGTGCTGGTTCCGTGGTTCCTCTATGCGGTCATCAAGGCGGCAAGCGGGGGCTATGACGGCGCCCGCGCCTGGGTCAGCGATCCGCTGAACGCGCTGCTGCTGGTGCTGACGGCGGCAGCGGCGTTCTATCACATGCGCCTCGGTATGCAGGTCGTGATCGAGGATTATATCGGAAAAGCCGGGACGCGCGGCGCGCTGATGATCCTCAACACATTTGCCACCGCGATCCTGTTTGCCGCCGTGTTCCTGTCCGTGATCCGGGTGTGGACCGGCGCCTAGAACCCATTTGGAAGAGATGACATCTGATGAGCAGCTATACCTGGATTGATCATACCTATGATGTGGTCGTCGTTGGCGCGGGCGGCTCTGGCCTGCGCGCAGCGCTCGGCGCGGCGCAGGCGGGCCTGAAGACAGCCTGCATCAGCAAGGTGTTCCCCACCCGCTCGCACACCGTGGCGGCGCAGGGCGGCATCGCGGCCTCGCTCGGCAACATGTCCGAGGACAGCTGGCAGTGGCATATGTATGACACGGTCAAGGGCTCTGACTGGCTCGGCGACCAGGATGCGATCGAATACCTGACCCGCAATGCGCCGGCCGCTGTGTACGAGCTTGAGCATTGGGGCATGCCCTTCTCCCGCACGCAGGAAGGCAAGATCTACCAGCGCGCCTTTGGCGGCATGACGCGGAATTTCGGCGAAGGCCCGGTGCAACGCACCTGCGCGGCGGCCGACCGGACGGGCCACGCAATGCTGCACACGCTGTATGGCCAGTGCGTGCGCGAGGACACCCAGTTCTTCATCGAGTATTTCGCCCTCGACCTGATCATGGATGAGGATGGCGTCTGCCGGGGCGTGACCGCCTGGAAGCTGGACGATGGCACGCTGCACCGCTTCTGCGCGCAGAAGACGATCCTGGCAACCGGCGGCTATGGCCGGGCGTATTTCTCCTGCACCTCGGCGCATACCTGCACCGGCGACGGCAATGCGATGGTGCTGCGCGCCGGCCTGCCGCTTCAGGACATGGAGTTCGTGCAGTTCCACCCGACCGGCATCTATGGCTCGGGCTGCCTGATCACCGAAGGCGCGCGCGGCGAGGGCGGATACCTCACAAATTCCGAGGGCGAGCGGTTCATGGAGCGGTATGCACCCTCCGCCAAGGACCTTGCCTCTCGCGATGTCGTCTCCCGCGCGATGACGATGGAGATCCGCGACGGGCGCGGCGTGGGGCCGGAGAAGGACCATATTTTCCTGCACCTGAACCATCTGCCGCCGGAAACGCTGCATGAGCGCCTGCCGGGCATTTCGGAAACGGCGAAGGTGTTTGCCGGTGTCGACGTGACCAAGGAGCCGATCCCGGTGCTGCCGACGGTGCACTACAATATGGGCGGCATTCCGACGAACTATCACGGAGAAGTGCTGACCAAGAAGGGCGACAATCCGGACGCGGTCGTGCCCGGCCTGATGGCTGTCGGCGAGGCAGCCTGCGTGTCCGTACACGGAGCAAACCGGCTCGGCTCCAACTCGCTGATCGACCTTGTCGTGTTCGGCCGCGCGGCGGGTCTGCGCTGCGGGGCGACGACCGAGGCAGGCGCGCGCCAGCCGGAACTGCCGAAAGCGTCCACCGACGCGCACCTCGCCCGGTTCGACCGCATGCGGAACGCTTCCGGCGATCAGCCGGTTGCGAAGCTGCGCCTCGAGATGCAACGCGCGATGCAGTCAAACTGCGCCGTGTTCCGCACAGGCTCGGTGCTGAAGGAAGGCGTGGCAGCCATCGAGGACGTTTACACGAAGCTCCCTGGCATTGATGTGAAGGATCGCGGCATGATCTGGAACACTGATCTTGTCGAGGCGCTGGAGTTCGACAACCTGATCGCGCAGGCGGCGGTGACCGTGAATTCGGCGGCCGTTCGCGAGGAAAGCCGCGGCGCCCATGCGCGCGAGGATTTCACCGAGCGCGATGACCAGAAGTGGATGAAGCACACGCTGGCCTGGTGTGATGATAGCGGCAAGGTGACGCTCGATTACCGGCCCGTGCACGAATACACGCTGTCCAACGAAATCGAATACATCAAGCCGCGCGCGCGGGTATACTGAGGAACAAGGACTGCGGCAGGACGAGGGATCCGATGGGCGAATACAAGACCGTCTGGGTTCGCGCCGGCCGCCAGAAGAAGGAAGAGAAGAAACTGCTCGGGAGGGGCAAGAAACTTGTTGATGATCCGCACCATGCGGATATCGCCGGTCTCTCTGCCCAGATCGAAGCTGCCTGCAACACGCTGCATGAGGAGGGATATGAGGTGATCTCGATCCTTCCTTCCGTCAGCGGACATTCGGAAAAGGGTGTCATGCATCAGGGCGGTTATGGTTTCGGATACAGTATTACGGACGGCGCGGTGATCACGGCGCGGCGCCGCCCGGCAGAGACAGAGTGAACGCGGATAATCCGAGGACGTTTGAAGAGATGGTTCAGCTTACCCTTCCCCAGAATTCCAAGGTCCAGAAAGGCAAGACCTGGCCCAAGCCCCAGGGCGCGACCAATCTGCGCGCCTTCAGGATCTATCGCTACAGCCCGGAAGAAACGGGCAATCCGCGCTGGGACACCTATTGGGTGGACATGGACAAGGCCGGCACGATGATCCTCGACGTGCTGATCTACATCAAGAACACGATCGACCCGACGCTCGCCTTCCGCCGCTCCTGCCGCGAGGGCGTATGCGGGTCCTGCGCCATGAACATTGCCGGGCGCAACACGATTGCCTGCACCAAGGGCTTCGATGACCTGCCGGGCGGCGTCATCTCGATCAGCCCGCTGCCGCACCTGCCGGTGATCCGCGACCTGATCCCGGACCTGACGAATTTCTACGCCCAGCACGCCTATGTGCAGCCTTACCTCAAGACATCCTCGCCGGTGCCCGAGAAGGAATGGCGCCAGTCGGAAGAGGACCGCACAAAGCTCGATGGCCTGTATGAGTGCATCCTGTGTGCCTCGTGCTCGACCTCCTGCCCGTCCTACTGGTGGAATGGCGACAAATATCTCGGCCCTGCCGCGCTGCTGCAGGCTTATCGCTGGCTGATCGACAGCCGCGACGAAGCCACGGGCGAACGCCTCGATGACCTTGAAGATCCCTTCAAGCTCTATCGCTGCCACACGATCATGAACTGCGCGCAGGTCTGCCCGAAGGGGCTGAACCCGGCCGAGGCGATTGCCAAGATCAAGCACATGATGGTCGAGCGCCTCGCCTGAGGCTGGGCTTCAGAACTTCGCCAGAAGATCTTCGCGCGTCAGGCGAAAGCCTGAGCGTATCCAGTCTTCCTCTAGCGCGCGCAGGCGCTGGCCGATCTCCGGGCCCGCGAGGCCTGCGGCGAGAGCATCGTCGCCGCCGATGGGGAAAACAGGCCGCTGCCAGGATGCGGCGGCGATGAGAAGATCCGTGACATCGCCGCCGCCGCTCGCCGCTTCGATCAGCGCACGGTCGATAACGGCGGCAGCACCAAACCGGTAGAAGGCTTCGGCGCAGGCGTCTGGTGACAGGCCGGGCATGTGGCCGAGCGCGGGGTCTGCCCAGGCGTGGAGGCGGGCGGATTCATCGTTCGAGAGGCGCAGCGCCGAGGCTGCCGCGCTGGTTTCCGTGCGCCGGCGCGGCAGGAGCGCCATCAGGCGGCGCATGGGGTCGGCGTTTATCCCCTGCTCCGCTTCAATGGCACAAAGGCCGGGCAGCAGCGCGGCTGACGCGCCGGGCAGGACAATGGCGAGCACGCCGGCGTCTTCCATTGCGGCCATCGCTTCGGAAGGGTCCGCTGCGGCGAGGGTACGTTTGAATTCCTTCCAGATCCGCTCGGCAGCGATCTTTTTGAGACCATGCCGCTGGCGGGCGCAGGCAGCTTGCCCTGCCCCGTCGATGCCCGCACCATACCAGGCATTGAAGCGGTAGAAACGCAGGATACGGAGGTAATCCTCGATCAGGCGCTGGTCGCCGTCGCCAATGAAGATCACCCGGCCGGCAAGCGCATCGGCGATGGAGCCGGGCACGGGCTCGTACAGGGTGCCATCCTGCCCGGCATAGATGGCGTTCATGCGGAAGTCGCGGCGGGCGGCGTCTTCGGCCCAGTCCTCGGTGAAGGCGACGACGGCGCGGCGGCCATCGGTTTCGACATCCCGGCGCAGCGTGGTGATCTCGACCGGCACGCCGCTGTGCACCGCGGTGACGGTGCCATGTTCGATGCCGGTCGGGATGGCGCGGATGCCGGCGGCGTCCAGCGCGGACATGACCGCTTCCGGCAGGAGCTGTGTGGCAATATCGATGTCATCAGCCGAAAGCCCGCGCAGCGTATTGCGCACGCAGCCGCCCACATAGCGCGAGGCCCCTGCCCGCGCGGCTTCGAGCGCGGACATGACGGCGCTGGGCGCCGGCGCGGTCAGCCAATCAGCGGAAAGGCGCTCAGTCGGGGGCATCAGCCGGGGCCGTCCCCCTGCGGGAGCTGGGTACGCCAACATCCTCCGGCTTTCGCTCGCACGGGTAGGTCCGGGCGGGGATCAGGACGCCGCTCTCGAACCGGGCGGGCTCGGTACAGACATCTCGCTCGCGCGGCTCCATCAGGATCGCGGCGAACCAGACGATGGTGGTCAGCGCAAGGCCGATGACGAAGAGCAGCTGGATCGGCCACTTCCGGCGGCCCGCTTCTTCGGCCGAACGGGTCGCGTAGAGGTACAGCCCGAACACCACGAAGGGCAGCGCAATTATCAAAGCCTGCAGGATAATACGTCCGATGAGCACGGTGGGCCGGGGTCCTTGTGTAGTGTCAGACTAACATAGGGGCCTGAACTTGGTGGAAAAACCCCAAATCGGTCAGGGCGGCAAGGCGTGCGTCAATCGCTCTCGTAAAGCGTCTGGTAGAGGCGGCGGATGATGCCGGCGGTTACGCCCCAGATGCGGTAGCCATTATGGGGCATTTCGTAGAACTGGCGGAGCGCGCCCTTATACATCGCTTCGCCCATCCGATGGTTGCGGGCGTCCATCAGGAAGTCGAGCGGGGTTTCGAAGACGGCGGCGACTTCCTTGGGGTTGGGCACCGGCGAGAAATCGGCCGGCAGCAGGCCGACGACCGGGGTGATGCGGTAGCGCGTGCCGGTGACATAGGGAGAGCCCTTGCCGAGCACGTCGATCTCCTCCGCGCGGGCGCCGACTTCTTCCTCGGCTTCGCGCAGGGCGGCGGCGACCTCATCAAGATCGAGCGGGTCAATCTTGCCGCCGGGCAGTGCGACCTGACCGGCATGGTCGGACATGGTCTCGGGGCGCAGGGTGAGCAGCGCAGTTGGCCCCTCGCGGCGCGGGATGACGCCGAACAGGACCGCTGCCGGGCGCACGATTGCGACTTCCTCGGGCGTCAGGAAATCGAGGTCGCCCATATCAGTGAGGCGCCCTTGCCCGGCGGGGGGATCGAGGCGCCGGGTGACGCGCTCCACAAAGTCATCAAGGGTTCGATACGACATGAAACCCCTCAGGCCGCCGGGCCAAGGGCGAAGAACTGCCCCTGGCTCCAGACGCCAAGCAGGCCGCGCCCGTCCGGGTCAGGTTCCGCGAGATCAACAAGTTCATAGAAGACGGAGCGGGTGATCTTGGCCTCCAGCCGCCCGCGCACGAGGACATAGGGCGAAGGCTCGCCGGTTTCGGGGTCGGTCTCGACCCGGATGGGCGCCGCCGGGCCAGCTATCGTCACATCGCCGAGACTGGTGTTGAAAGTGAGCTGCTGGCTAGGCCCCGGAGGACCGTCGCGGTCGACCCGGACCGCCAGGAACGGGGCATCGGCGACATGCACGATGACTTTCTCGTAAGGCGTGACAAGCCAGGTCGTGCCATCAGCGTCGCGGCGCAGGATACGGGAGAAGAGTTTCACCAGCCGTTCGCGCTTGATTTCGCCGCCATCATGCCACCAGCGGCCATCAGCGCGGATCTCCATGCCAATATCCGCCGAACAAGCCGGATTCCATGCCTCTACAGGGGGAGGCGGGCCGCTGAACTTGCCTTCCGGCAGGATCGCCTTAAGCGTGTCTTCCATGCGGATAATGCTGCCGGGACTGGATGTCACATCTTTCTCCGCCAAAATGACGCCTTAGACATAAGGCTGATAGCGAGTTACGTGAAGCCGGAGGCGCCCCTATCCATGGCCGATAGCAGTTTGAATGCCGAAACCCCTGTCGCAGACGCCGAAGCCGCCGCTGCCGCGCTCGCCAGGGTAAAGGCCGAGATCGGGCGGGCCGTGTTCGGACAGGAACGGGTGGTGGAGCTGTCGCTGTGCGCGGTGCTGGCAGGCGGCCACGCGCTGCTGATCGGCGCGCCGGGCCTCGCCAAGACGCGCCTGGTCGAGGCAATGGGCACGGCGCTGGGCCTCGCAAGCCAGCGCATCCAGTTCACACCGGACCTGATGCCGTCCGATATCCTCGGCTCGGAAGTGCTGGACGAGTCGCCCAGCGGCGAACGGAGCTTCCGCTTTATCCGCGGGCCGGTGTTCACCCAGTTGCTGATGGCCGACGAGATCAACCGGGCGAGCCCGCGGACACAGTCTGCCCTGCTCCAGGCGATGCAGGAGCGGCATGTGACGGTGGCCGGCCTGCGCTATGACCTGCCCGCGCCCTTCCATGTGCTGGCGACGCAGAACCCGATCGAGCAGGAAGGCACCTATGCCCTGCCCGAGGCGCAGCTGGACCGGTTCCTTTTGAAGGTAGACGTTTCCTATCCCGACCTCGACACCGAGCGGCGCATCCTGATCGAGACGACGCGCGGGCCGGAAGCGGCCGTGCGCCCGGCGATTGACGCCGCCGAGTTGATGAAGATCCAGGCGCTGGTGCGCCAGATGCCGGTTGGCGAGAAGATAGTGGCGGCGATCCTTGCGCTGGTGCGCGAGGCGCGGCCCGAGCAGACCTCCGATCCGCGCGTCAAGCGGCTAGTGGACTGGGGGCCGAGCCCGCGGGCCGGCCAGGCGCTGATGCTGGCGGCGCGTTCGCGAGCACTGCTGCGCGGGCGGCTCGCCCCATCGATGGAGGATGTCGAAGCCCTCGCCGAGCCCTGCCTCGGCCACCGGATGGCGATGCGCTATGATCCGACGGGCGAGGCCCCGAGGCTGAGTGAACTGATCAACGACCTTGTGAGGAATGCCGGATGACCCTTCGTACTGCCCTGATGGGCCTGATGCTGAGCCTTGCGATGCCCGCCTGCGCGGAAGCTGCGCCGCAGGCTTCGGCCACCGAAGATGCGCCGCGCTTCTGCAGCGTGCTGCTGGCGGAAGCCGCCGCCTATGCCGACGCGCATGCCACCGCACGGGCGGACCGGATGCAGGTCATGCGCTTTGCCTCCGAGGAGGCAATGAACGCCTATGTTCAGGAGACGGAAGAACTGCGCGGGATTGCCAGCGAGCTGCGCGCAGAGCTCGTGACGCTGAAAGCGCGCTTCGATGTCCCGGATACTGCCGAGGACTTTGACCTCAGCGAGACGACCGATGGCGGCGCGGATACGCGGATCGATTTTGCCAGAGAGTGCGCCGCCGCGCTGATCGAATGACGCCTGACGCCGACCTTCGCGCTGAAGCCGAGAGCCTTGCCCGCCAGCTGCCGGGGCTGAACTTCAAGGCGGAAGCCTCCGAAGCTGCCCATATCGGCTCTGCCGGACGGCGGCGCGCGGGCACGGGCGAGCAGTTCTGGCAGTATCGCCGGTTTGCGCATGAAGATTCGCCAGACCGTATCCACTGGCGCCGCTCTGCCAAGGGCAACGAACTGTTCGTGCGCGAGAGCGAGCTGGAAACGGCGCGCACGGTGCTGTTCTGGGCAGACGATGCGCCGGGGTTCCGCTGGAAGGGCGCGGGCGACCTGCGCACCAAGGCGGAGGAGGCAATCCTCCTGATGCTGACAATGGCGATCCTGATGTCGAAGGATGGCGAGCGGATCGGCGCGCTGGGATCGGGGCGCACGCCGAGCTTTGGCAAGCGGGCGCTGGACCGGCTGACCGATGACCTGCTGCGGGGCACGCAGGGGCAGTTCCCGCCCGCGCCGCGCAGCTCTGCCACGCTGATCGTGGCATCTGATTTCTATGATCCGCTGACGGACATCAAGGCGCGGCTGGCGCCATTGGCAGGGCATTGCCCGGAAGGGGTCCTGCTGGCGGTTGCGGCCCCGGCAGAGACCAGCTTTCCGTTTGAAGGGCGCACGAAACTGTCGCGCCCGGGCACCGGTGAGGAACGCATCCTTGGCCGGGCCGAGACGCTGCGCGAGGAATACCAGCGCAAGTTTGCCGATCACCGCGCGAGCCTGCGCGAACTGGCAGGCCGGCTCGGCTGGGGTCTGGTGACGCATACGGCCGGAGAGCCGCTGCTGGCGGCCGCGAGCCGCCTGAAAGCCGAGATCGAAAGTTTCGGGGCGGTTCGGTGAGGGCTTCTGCATGACCTCGCTCGGACCCTTCCTGCTGGGGGCGCCGCTGGCCTTGCTGGCGGTGCTGGCGCTGCCGCTGATCTGGTGGGTGCTGCGCGCGACGCCGCCCGCGCCGAAGGAGGCAGAGCTGCCGTCGCTGCGGCTGCTGGACGGGGTTGAGCCGCGCGAGGAGACGCCGGCCCGCACGCCCTGGTGGGTGTGGCTGATCCGGACACTGGCGGCGTTGGCGGCGATTGCGGGCCTCGCCCAGCCGGTCTGGGCGCCCGGCGCATCCAGCCGCGAAGGCGCACCTTCAGGTCCGGTCCTGATTGTGATCGACAATGGCTGGCCGTCCGCCCCGCGCTGGGGCGAGCTGACCAATGCGGTGAGCGCAACGCTGGACATCGGCGAGCGGGACGCGCCGGTGCACTTCTTGCTGACCGCGCCGCAGCAGCTGAATGCGGATCCGGCCGAGCGGCTGTCGCGGGCCGACATGCAGCGCCGCCTGCCCGGCCTGCGCCCGCAGCCCTGGCCGGTGGACCGGGCCGATGCGCTGGCGCGGCTGGAAGCCTCCGGTATCCGCCCGGCGCGGATATTCTGGGCGAGCGACGGGCTGGAAAGCCCGGGCGGCGCCGAATTTGCGGCGGCGCTGGCCGCGCGCGCACCGCTGACTGTGTTTGCTGCGCCAGCGGATGGGCCGGTGGCGATCACCGGGCTGACAGCAGGGCCGGATTCGGTGACGGTGCGGCTGAAACGGGCGAACACCCGCGGGACGCCGCGCGCCTTTGTGGCTGCGCTGACACAGGATGGATCGGCGCTCGGCTCAGCCGAAGCGGTGTTTGCCGAGGGCGCGCGCGAGGCGGAGGCGACGTTCCGCATCCCGGCGGCAGCGCTGGCACGGGTGGCGCGGTTCAATGTGACGGGCCGGAGCGGCGCGGGCACGGTGTGGCTGTGGGATTCGGCAGACAGGACCCGGCGGGTTGGCCTGGTCGATGCCGGGATGCAGGCCCAGCCGCTGCTTTCTGACATGCATTACATCCGCAAGGCGCTGGAGCCGTTCGCGACGATCACCTCCGGTGATATTGCGAGCCTCGTGGCGGCGGCGCCGGATGCGATCATCCTTTCTGACGTGGGCCAGATCCCGGTGGAAGAAGCCGCGCAGCTGGCAGGCTGGGTGGAGGCCGGCGGCGCGCTGATCCGGTTTGCCGGGCCGAGGCTGGCGACGCAGGGGGACGATTTGTTGCCGGTGAGCCTGCGGCGATCATCGCGGGCAATCGGCGGCGCGCTGGCCTGGGAGGAGCCGCAGGGGCTTGCCCCCTTCCCCGAGGCTTCGCCCTTTGCCGGATTGCCGGTGCCAGCCGATGTGCGCGTGCGCCAGCAGGTGCTGGCACGGCCGGAGCCGGACCTTGCGGCGAAGACCTGGGCGCGGCTGGCGGATGGTTCGCCGCTGGTGACGGGCGCAGCGCGTGGGCAGGGCATGCTGGTGCTGTTCCACATCACCGCCGGGCCGGAATGGGGCGACCTCGCCTATTCCGGCGTGTTCGAGCAAATGCTGCGCCGAGCGATTGCGGCCGGGCGCGGCGAGGCCGTGGACACCGAGGAAGGCACCTACATGCCTCAGCTGTCGCTGGACGGGTTCGGGCGTTTGACGCCGGCAAGCCCCGGCGCGGCGCCGCTGAGATCAGGAGAATTTGCGGGCGTGACCCTTTCGGAGACGCATCCCCCCGGGCTCTATCAGGGGCCGGCAGGCACACGGGCACTGAATGCCGGCGCAGGCGCCGAACCGCAGCTGATGCGCGACTGGCCCGACACAGCAGAATTGCTGGGCGATGCCGAGGCACGGGCGATCCGGCTCGCCGGCCCGCTGGTGGGATTTGCGGCGCTGCTGCTGGCGCTGGACCTGTTTATCGCCTTGTTCGTGGCCGGACGGCTGCGCGGATTGCGGCTGGCGCGCGGGGCGGGCCTCGCCGTGATCGCAGGCGGCGCGCTGCTGATGATAGTGCCAGGAGAGCCTGCGATGGCGCAGGGAAGCTATGAGCTGCGCCCGGACGGAACATGGCGGGCGATTCCCCAACCTTCGACGCGGGTGGTGGCAGCGCCGCCGGGATCAACACCGCAGAAGCAGATCGACGCCGCGCTGACGATGCGGTTCGGCTATGTCGAGACGAATGACCCGGCGCTGAACCTGCGCACGCGGGCGGGCCTGCGGGGACTGTCCTCCATCCTCAACATGCGCACATCGGTGGAGCCGGCCGAGCCGCACTCCCTGAACCTCGAGACCGACGCGCTGGAGCTTTACCCGCTGATCTACTTCAACGTGCCCGACAGCGCGGCGCCCTTGCCTGACCGGGCCGTGCAGCGGCTGAACGCCTACCTGCGCGCCGGCGGGGCGCTGGTGATCGACACGCGCGCGGGCGGGGATGCCAGCCGGCAGACAGACGTGACGCGGCTTGAGGCGCTGCTCGCCGGGCTCGACGCCCCGCCGATGCAGCCGATGCCGCAGAACCATGTGCTGACGCGCAGCTTCTACCTGATTGATGATGTGCCGGGGCGCTTTGCGGGCCGGCGCCTGTGGATCGAGCAGGTGGGACAGACGGGCGAAGTGCGTGGCGACGGGGTCTCGCGCCTGTTCATCGGGGACGCCGACTGGGCCGCAGCCTGGGCCATTGATGAGAATGGCCGCGACCTTTACTCCGTGGACGGAGGGGCGCAGCAACGCGAGACCGCGCGGCGTTTCGGCATCAACCTCGTCATGTATGTGCTGACCGGCAGCTATAAGGACGATCAGGTGCATATCCCCGCGCTTCTGGAACGGCTGGGCGAGCGCGATGACGGGATGCCTGATCCGCGCCTGCCGACCCGGATCAGGGATTGAGCGTGGCGATGAACGAAGCGGTGCGCCTGACATTTGAGCCGTTCCTCGGTTGGCCGATGATCTGGCTGCTGGCTGGCGTCGCCGTGCTGGCCTGGGCGGCGTATTTCTTTCTGCGCGGACGGGCCTGGCTGACGCGCGCGCTGGGCCTTGTGCTGCTGACGCTGGCGCTGACTAATCCGGCGCTTGTGCGTGAGGAGCGCGAGCCCCTGCCTTCAGTGGCCGCGCTGATCCTTGACCGGTCGGAGAGTATGCAGTTTGGCAACCGGGCAGCCGCAGCCGAAGCGGCCTACCGCGCGATGCAGGCGCGCCTCGCCGAAGACCCGTCGCTGGAGGTGCGCATGCTGGAAACCAGCCCCGGCGATGACGGCACCTATCTTTATGGCGCGCTGGAGGGCCTGCTGGCGGATGTGCCGCGTGACCGGATTGCCGGAGCGATCCTGATCACCGACGGACAGGTGCATGACCTTCCGGATACGGAGCAGGCGGCGCGGCTGATCGGGCCGCTGCACGGGCTGATCGCGGGTTCGGACGCGCTGGGAGACCGGCGGGTGCAGATCGTGGAGACGCCGAATTTCGGTATTGTCGGCGAGCGGGCCCGGCTTGTGGTGCGCGCCGATGATCCCCGCGGCGGCATGATCAACCTGGATATTTCGCTGAATGGCGGACGGCCGGAACGGGTCCGGGTTGCCTCTGGCGAGGATACGCCGATCCCGATCGAGATCGAACGGCGCGGCGAGAATATTGTGGTGATCGAGGCCGCGCCCGGACCGGAGGAGCTGACGCTGGCGAACAACCGCACGGCCGCCAGCATCGCCGGGGTGCGCGACCGGCTGCGTGTGCTGCTGGTGACGGGCAAGCCGAACCAGGCGGGGCGCGTCTGGCGAGACCTGTTAAAGTCCGATCCGTCGGTTGACCTTGTCCACTTCACCATCCTGCGCCCGCCCTTCAAGACAGATTATGCGCGGCCCGAAGAACTCGCCCTGATCGCCTTCCCGACAGAGGAATTGTTCGAGGAAAAGCTAAGCGATTTCGACCTGATCATCTTTGACCAGTATGAGCGCCAGGGCGTGATCACGCAGGCTTACCTTGCCAATATGGCGCGCTATGTGGCCGATGGCGGCGCGCTGCTGATCGTGGCGGGCGAGCAGTTTGCCGGGCCGGCGAGCCTCGCACGGTCGCCGCTGGCGTCGGTGTTGCCGGCCTCGCCCACGGGGATCATCCGCACCGGTGATTTCATCCCGGCCCTTACGAGCGCTGGCCGGCGCCATGCCGTGACCGCGCCGCTGGACGGGCAGCGCTGGGGCGGCTGGATGCGCTATATCGAGGCGACCGCTGTGGGCGGCGACGTGTTGATGAGCGGGCCGGACGGTCGCCCGCTGCTGATCGTTGACCGGGTGTCGAATGGCCGGGTCGGGATGCTGATGTCGGACCAGATCTGGCTGTGGGCGGGCGGGCATGATGGCGGCGGGCCATTTGCAGAACTGATCCGGCGCATCGTCCACTGGATGATGAAAGAGCCGGAGCTTGAGGAGCGGCGCCTGTCGCTGGCCATCGAAAATGACCAGGCGCGGATCGAGCTGCGCACACTGCTGGACACTGCGCCGCCGCTGGAGATCGAGACGCCGGAGGGCGACATCGTGCAGCCGGCCTGGCGCCCGGCAGGGCCCGGCGCGTTCGAGGCCGAAGCGCCGGTCGCGGGGCTGGGCATCTACCGCGCGCGGGCGGGCGGGCTGGAGGCGATTGCGCTGAAAGGCCCGGCGAACCCGCGCGAATATGCAAACCTGGAATCGACACCGGACCTCATCGCGCCCGTAGCAGCGGCGACAGGCGGCGGCGTGTTCCAGCTGAACGCAGCCGGAAGCAACGTGCCGGAAGTGCGCCGCATCGGGAACCAGCGCAATGCTGCGGGCGCAAACTGGCTTGGCCTGCGCGAGCGGGGCGCCTATGCGGTGCGCGCCTCGACCAGCGAGGCGCTGATGCCGGGCATCCTGACCGTCAGCGCGCTGATCATGCTGCTGCTGCTGGCCTGGCGCCGGGAGGGCCGCTGAGCCCGCCGGGGCCGCCGCCCATGCGCTTGTTCCGCCGGCTGACCGCCCAGATCAGGAAGAGCGGCGGTATGGCAGCGAGCGGTGTGAGGGCGAAATACACCGCAAAGCCCTGCATCGACGAACCGGTGGCCGCCTGGAGGGCTTCGACACTGACACCGGCGAAACCGCCGAGGAAGTTGCCCAGCAGGGTCATGAGAGATGAGAGCAGCGCGAACTGGGCCGCAGTTGCGATGGGGTTTGTCAGCCGGCTTGCCCAGGCGACCATCGCGGCAGTTGCCATCCCGCCGCTGAAGCCTTCGAACACGGTCGCCCCGGCCCAGACGAGTTTCGATCCGCCGGAGAGGGCAAGGATACCAAATCCGGCATTCGATACGCCCGCAAGGATGACGGCAATGGCCATGGCCGGCAGGGTGCCGAAGCGCAATCCCATCAGCCCGGCGACGACCACACCTGCCAGCGTAGCGGGGAAGCCGACGACCGTGCGCATGCCCGCAATCTCCGTGGTCGAGAAACCAAGGTCGATATAGAGCGGGCCAACCATGGGATTGTTGATGCCGTCCGTGACGAAATAGAGCGCAACGAGCGGCAGGTAGATGAAGACGCCGCTCCCATGGTCCTGCCAGAAAACCTTCAGGGGACGGACGAGCGCTGCGCCGACCGAGGCGAGGCCCGTCATGGGCGCAAAATCGCGGGGCTTTTCCGGCTCCCGGGCGAGGAACAGGGCAGCAAGGCCCGCAAGCCCGCCCATGGAGGCGATCGCGTAGGCGGTCTGCCAGCCGATGAAGGCCGAGGCAGCGAGCAAGGGCACATTACCAAGGAAGTAGCCGGTGCGCAGCCCGAGGATGTAGGCCGAGGCCATCAGGTCCTGTTCGGCGTCGTGCGCGCTTTCGATACGCCAGGCATCGACGGCAATGTCATGCGTGGCCGAGGCAAAGGAAGTGAGCATCGCGAAGGCGATGAAGATGCCAAGGCCGCCGGAGGGGCCGGTGGCGGCCATGCCGAGAATGCCGAGGATGACGAAGACCTGTCCAACCAGCATCCAGGAGCGGCGATGGCCGAGGCGTTTGTGCAGGTATGGCAGGCGGATCCAATCGACAAACGGGGCCCAGAGGAATTTCGTGGAGATGAAAATCCCGATCCAGCCCATGAAGCCGATGGCGGCGAGCGCGATGCCTTCCTGGCGCAACCAGAAACCCATCGTCGAGCCGACGAGGACGGGCGGCATGCCGGTGGCGATGCCGAAGATGACCGCGATGGCAACCTTGGGCTGGCGCAGGGCAGCGAGGACTTCGCGTATGCCTGTCTTTGGCCGTACAGGTTCGTCCTGGGCGGTCACCAGTTCTGACATTTTTTTCCTCCCGCCCCGCCTGGGGGTCCCCCTCCCCGCTTCATGCAACGAGCGGAGTTATGGTGAGGGCGGCGCAGCGGGTTCTCGGGGCAAATACTGTCAGCGCCTCAGGCAGTGCGCAAGCAGATATCAACCGGCTGTAACCAGGCCTTCCAGCGTGGCGGCGTCCCCGGCGAGATCGCGGATCATCACACGGGCCTGGTCCTGCGGGCCGGGGAAAGAGAGGCGGTTCCGGTCGGCCAGCCGGAAGCCGGCGCGGCCGAACAGGCTCGGCGCGCCGATGAGGATGGCGGCGGGCCAGCCGGCAGCCTTGCCGGCCTCCAGCGCGGCTTCGGTGATCTGGAGGCTGAGCAGATTGCCGCGATAAGCCGGATCAACCGCGACCGGGCCACAAAAGAGCGCGCGGGTTTGCGCAGGCCCGACGCGGAGCGGCCAGACGCGGCAGACACCGATGACGCGGCCATCTTCCAGCGCGACGCGGCTGATCTCGGGCAGCGAAGCTGAATACTCCCGCAACCGCTCGGCCGTCTTTGCAAAGTGGCCCGGGCCGAAGGTGCGGTCGAACAGGGCTTCGATCGCATCGGCGTGGAGGGCGGGCGTTTCGGGGACTATCTGGATCATCGAGGGCGCGCTGTAGGGCGCATTGCGCGCGCCCGCAAGCAACCCTTCTGCAGGAGGCGAACAGGCGGGCCTTAAAAACGCGCGTCGGGATCTGTCAGCAGGCTGTAGGCGACATGATGCTTCAGCGCTTCGGTGAGGGCGGCGGGGTCACCGGCGAGGCGGTCTGGCGGGATCGTCTCTCCGAAGGTCATCCGGAATTTTGAGCCGCGCTTGTTCAGGAGTTCATTGAACAGGGTGATGTCTCTCAGTTCGTTCGAGAGGTCGCAGAAGAGGTAATAGAGCGCCGAATTGCGAGCATCGAGATTGAGCGGGACGATCGGGGCTTCCTGCTTGCGGGCGAGGCCGACAACGGTCGGGAACCAGTCCTTTTCCAGCAGGCGCCCGGCTTCGCGATAGGCCAGACGGCCCGATGGGAAGATTACGACACATTTTTCCTGCGCAAAGGCTTCAGCGGCGCGCTTCAGGGTCTCTCGGGTCTTGGCGGGGGAGCGTTTCTCCACCACCCATTCGACCGGGATGATCACATCCTCAAAGCGCGGATTAACGCGGATCGCATCCGCATTGGCGAAGAAGACGATGTCATCGCGCACCTTCTTCAGCAGGTCCCAGACCGCGACACCGTCGGCAAGCCCGGTCGGGTGATTCGCCGCGACGATGCAGCGGCCCTTGGCAGGCAGGCGCTCGATCCCGGAAACGGTCAGGTCAAAAGCCAGCTGGCGGGAGAGCCGGTCGAACGACTCCCGGCCCGGCAGCGCGATGAGTTCATCCGCCATGGCGCGGGCCTTGCGGTAGCCGAGCATCGAATAAAGCAGCGGACGCGCAACCGGCCAGGCAGGGCTGCCGCGCAGTTTCGGGCAGCGCTCTTCGATCAGGACATCAACGATATGCGCGTCGCGGCGCTCCTCAGCCGGCAGGAATGCCGCCAGCGTGCCTGAAGCACGCGGCTGAACCGGAACGGGCTCGCTCATCTGGCTGCAGGCCTCCCACCTGTCAGGATTATGACACAAGCATAGGCTGGCTGCCGGCCTTCGGGAAGCGGCTGGCAACATGAGGCGTCTGCCCCCCTGCAAATCGCTGAAATTTCAACACTTCGGAAAGTTTCGTTTTACCAAGGCGCAACCCGGAAGTGGCAGGGTGAACACAGACGGGGAGACGGGTTAACCCGTGAGCGCCCGGTACAACACAGCGTCCAAGAGGTTGAGTTTCATGAAAGTGCTTTGGATCGAGGATCACGAGCCGGTGCGGACCATGCTGGCGCATGCCGCTGACAAGGCCGCGCGCGCGCGCATTCCCGTTGACCTCGTTCTGGCGGAAGGCCTGCTGGCGGCTGAGGCACGCCTGCGCCTCGAGCGCTTCGACCTCGTGGTCGTGGACCTGCAACTCCCCGAGACTGGCAATGATGTCGACATGGCCGTGGCCCGCGTCGCCAATATGGGCAAGCACCGCGTCGCGGTCGCCTCTTCGCGCCCGGAGCGCGATGAAGTGGTGGCCTCCGCAGCGCGCTGCGGCGCGAACATCCATCCGCAGGCCGTGTTCAAGGCCAGCCTGAACTTCAATCGCTTCATCCAGCGTCCGGATTCCTTTGAGGATTTCCTGCTGGAGCTGATGCCTGCAGCCAAGGCAGCCAAGCCCGTTCGCGCAGCGTGAGCGCTGCGGGGCGCTTGCCCCGCCTGCACCCGGCTTGCTAAGCCGCAGGGATGATGATGCGGGCTGCCTTTCGCTGCCCTGCCCTGCGGAAGGCATAGGCGGCGATGACAGCTTTTCCGGTCACCCTGACCCTGATCGCGCTCAACGTGATCGCGAGCCTGATCGCGTTCCGAAATGCCCGGTTCTTCAATCAGAACGTGCTGTGGGTGGAGCCCATGCGCGAGCGGGGCGAATGGCACAGGCTGATCAGTTCGGGCTTCCTGCATGTCAACGGCCCGCACCTGTTCCTCAACATGTTCGGCCTGTTCATGTTCGGCCCTGTCATCGAGCGGGTGCTGGGCGGCACGAATTTCCTGCTGGTGTACCTAGCGGCGCTGATCGGCGGCAGCCTGTGGGGCTATCAATGGAATCGGGACAATCCGGATTACCGGGCAGCCGGCGCATCGGGCGCACTCTCAGGCATCGTGCTTGCCTTCTGCATCATTGATCCCTTCTCGATCCTGCTGGTCTTCTTCGTATTGCCGATGTGGGGGATCGTGTTCGGTATCGTCTATATCGGCATCAGCTACCTGTTCTCGCAGCGCGCGGACCGCGTAATCGGGCATGAGGCGCACCTTGGCGGGGCCGTAACGGGCCTTGTGACCGCGCTGCTGGTAGAGCCGAGGATCTGGACGAATTTCGTCAACCAGCTTGCCGAACGCATCGGCTGAGCAGGGGCGCAGGCGATGGGCGGGGTGGTGCAGCAATACGAAGCGCGGGTGTCCGCCGGAACGCTGAGCCGGGACCCGGCGCAGGCCGCCGCAGCAGAACAACTGGACGCACTCGCGCTGCGTCTATCCAAGGGACGCAAGGGCGGGCTCTTTTCGAAGCCGGAACCGGAACGGGGCCTTTATCTCTGGGGCGGGGTCGGGCGCGGCAAGTCGATGCTGATGGACCTGTTCTTTGCGCAGGCCGCCATTCAGCCCAAACGGCGCGTCCACTTCCATGAATTCATGGCCGAGGTGCACGAACGCCTCGATACCTGGCGGCGGATGAGCGAGGCAGACCGCAAGCGCTCGCCCTGGCGGGTCAAGGGCGCCGGCGATGACCCGATTGCGCCGGTGGCAAAGCAGGTCTCGGCCGAGGCGCGCCTGCTGTGCTTTGATGAGTTCCAGGTGACGCAGATCGCCGATGCGATGATCCTTGGCCGGCTATTTGCGATGCTGTTCGAGGCGGGCGTGACGGTGGTCGCGACCTCCAACCGGCATCCCGACGCGCTCTACAAGGACGGGATCAACCGGCAGCTGTTCCTGCCTTTCATCGAGCTCCTGAAACAGCGCTGCGCTGTGTTCGAGCTTTCCTCTGCGCGCGATTACCGGCTGGATCGGCTGACCGAGGCGCCGGTCTGGTACACGCCGCTGGGGGCATCAAGCGCGGCGGCGCTGGACCGGGCCTGGGACCGGCTGACGCTTGGCGCAGAGCCGCAACACTGTGTGCTGACAGTGAAGGGGCGCAAGCTGGAGGTGAGCCGCGAAGCAGCGGGCGTTGCGCGTTTTACCTTCGATGAGCTCTGCGCAAGGCCGCTGGGGCCGATCGACTACCTTGCGATCGCGGGTAATTTTCACACGCTGATCCTGGAAGGCGTGCCGAAACTTTCGGCGGACAAACGCAATGAGGCGGCGCGCTTCGTGAGCCTGATCGATGCACTGTATGAGGCGAAGACTAAGCTGGTGGCGAGCGCGGAAGCCGAGCCGGACAAACTTTATCCGGCGGGCGACGGGGCGTTCGAGTTTGAGCGGACAGCAAGCCGGCTCTATGAGATGCGCTCGGCGGACTACCTCTCCGAGGCCCGCCGCGAGATCGAGGCGCAGAGGCCGTGATGCCAGCCGCAACGCCTTGCTTGCAGGCAGGGCGCGGGGTGCCTACCTGACCCTTGTGAAGGCTCCGCTTTCCCGGGCGCTGCCTGACCGGACACGCACACGTGATCCGGCCGGGTTCGTTTGGGCCGGCCTCTTTCATAACCCTGCCCTATTTCCTATTTATGCAAATGCGTGATGAGTGAATTGCGCGCGCTATCAGGCGACGCCGCCGCAAAGCGGGGCTAAGCCTGACATTGAGCTCTGAGGACGGGGAATGGCCGCCGCAGACGGGGCCGGTTCCCAATGGAGGACGATATGGCGAATACCACTGCAAAGACGAGTTCTGTTGCCCTGAGTCCCGAGCAGGGACTTAGCCGGTATCTGAGCGAGATCCGCAAATTCCCGATGCTCGAGAAGAATGAGGAATTCATGCTGGCGCGCCAGTGGCGCGACCATGAAGACACCGAAGCGGCGGAAAAGATGGTCACCTCGCACCTGCGCCTCGTGGCGAAGATCGCGATGGGCTATCGCGGCTATGGCCTGCCGATGGCGGAGGTCATCTCCGAGGGCAATGTCGGCCTGATGCAGGCCGTCAAGAAGTTCGATCCGGACAAGGGTTTCCGCCTCGCGACCTATGCGATGTGGTGGATCCGTGCGGCGATCCAGGAATACATCCTGCGCAGCTGGAGCCTTGTGAAACTGGGCACGACGGCCGCGCAAAAAAAGCTGTTCTTCAACCTGCGCCGCCTGAAGGGCGAGATGCAGGCGCTGGAAGAAGGCGACCTGAAGCCGGAACAGGCGCGGCTGATTGCCGAGAAGCTGAACGTAACCGAAGACGAGGTCTATTCGATGAATGGCCGGATGAGCGGGTCTGACGCCTCGCTCAACGTGCCGATGGGCCAGGACGGCGACATGGAGTGGCAGGACTGGCTGGCCGATGACGAGCCGGGCACTGCCGAGACTTATGCCAACCGCCAGGAACTTGATGCGCGGATGGAGCTGCTGACGCAGGCGATGTCGGAACTCTCCGAGCGCGAACAGCATATCCTGACCGAGCGGCGTCTGATCGACGAGCCGAAGACGCTGGAAGAGCTGTCGGAGCAGTACAATGTCAGCCGCGAGCGCATCCGCCAGATCGAAGTGCGCGCGTTCGAGAAGCTGCAGAAGACGATGAAGCGCCTTGCGAAGGAACAGGGCCTGCCAGTCGGCGCGTAAGGCGCCTCACACGCCCGGCTACTGGACACAGGCCGCGCTCTGCAGGGCGCGGCCTTTTTCGTTTCTGGAACCGGTGCCGAGGATTGCCGGAACTGATCCTGCGCTGCTGCGTTCAAGCAGCAGAGAAGGAGTGTGTTCCATGCCTTTCCGAAAGATGACGCTGATACTCGCCGCAACGCTGGGCCCGGGACTTCTGGCGTATGCGGATCCCCCGCCCCACGCACGGGGCCATACGCTGCCGCCGGGACTTTCGAAGATGGGCCATGTGCCGCCGGGCCAGGCGAAGAAGATCTGGGGCAAGGGGCAGTACCTGCCGGGCGAATACCGGGCGCGGCATATCGAGAATTGGCGCCGCCATAATCTGCGCCAGGCGCCAGACGGATATCGCTGGGTGCAGGTGGACCGGGACGCGTACCTCATTGAAATTGCCAGCGGGCTGATCGCCGAGGCGCTGATCGGTGTGCTGCTGAACTGATTGAAGCCGGCGCCGGAAGCGGGCATGGGAGGCCATGCCGCTGATTGAGATTTCCGACCCATCCGACCCGCGCCTCGAGGCCTATGTCTCGGTCCGCGAGCGCGATCTTGTGGGCGGGCATGGCGGGCGCTTCATCGTGGAAGGCAAGGTGACGCTGGGCACGCTGCTGACGCGCAGCCGGTTTCCCGTGGAGAGCCTTTTCCTGTGCGAGACGCGGATTGATCCGCTGGCGGAGCTGCTGGCGCGCATACCGCAGGATGTGCCGGTCTATGTGGCGCCGCAGGGCGTGATGGATGCGGTGGCCGGGTTTCCGGTGCACCGGGGCGTTCTGGCCTGCGGGCGCAAGGGGGATATTCCTCTGCCTGCGGAGTTTTTGGAGAAACCCCTTCCTAGCGAGGGGGAGACGACGTCCACGCTGCTCCTGCTGTCGGAATTGTCCAATCATGACAATGTCGGCGCCTGTTTCCGAAATGCGGCGGCGTTCGGGGCGAGCGGAGTGCTGCTGGATGCGGCCTGCTGCGACCCGCTTTACCGCAAGGCCATCCGGGTTTCATCCGGCGCGAGCCTGTGGCTGCCCTATGCGCAGGGCGGCACGGGCGGAGAGATGATCGCAGCAGCGGAAGCGGCAGGATATGATGTGTGGGCACTGACGCCGCGCGCCGATGCGGAGCCCCTGCCCGCGCTGGCAGTTCCGGCCCGTGTGGCGCTGCTGCTGGGCGCGGAAGGGCCCGGCTTGCCGGCGGAGATGATTGCGCGGGCCAGGCCCGTGCGTATTCCGATGGCGGAGGGTTTTGACAGCGTCAACGTGGCAACGGCCGCCGCAATTGCGCTGGCGCATGTGTTTGCAGCGCGGGGGTAAGGCACATAGCTCAAGCTGAGCTCACATGCGGAGCACCCCACAAGCAAAGCGCAGGCGCAGCGGCGCTGAGCCCGAAGGGCTCAGCAACAGCCGCGAGCAATCTTCAAAACACCCGCGGGCGTTCGTTGCGCTCGACATGAAGGCCGCACTCGGTCTTCTCCTGGCCGGCCCAGCGGCCGGCGCGGGGATTGGACGGATCGTCCGCAGGCTGGGTACACGGCCAGCAGCCGATGGAGGGGTAGCCCTGCGCCACCAGCGGATGGCGGGGCAACTCGCGCTGTTCCATGAACAGCTCCACATCGTCCGGCGTCCAGTTGGCGAGCGGGTTGATCTTGAACCGGCCATCGGCGAATTCGAACACCGGCAGGCTCATGCGGGCGCCTCCATGGAACCGCTTGCGGCCCGTGATCCAGGCGGAGAAACCATCGAGCGCCGGCTCGAGTGGGCGCACCTTGCGCAGCGCGCAGCAGGCGTCGGTATCCGCTTTCCAGAGCGCGCCCTTGGGGTCGAGCACCTTGCGCTCGGTTTCGTTTGGCTTGATCGTACGCACACCGGTGAGGCCAAGGCGCTCGACCAGCTCATCACGGTAATCCAGCGTCTGCGGGAAATGCATACCGGTGTCGATGAACACGACCGGCAGCGAAGGGTCCACATCCGCAATCAGGGCCAGCATCACCGCGCTCTCGGCCCCGAAGCTCGACACATAGGTCATCTCGCCTGGCCATTCGCGGATGATTGCCGCGCGCAGGATCGTCTGCGCCGAAGCCTGGCGCAGCTCACCATTCAGGCGGGCGAGGCGGGCCACCGGATCGGTCTCTGGCGTGATGATCGGGCATTCAAAGGCCATGGAGCCGGGCTTTCACGAGGTGCTGCGCTTGCGGAAGGCTGCCTGGGCTGTATCGGCGGCGGGCTGGTAGACCACGCTGAATTCGCTCAAGGCTTCCACCACTTCAGATACGGCCGCGCGGCGGGTTTCGTAAGCATCGAAGCCTGAACGGTTCATGTAGAATATCTGATCTCTGAGCACATGGCCGACCGCGCGCAGCTCCCCGGTATAGCCATACCGGCGGCGCAGGAGCTGGGCCTGACTGTAGCCGCGCCCGTCGGTATAGCGGGGGAAGTCAATCTCGATCAGGGAGAGGCCATAGAGGTAAGGCAGCAGCTGCGCCGGCTCGTCAGCCGGCCCGAGGCGGACGCCTTCCGCTGTGCGCCCGCGCTCCTGCCCCGTTGCTATGGCGAGAAAGCGGCCGAGCGACACGGTGTAGCTGCCGGCGGCCGGGATAACTGCCCCGTCGGGCACGAAGGTCCACTCATTGGCGATCTCGGCGCCGGTTTTTTTAATCAGCGGCATAGAGCGCCTCCTGGAAGGGCTGGTGGCCGAGGCGGGCGAGCGTGTCGATGAAGGGCTCGTCCTTCGAGGCGCGGTGGGCGCGGTAGTATTCAACGACGCGGCGGATCGCGCCCGGAACGTCTTCTGCCTTCAGGCCCGGGCCGACGATCTGGCCGAGGGCGGCTTTCTCATCGGCGCGCCCGCCGAGGAGGATCTGGTAGAACTCCTCCCCCTTCCGGTCGACGCCGAGGATGCCGATATGGCCGACATGATGGTGGCCGCAGGCATTGATGCAGCCGGAAATGTTGATGTGCAGCTTGCCGATATCCTCCTCATAGGCCGGATCGGCGAACAGCTTCTGCACCTCCATCGACACGGGGATGGAGCGGGCATTGGCGAGGTTGCAGTAATCGAGGCCCGGGCAGACGATCATGTCCGTGATCCGGCTTTCATTCGCGGTGGCGAGCCCGGCAGCGTCCAGCGCTGTGTAGATTTCCGGGACGTCATCGAGCGCCACATGCGGCAGGACGAGGTTCTGCGCATGGCTGACGCGGATATCTCCGTACCCGAACTTTTCGGCGAGGCCTGCGACAAGGTCCATCTGGTCTGCCGTTGCATCCCCGGCGGCTACACCCTGCGGCTTCAGGCTGACCGTAACCGAAGTGTGGCCCGGCGCCCTGTGAGGATGCAAATTCACCCGCGCCCAGCGCGCGAAGGCCGGATCGGCTATCTTCGCGGCTTCAAAATGCTTTGACACGGGCGGCTTCTGTACCAGCGCGGGCGGCGCAAAGTAGGCATGGATGCGGTCAATCTCCGCCTGCGGAAGGGCTATCTTCTCGGACGGGCGCTGGGCGGCGTACTCTTCCTCGACCTGGCGGATGTATTCGGCCTCGCCAAGCTCGGACACGAGGATCTTGATGCGCGCCTTATACTTGTTGTCCCGGCGGCCATAGCGATTGTAAACGCGCATGATCGCTTCGAGATAATCCAGAATCTCCGTCTCCGGAACAAATCCGTTGACGAGAGTTGCGAGGTGCGGCGTGCGCCCCTGCCCGCCGCCGACCCAGACTTCGAAGCCCGTGACGCCGCCGCGCTGGCGGATGTGAAGGCCGACATCATGCACGCGGATCGCCGCGCGGTCATGCTCGGCTGCCGTGACCGCGATCTTGAACTTGCGCGGCAGGAAGGCGAATTCCGGGTGGAAGGTCGACCATTGCCGGATGATCTCGCACCAGGGGCGCGGGTCGAGAAGTTCATCCCGCGCGGCGCCGGCGAAATGATCCGTGGTCACATTGCGGATGCAATTCCCGGAGGTCTGGATGGCGTGCATCTCGACCTCGGCAAGTTCCTGCAGGACATCCGGAATATCTTTCAGCGCCACCCAGTTATACTGGATGTTCTGGCGCGTCGTGAAATGGCCGAAGCCGCGATCATACCTGCGCGCAATGTGGGCAAGGCGGCGCAGCTGGCGCGGATCCAGCTGGCCATAGGGAATGGCGACGCGCAGCATATAGGCGTGGAGCTGCAGATAGACGCCGTTCTGCAGCCGGAGCGGCTTGAACTCGTCTTCCGTCAACGCGCCGGAGAGGCGGCGGTCGACCTGGCCGCGGAATTGCGCGACCCGCTCGGCCACAAGCCGGGCGTCAAACTGATCATAACGATACATCAGGCAGGATTCCTGGCGTGCTGGATGCCGAGCGCGTCTTCGGTGCGGAGCACCCAACTGTCTACGGAGGGGTAGGCAGCGAGATCGAAGCCGCCTTCATGGGCCACGCGGGTATAGGCGACAAGGGCGATGTCCGCGACAGACAGTCCGTTGCCGACAAACCAGTCGCGCCCTTTCAGGCGGCCTTCCATGACCGAGAGAGCCAAGTTTCCCTTCACGGAGAGCGCGGGATCAATGTCCGTGTCCGGCTTCTTGAGATAATGCTTCTGGTAACGGCGCACGGCGATGGCGGTTTCGTGGGAGTACTGTTCCCAGAACAGCCAGCTGAGCGCTTCGGCGCGCTCGAAACTGCTTTCGGGGATAATGCGCGAGCCTTCGGCGAGGTAGAGCATGATGGCATTCGATTGCGGTAGCACCCGGCCATCCGGCCATCGCGCGACGGGCACCTGCCCTGCCGGATTGATCGCGAGGAATTCCGGCTGGCGCGTTTCGCCCTTCACGACATCGACGTTTATCCATTCATGAGCGATGCCGAGGAGGTCTGCGGTCCATTTCGGCTTCAGGCAATTGCCTGAGCCAGGATCGCCGTAGAGCATGAATCCGGATTTCGGCGCGCGGCTCATCAGGCGGTCTCGAGTTCCGGGGCCGCGAAGCTGCGGGCAGCTTCAGCGCGCATTGCCTCGCGCAGCGCCTCGCGGCCGGTGATCTCGCCGCTCGCGGTGACTTCCATGAAATAGGGGTCGGTGACGCGGGCTTCCTGCTTCAGCGAGGCGGCAAGGCGCGCTTCGGCCTCCTCGCCGGTGAAGACGCCGAGCCGGCGGACATCCTCCGTCCACGATCCATCAGCGGCGAGCCAGATGGAGCGGCCGGTGGCGGTATCCCAACCGGTGACGGCTTTGGGGGTTTCAGGCTTCAGCTTCGGGCGGACAGAGGTCATGCGTAGGACTCCTCAGGCAAGGCAGGAAGGCGGGGCGCTGCAAACAGCGGGGATGCGGCAGCTTCGGAAAGGATGGAGGCGATGCGGCCCTGTTCTGCGGGCAGGCCGGCAACCTCGCCGATGATCAAGAGCGCAGGGCCGCGAATGCCTTCCTCCTCGATCAGGAAAGGCAGCTCGCCCAGCGTGCCGAACACGCGCAGTTCATCCGCCCGCGTTCCATTCTCAATGACGGCAACAGGCGTGCTGGCGGCGCGGCCAGCCGCCATCAGGCGCTCCGCAATGGTGGGCGCGGTGTCGACGCCCATGAAGACGACGACCGTCTGCGCCGGGCGCGCGAGGGCGGCCCAGTCAAGATCCGGCACGCCGCCTGCGCGGGCATGACCGGTCACGAAAGTCAGCGTCTGCGCATGGTCGCGGTGGGTGAGCGGCACGCCGGCGGCTGCGGCACATCCGAGGGCGGAGGAAATGCCGGGCACGACATGAACCTCAATTCCCGCGCCGCGCACGGCTTCAAGCTCTTCCCCGCCCCGTCCGAAAACGAAGGGATCACCGCCCTTCAGGCGAACGACGCGCAGGCCTTCCTGTGCAGAGGCGATCAGGCGCTGATGAATTTCCGGCTGGGGCACCGAATGGTCGCCCTTCGACTTGCCGACCGGCACGCGGGCCGCGTCGCGCCGGATCAGCGTCAGGATCTCCGGGCCGACGAGCCGGTCATAGTAGACGATGTCGGCTTCCTGGATGAGGCGCAGCGCCTTGAGGGTGAGAAGTTCCGGGTCGCCCGGCCCAGCGCCGACGATATGCACGACACCGCGCGGCGCACTGGTATCGCGGGCAGCAGCGCGCAGGAGGCTTTCGGCGCGGTCCAGATCGCCCGCATAGGCGGCTTCGGCGGCGGGGCCGGACAGCGCGCGCTCCCAATAGCGGCGGCGGGCGGTCTTGTCCGGGATCGCCGCCGACACGAAGCCGCGCAGCGATCCGGCGAGCGCGGCGAGATCACCTGCGCGCTGGGGTACGAGAGCTTCCAGCTTGGCACGGAGCGTCTTGGCGAGGACGGGCGCAGAGCCACTCGAGCCGATGGCGGCCACGATCTCGCCCCGGTCGAGGATCGAGGGGATGGTGAAGTCACAATCTTCCGGCTGGTCGACGACATTCACCGGAATGCGCGCGGCGCGTACGGCAGCAAGGGCCGCAGCGCGCAGGGCGCCGTCCGCCTCGGCAATGATGGCAAGGCGCGCGCCGGTGAGGCCCCGCTCCAAGGCCGCGCGCGGCAATACGGTCACGCGCCCGATGAATTCGGCGCCGAGCGCGGGGTCGTCAAAACCGCCGATCAGCACAAGCTCTGCCTCAGACGAGGCGAGCAGACGCAACTTGCGCGCGGCTTCCTCGCCGCCGCCGATCACGGCGATGCGGGCGCCTTCGAGATTGAAGAAGGCGGGAAACTGGCGCATGGCGGGACTTTCTCGTTTAGCGGCGCTACAGGGACGCCTGCACAAAACCCGCTTGACGGCCCGGCAGCAACGGGCAACCCCTACAGCGAGCTTTTAGAGAAACTATTGATGTCCGATCCATCCGACCGCCTGCCCCCGCTGAATGCCCTGCGCGCCTTTGAGGCTGCGGCCCGGCGCCTGTCCTTCACCCAGGCGGCCGAGGAGCTGAATGTGACGCCGGGCGCGATTTCCCAGCAGATCCGCCAGCTTGAGGACTTTGCCGGAACGCCCCTGTTCAAGCGAACGGGCCGTTCCGTGCTGTTGACCGATGCCGCGCAGGCCAGCCTGCCGCTGGTGCGCGAGGCGTTCGAGCGGATTTCAGAGGCTGGCCGCGTGATGCAGGCACCGGCCCGGAAAGGACGCGTGATGATCTCGTCTGCGCCGTCCTTTGCCGCAAAATGGCTCGCGCCGAGGCTTGAGAGTTTCCACCGGGCGCATGAAGGCATCGAGGCGTGGATCTCGGCCGACATGTCGCTGACGGATTTCAATACGGCGGACGCCGACCTCGCCATCCGGTATGGGCGGGGCCAGTATGAGGGCCTGAAATCGGAGAAGCTGCTGGACGAGGTTGTCCTGCCGGTGTGCTCTCCGCGCCTGCTGGAAGGGCCGGATGCGTTGCGCCGGCCGGAGGATCTGCGCCACCACACCCTGCTGCACGATGAAAGCTCAGAGAACGACCCATCCTGCCCCGACTGGGCCAGCTGGCTGAAGGCGCATGGGGTGAGCGGTGTCGACGGGCGGCGCGGGCCGCGGTTCAATCAGGGCATCCTCGTGATCGAAGCCGCCGCCGCAGGGCGCGGCGTTGCGCTGGCCAAACAGGCGATTGCGGCATCTGACCTGGAAGCAGGAAGACTCGTCGCGCCCTTTGCGAGCGGCTCCACGCCCATCGATTTCGGTTATTGGCTGGTCTGGCCGAAGGGCCGTCACCTTTCGCCGGACGTGCGGGCGTTCATTAAATGGATCAAGGACGAGGCCGTGCGCGGCGAAGTCGTCGGCGTCTGAGGCCGCTCAGGCAAGCGCGGTATCGAGCAGCAGGAAGGTCGCAAGGCGCGGGCTGGCATTGCGGCTGGTGCTCTGGGTCTGCTGTAGGGCGGCGAGGGCATCCTCACGCTCGAACTCCAGGAACTGACGCGCCATTTCCATCAGCCGTGCATCACCTTTCAGGCGGTGCACCACGCGCTCCAACTGGCGGCCGGCCTGATCGGCAGCGGCTGCACGGCGCTCCCGGTCGCCCTTGCGGTGACCGTCCGCGATCTTCCGCTTGGCGCGCGGCTTATACACATCTCCGAGCGGGATGCCGGAGCCCTGCAGGCGCTCGACGACTGCCGCCGCCACGGTTTCCCGGTCGGCCGGAGGCAGGCCTGCGCCCGGTTCGCGGCTGATATCCGAGATGATTTCGCGCCAGGGCGCAGGACCGGACGCCCCATTGCCGCCACCGTGATACCCATTGCTGCGGCCGTTTGAGTGGTCCGTTTCCCGCCGGCGCAGCGGCTCAGGCTCATAGCTGGCGGAGGCAGGCGGGTAAGCCTGGCGCGCGGGGCGAGTGTTCTCAGGCTCGCGGGGCGCTGGCCGGCCAAGCACCATCGGCGGCTCGCTCCGCCCGGCAGGACGGTCGTCGTCGTCAAAGCCGGCGCGGGCGATGAACGCATCGGCACTCGCTTCGAACAGGTCGTCATCCATTCCCGAACGGTTGGCAGCCGGGCGAGGTTGGGGCGGCGGCGTTGGCGGGATCGCTGCGGGTTGAGGCGGCGCGGCGCGGGGCTGGCTGGCGCCCATCTGGTAGGGCTGGGGTTCCGGCGCAGAGATCGGCGTGCGTTGCGGTGGGGGCGTCAGCGGGGCTGCAGCGGCAGCAGACCCTGCCGGCATGAACGGTCCGGCGAGCCGGTCGAGCGCCTCGCTCTCGAGGCGCGCAGCGAGGCCGGCAGCCCGCAGGGCATAGGCCGCCTGCTCGCCCGTATCGCGCAGCTTTGCCAGCGCGCGGGCAGCTTCTTCGGCGGCAGCGCGGGTGGAAGCGCTGATCTCTGCATTGGCATTGCGCGCGCCATCAATCGCGCCGGCGACCGCTTCGCGCAGCGCGTCGCCCGTCGTGGCAGCAGCGGCCGCAGCGACTTCGCTCGCCCGCAGAGCGGCATCGACCGTGCGGCGGGATTGTTCCAGTTTGTCCTCAACCCGGCCGATCGAGAAGGTCAGATCTTCCGTGCGCCCGGCTGCCTCGCGGGCGAGTTGGTCGAGCCCGGCGAGGCGGTGCGCAAGGTCATCTCCTGCCCGCTGCATACTGGCAATCCGGGCCTCGAGAGCGGCATCCGCCTGGCCGACTTCCTCGCTGGCCTTGCGCGCGGCGCTGACCATCAGCTGCGCCTGGCGCGGGATCGCATCGCTCATCGCGGTGACCTGCGCGCGCAGGTCCCGGGCAAGGCTTTCGAGCGCGTGGCGCTCCTCCGTCAGGCGGGCGGCGAGATCGCGCGCATTGTCGGCTGCGGTGTATGAGACCGATTCAAGGCGCAGGCGCTCGTCCCCGAGTTCACCCGCCATCGCCTTCATCGCTGTCAGCGCATGGGCCATCGCCCGGTCGACCTCGGTCGCGGACTGCTTCATCTGCTCAGCAAAGGTAATGCCTTCGGTGCCGGCCTCGCGGGCGGGCGCCATTAGGCGGGCAGCGGCCTCAAGCACAAGGGCATTGGCGGCGCTCGCGCGGCGGCTGGTGCGCGCCATGTAGCCGGCACAAATGAGCAAGAGGGCCGGTATCAGGGCCGCAATCGCGACAGCACCGATCAGAGCCGGTGGCTGGGTCTCGATCAGGGAAAAGCCATCAAGGCCGACAAAAGCAGCGCCGAGCGCGACAAACCAGAGAAGCGCGGAGACCCAGGCAAGGGCGACCATCCAGTTACCTCCGGACTTAGCCGCCTCATAATTCTGTGAGGCCTCGTGCCGGACGAGGTCATCCCGGCCGGACCGGCGCGCAGGGGAGGTTTCCGTCATTAGACGCTTATAGCGCGTATTACGAGCGCCTGCGAGCGAAGATTACACGCCTTACAAGGGGTTAAGGCCCCTAACTCGCCTCAGGCGCGAGCGAGGACCGTTAAAGAAGATTCACGATTGTCATCCGGCTTCGGATCCGGCTGCTTCGGAGCAAACTCCATCCCCAGCCAGGCGAGGAGCGCGGCCAGCACGATGTTGCGGAGGAGAATGATGAAATCGGTCATGACGTCGTCCAGCCCAGCGGAAAAAATTGCCAGCCTTGCGCGCTTATCAGAAACGCCCATAGCCAGCAACCGCGCGAGTATGACAGTTTATTGCCGGAGAGGCGGGGTTAAGCCCTCGCTAACCTTGAGAACCCAGTCTCACCCTGCTGCCTTGTTCCGGATCGGCCCCATGTCCCAAGACACTCCCCTGCCCCTCCTCGACCTCGGACATCTTTCGGCCATGACCGGGGGAGACGCCGATCTGTCGCTTGAAGTCATTGGTATTTTCCGGGAGCAGGCCGACCTCTGGTCGCGGCTTCTGGACCCGATGAGCGAGCCATCCCAATGGGCTGATGCAGCCCACACGCTGAAAGGTGCGAGCCTTGGCATCGGAGCGCTGAAACTGGCGGCTGCCTGCGAACGGGCGGAAAAGGCCGGCCGGTCAGACACCCCGCCGGGGCGGACACACGCCGCGGTGCTGCTCGGCGAAATCAAGGATGCGCTGGGCGAGACGCTGGAGGCGGCCGCCCGGGCAGCTCATGACCTGGCCGCTTCGGGCAAGCGCAGCGCGTCATAGCTTTCGAATTCATAGGCGATGCACCGGTCGATCAGCGTGCGCCACACAGGCTCTGCAATCGCCGGAGACAGGCCATGCTTCAGGCATTCGGCCTTCACCTTGGCGACGACATCTTCAATCCGTGCCCGGTCGTGCACGGCCGCGCGGGCGCCCTTGATGCGCGCGGCAGCGTCCATAAAGGACTGCCGCTCGGCGAGGATCTCGACAAGCAGGCGGTCGATCCGGTCGATCTCATAGCGCACATCGCCCATGGTTTCGGCCGTTTCGGCCGTGTGGCGGCGGGGATCAGAAGTGTAGCTGGTCATGGGCCGGCCGCCTTTCGGGTCTGTGTCTGAGACGCAATATAGGGCGAGAGCCCTGCCGCAGGGACAGGGCGCGACGCCGCAGAGCCTCTATAGCCGCTTATGCCTTGCCGGCCTCGATCTTGTCCTGTGTTTTCGTGTCGAAATCCGAGGCGTCGTGACGTTCCAGCAGCTGGGTCTCCGGCTTGCCGAAGGTGCGGTTGACCATCCGGCCGCGCTTGACGGCTGGACGCTCGGAAATCTGCTTCGTCCAGCGCTGGACATGGGTGTAGCTGTCAACCTCGAGGAACTCGCCGGCATCATAGACAACACCGGTGACCAGTGCGCCATACCAGGGCCAGATCGCCATATCTGCGACGGTGTAGGTGTCGCCCGCGATGTACTCGCTTTCAGCGAGGCGGCGGTCGAGCACGTCCAGCTGGCGCTTCACCTCCATCGCGAACCGGTCGATGGCGTATTCGATCTTCTCCGGCGCATAGGCATAGAAATGGCCGAAACCGCCGCCGAGATAGGGCGCCGAGCCCATCTGCCAGAATAGCCAGTTCATGACTTCCGCCCGTTCCGGTGCAGACTTCGGCAGGAATGCCCCGAACTTTTCGGCGAGATAGACGAGGATCGATCCGGACTCGAAGACACGTACAGCCGGGTCCACCGACCGGTCCAGGAGAGCCGGGATCTTGGAGTTGGGGTTCACGCTGACAAAGCCGGACGAGAACTGGTCGCCTGCGCCGATATTGATCAGCCAGGCATCATATTCCGCGCCGGTATAGCCAAGGGCGAGGAGCTCCTCGAGCATCACGGTGACCTTCACGCCGTTGGGGGTTCCGAGGGAATAGAGCTGGAGCGGGTGCTTGCCGACGGGCAGCTCCTTCTCATGCGTCGGGCCGGCGATGGGCCGGTTGATATTGGCGAAACGCCCGCCGGAGCCCTGCTTCCAGGTCCAGACTTTGGGCGGGGTGTAGGGTTCGGTCATCGTACTGTCTCCGGGACGCAATCAGCTCGCTCAATAGGTCGGGCAGCGGGCCCCAATTGCAAGGGGCTCCCGAACGGAATGCAGCGCGTCGCAAAGAAAGGTCTTGGCAGAAACGCTAAACCAAAGTGTAATACTATTACATTTTTGGAGCATCTAATGGTATCGCCCAATCCCGTGTCCGTCATTTTCGATGAAGCGCGCGCCGAAGCCTATGACGAGCAGTTCGGGCGCATGAAAGACATCAAGGCCACGCTGCATCTGCTGATGCTGGGCAGTTTCCTCAATCTGTCAGCGGATGCGCGCATCCTTGTGGCGGGCGCGGGCACCGGCGCTGAGGTGCGCTTCCTGGCGCCGCAGTTTCCCGGCTGGCGGTTCACGCTGATCGATCCGTCCGCGCCGATGCTGGCCGTGGCGCGGCGGCACGCGGCAGCAGAAGGCTTCCTTCATCGCTGCATGTTCCATGCGGACTATGTTTCGGCAACACCGGTGGAGGCGCACGACGCAGCGACCAGCATCCTTGTCTCGCACTTCCTGACGGACGCGGCGGCGCGGCAAGCCTATTTCGAGGATATCGCGGCGCGCCTGAAGCCGGGCGGAAAACTCTACACCGTCGATCTTTGTGCGGATGAGACCGCCGAATCCTTCGTCCCGATCATGGAGCTATGGCTGGACCTCCTGCGGCATGGCGGCGTGCCCGATGACAACATCGAACACTACCGGCAAGCCTATGGGCGGGACTTCTCCGCCCACGGACCAGCTGAATTTGAAGGCCTGGTCGAGGCGGCAGGGTTCACCCCGCCTGCCCCGGTTTTCCAGGCTGCGCTGATGCGCGGCTGGATTGCTACGAAGCGCTAGACTTCCAGCAGCATCCGCTCAGGATCTTCCAGCGCTTCCTTCACGCGAACGAGGAAGGTCACGGCTTCCTTGCCATCGACGATGCGGTGGTCGTAGCTGAGGGCAAGATACATCATCGGGCGGATGACGATCTGGCCGCCGCGCACGATCGGCTTGTCCTCGATACGGTGCATTCCGAGCACGCCCGATTGCGGCGGGTTGAGGATCGGCGTCGACATCAGCGAGCCATAGATGCCGCCATTCGAGATGGTGAAAGTGCCGCCCTGCAGGTCGCCAATAGTGAGGGCGCCGTCGCGGGCTTTCTTGCCGAGGCCGGCGATGGCTTTCTCGATATCGGCGAGGGACATCTCGTCTGCCCCGCGCACGACCGGCACAACGAGACCCTTGTCGGTGCCAACGGCAACGCCGATGTCGTAGTAGTTCTTGTAGATGATGTCCTGGCCATCAATCTCGGCATTGACCGCCGGGACCTCTTTCAGCGCATTGACGCAGGCCTTCACAAAGAAGCTCATGAAGCCGAGCTTGATGCCGTGGCGGGCCACGAAGGCATCCTGGTGCTTCTTGCGCAGGTCCATCACCGCCGACATGTCGACATCGTTGAACGTCGTCAGCATCGCAGCCGTATCCTGAGCTTCCTTCAGGCGGCGGGCGATGGTCTGACGCAGGCGCGTCATCCGTACACGTTCTTCACGGGGGCCGGTTTCGCGCGGCGGGCGGGACTCTGTGTCAGCCATGGCGGGAGCTTTCGGTTGGTTTACATAGGCAAGGGCATCGGCCTTGGTGGCGCGGCCATCACGGCCGGTGCCAGGAATGTCGGACGGGTTGACCCCGGCTTCAGACGAAATTCTGCGTACGGACGGCGCAACCGGGCGGTCCCCGGTTGCAGCCGGATTCGGGGCGGCTTCAGCCTTGGCCGGGGCCGGCGCTGCGGCCGCCTTGGCGGGCGCGGCGCCGCCGGATGCACCGATCCGTGCAATGACGGAGCCGGGGGTGACGCTGTCGCCTTCCTTCACCAGCCACTCGACGATCACGCCATCGGCGGATGCGGGCACTTCGAGCGCAACCTTGTCGGTCTCGATCTCGGCGATCGTTTCGTCCTTCTTGACGCTGTCGCCGACCTTCTTGGCAAAGCTGGCAATGGTGCCTTCCGCAACGCTCTCACCCATGGCGGGCACCTTGACGTCGGTGACCGCGCCAGACGCGCCGTTACCAGAGCCATTCGAGGCGGCCGGTTTTTCGTCGGCGGATTTTTCCTTTGCTGGCGGCTCGGCCTTTGCGGGGGCAGCGCCGCCGCCAGAGACCCGGCCGAGCAGCGCGCCGATGCCGACTGTATCGCCGGCGTTTGCAACGATTTCCGACAGGACGCCGTCCTCTGCCGCCGAAACCTCAACGGACACCTTGTCCGTCTCCAGCTCGACGAGGACTTCGTCCTTCTTCACGGCGTCACCGGCCGATTTCAGCCATTTGCCAACAGTTGCTTCAGTCACGCTTTCGCCGAGGGTCGGCACAACGATATCTGTCATGGGCGGTATCCGGATGCAGTCATGTGAGGATCAGGGAGAGACGGTTCGCTCGTCCACCGGCTCCGGGGAGAAGGCGGTGGCGATCAGAGCTTTCTGCTCGTCCTGGTGTTTGGAGAAGAGGCCTGTTGCGGTCGCTGCCGAAGGCGGGCGGCCCGCATATTTCGGGCGGGTCTGTTTGAGACCTGCCTGGCTGGCGCACCATTCGAGCTCGTCGCGGATGAAGGTCCAGCCGCCCATATTGCGCGGCTCTTCCTGGCACCAGACGACCTCTGCCTGCGGGAAGCGCTTCAGCTCCGTGATCAGCGACTTGCGCGGCACGGGATAGAACTGCTCGACGCGCAGCAGGTAGACATCATCCTGCCCGCTGGCCTCGCGCGCTTCGAACAGGTCGTAATAGACCTTGCCTGAACAGACGACGACACGGCGGATCTTGTTATCCTTGACGAGCTTCACCTTGCCTTCACGGCCGGGCGTTTCCGCGTCGTCCCACAGGATCCGGTG
Source organism: Hyphomonas sp. (assembly GCF_046313735.1). Classification (GTDB taxonomy): domain Bacteria; phylum Pseudomonadota; class Alphaproteobacteria; order Caulobacterales; family Hyphomonadaceae; genus Hyphomonas. The sequence goes on from NZ_JBKBXW010000012.1 coordinate 63,245, forward strand.
GAAGGTCGACTTGGTGTTCATGTCGTCGAGGGTCGAGGTGGCCAGCTTGTGACGCAGGAGCGATTTCGGCGTCATGATGATCAGGGGTTTCCTGAACTCGCGCTGGATCTGCCTGCGGAGCGCATGGAAATAGTTCGCCGGCGTCGTCAGGTTGCAGACCTGCATGTTGTCTTCCGCGCACATCTGCAGGAAGCGCTCGAGGCGGGCCGAAGAATGCTCCGGACCCTGACCTTCATAGCCATGAGGCAGCAGGACAACGAGGCCCGACATCCGCAGCCATTTGCGCTCTGCCGAGGAAATGAACTGGTCGAAATAGACTTGCGCGCCGTTCGAGAAGTCGCCGAACTGGGCTTCCCAGCAGGTCAGCGTGTTCGGATCGGCCAGCGAGTAGCCATACTCATAGCCGAGCACCGCTTCTTCCGACAGAAGCGAGTCGATCACTTCATAGGGCGCCTGCCCTTCGCGGATATGGTTCAGCGGGGTGTAGCGCTCACCGGTCGTCTGGTCGACGATGTGGCTGTGACGCTGCACGAAGGTGCCGCGCCCGCAATCCTGGCCGGAGAGGCGTACAGGAGCGCCCTCATCGAGCAGGGTTGCGAAGGCCAGATGCTCTGCCCCGCCCCAGTCGATATCCTTGCCGGTTTCATAGCTTTCCCGGCGGCGGGCTATGACACGTTCCACCGTCTTGTGGATGTTCACGCCGTCCGGGATGCGGGTGATGGCATCGCCAAGCTCTTTCAGCCGGGCCTTGGACACGCCAGTCTTGCCGCGGCGGTCCTCATCGATCGGCAGGCTGAACCCGGACCACTGGCCTTCCAGCCAGTCGGCCTTGTTGGTCATCAGGTCCTTGCCGGCATCAAAGGCCTTGTCGAGGAATTCCTCGAACGCCTTGACCTGGGCATCGACTTCCTCAGCCGTCAGCAGGCCTTCGGCGACGAGGCGCTTGGCATAGAGTTCGCGCGTGGAGGGCTGGTCCTTGATGACCCTATACATGACCGGCTGCGTCATCGTCGGATCGTCGCCCTCATTGTGGCCGAAGCGACGGTAGCAGAACATGTCGATGACGACATCTTTCGCAAACTTCTGCCGGTATTCGGTGGCCACCTTCGCAGCATAAACGACCGCTTCGGGATCATCGCCATTGATGTGGAAAATCGGCGCCTGGACCATCAGCGCCACATCCGACGGATAGGGCGAAGAACGCGAATACATCGGGCTCGTGGTGAAGCCGATCTGGTTGTTGATGATGAAATGGATGGTGCCGCCGGTGCGGTAGCCTTGCAGGCCCGACAGAGCGAAGCACTCCGCCACGACGCCCTGTCCGGCAAACGCCGCATCGCCGTGCAGCAGCAGCGGCAGTTTCTTAGACCGGTCCAACTTGCCGGTCTCGCGCGATTCCATGAACTGCTTGGCGCGCGTCCGGCCAAGGACGACCGGGTTCACCGCCTCGAGGTGGGACGGGTTGGCGTTCATCGTCAGGTGCACGACATTGCCGTCGAACTCCCGGTCGGACGAAGCGCCGAGGTGGTATTTCACGTCGCCCGAGCCGAATTCGCCGGCGCCCTGCGTGGAGCCGCCCTGGAATTCGTGGAAGATCTTCTCGTACGGCTTGCCCATCACGGCGGCGAGCATGTTTAGGCGGCCGCGGTGGGGCATGCCGACGACAATCTCGTTCACGCCGAGCGCGCCGCCGCGCTTGATGATCTGCTCCAGCGCCGGCACGGCCGCTTCGCCGCCATCAAGGCCAAAGCGTTTCGTGCCGGGATAGCGCTTGTGCAGGAAGCGTTCGAAGGTTTCCGCTTCGATCAGCTTGCGGAGGATCGCGAACTTGCCTTCGCGGGTGAAGGCGACGCCCTTGTCCGGGCCCTCGATCCGTTCCTGCAGCCAGGCTTTCTCGGCCGGATCGGAGATGTGCATGAACTCGATGCCGAGCGTCGAACAATAGGTCCGGCGCAGGATGTCGAGCATTTCGTTGATGGTCGCGCGTTCCAGGCCGAGCACGTTGTCGATGAAGATCGGGCGGTCGCGGTCTGCGGGGCCGAAGCCATAGGTCGCGGGGTCGAGCTCAGGCTGTTCGCCGAACCCGTTGAGGTTCAGCGGGTCAAGCTGCGCCGCAAGATGGCCGCGAATCCGGAAGGCGCGGATCATCATCAGCGCGCGGATCGAATCGGTCACCTGGCGGTGAACGTCTTCCGGCGGCAGGCCCGGGGCGCCGGCCTTGATCTTCTTCTCGAGCTTCGGCTCCAGAAGGGCCCAGTTGCCATCGAAGGCAGCGATCTGCTCATCGGCCACAGGCTTCGGCCAACCCGGACGCTTCCAGCTGGCGCCTTCGGCATTCTTCGCAGCGCTTGCTGCTTCATCGCCCAGTTCGGCGAAGAAGGCGCGCCAGCTTTCCGGCACAGAGGACGGGTCCTTGGCGTAGGCCGCCTGCATCTGCTCCAGCCACTGGGCGGAGCCGCCATAGAGGAACGCAGTTTCCAGCATGGACGCGTTCCCCTTGCTGCGAGAACCGTTCACCGGGCTGCCATCGTCTGCCATCTGAGTGTCATCCTTCCAAAATGCCGCCCCCGGCGACTGAATATAGGGGCGGACGATACCCCTGCCCTAACGTCAAGCAGGTTATGCTGCAACGCCCGCCCCCGGTTACGGCGGGAACGGGCGCCGCGAATCTGGACTATAGGGTCTTTCTAACCCTTTAGCACCTCGACAAGTGTTGTGCCGAGACGCGCCGGGCTAGGGCTGACGCGGATACCCGCCGCTTCCATCGCCGCAATCTTTGACTCTGCATCGCCCTTGCCGCCGGACACGATGGCGCCGGCATGGCCCATCGTGCGGCCGGGAGGCGCCGTGCGGCCCGCGATGAAGCCGGCCATCGGCTTCTTGCGGCCCTTCTTGGCCTCGTCGATCAGGAACTGGGCGGCTTCCTCTTCGGCCGAACCGCCGATCTCGCCGATCATGATGATCGACTGGGTCTCGTCATCGGCCAGGAACATTTCCAGGATGTCGATGAACTCGGTGCCCTTCACCGGGTCGCCGCCGATACCGACAGCGGTGGTCTGGCCGAGGCCGGCGTTCGTCGTCTGGAACACGGCTTCATAGGTCAGCGTGCCCGAGCGCGAGACGATGCCGACCGAGCCCTTCTTGAAGATGGAGCCCGGCATGATGCCGATCTTGCACTCGTTTGCCGTGATAAGGCCCGGGCAGTTCGGCCCGATGAGGCGCGATTTGGATTTTGCGAGCTTTGCCTTGACGCGCACCATGTCCATGACCGGCACGCCTTCGGTGATGCAGACGATCAGCGGGATTTCCGCGTCGATGGCTTCCTCGATGGCCGCAGCCGCGCCGGCCGGCGGGACATAGACGACCGAAGCGGTTGCGCCGGTCTTTTCCTTGCCTTCGGCCACGGAGGCGAAGATCGGGAGTTCCTTGCCATTGGCCGCCGTCCACATCTCACCGCCTTTCTTGGGGTGGATGCCGCCGACCATCTGGGTGCCGTAATAATCCAGCGCCTGGCTCGTATGGAACGAGCCCGTATTGCCGGTCATGCCCTGCGTCAGGACTTTCGTGTTCTTGTCGATCAGAATGGACATGAAACTTAACCCCGCACCGCTTTGACAATTTTCTGGGCTGCATCGTCGAGATCGTCAGCCGGGATGACATTCAGGCCGCTCTCGCGGATGATCTTCTTGCCGAGATCGACGTTGGTGCCTTCAAGGCGCACCACCAGCGGAACCGACAGGTTCGTCTCTTTCACAGCAGCGATCACGCCTTCGGCGATGACATCGCATTTCATGATGCCGCCGAAGATGTTCACGAGGATGCCCTTCACGTTCGGGTCCTTCATGATGATCTTGAAGGCGGCTGCCACCTTCTCCTTGCCGGCGCCGCCGCCGACATCGCAGAAGTTCGCAGGCTCTTCGCCATAGAGCTTGATGATGTCCATGGTCGCCATCGCGAGACCTGCGCCGTTGACCATGCAGCCGATCGTGCCGTCGAGCGCGATATAGGCGAGGTCCCATTCAGCCGCTTCGAGTTCCTTGGCGTCCTGTTCGGTCTCGTCCTTCAGGGCCTGGATGTCGGGATGGCGGAACAGGGCATTGCCGTCGAACGACACTTTGGCGTCGAGCACGCGGAGATGGCCGTCCTTCATGACGATTAGCGGGTTGATCTCCAGCATCGCCATGTCTTTCTCGACAAAGGCCTTGTAGAGGATCGGGAACAGTTTGAGGCCGTCTTCGGCTGCCGAACCGGTCAGCTTCAAGGCGTCATTGATCTTGGCGGAGTCGGCAGGCGTGACGCCGGCGACCGGGTCGATGCCGAGGGTCAGGATCTTTTCCGGCGTCTCATGCGCCACTTCCTCGATGTCCATGCCGCCTTCGGTGGAGACCACGAAGGAGACCTGCGAGGTTGCGCGGTCGACGAGGAGGGAGAGGTAAAGCTCTTTCTCGATGTCGGCGCCGTCTTCGATGTAGAGGCGGTTGACCTGCTTGCCGCTGGCCGAGGTCTGAGCGGTGACGAGATGCTTGCCGAGCATCGCCTCAGCGTACTTCTTCACATCGTCCTTGTTGAAGGCGAGGCGAACGCCGCCCTTCTCGCCGGCTTCCGGCTCGATGAACTTGCCCTTGCCGCGGCCGCCCGCATGGATCTGGCTTTTGACGACCCAGAGCGGGCCCGGCAGCGTATCGACAGCTTTCTGCACATCGGCGAGCGAGAGCACAGGCACGCCTTCTGCCACAGGCGCCCCGAAGGATTTGAGCAGCGCCTTGGCCTGGTATTCATGAATGTTCATCGGTGATCGTTTCCCTGTCCGGAACCAGGGCGCCGGTTGATCCGGGCCTGATCCGATCCGCTTTGACCGGGCCGCTTATACACAGACGGAAGCGGCCCGCAACAAGCTGAGTATCAGGAATGCAACTCAGCCTTCGCGGCTTTCCGCCGGGTCACGGGGCATGATTTCAGGGCTTGCAAGCGGGCTCGGCAAGACGCGGCCATGTTCCGCCCCCGGCTGGCTTTCGGGTGCCTCCCTGAGGCGCGCGCGGACAACCATGTATACCGCCAGGAGGATCAGAAGGCAGCCTGCCAGGCCGAACAGGCCCAGCCGCCCGCCAAGGCGCATCGCGAGGCCTGACAGGAGCGGCCCGGCAATCGAGCCTGCGGCCCAGACAAACAAGAGCCCCGACATCACCTGGGGCACCTGCCCCTGCGGAGTCCGGTCGATCGCGTGCGAGACGCAGATGCCGTAGAAGCAGAGCGCCCCCGCCCCCCAGACCGCCAGAAGGGCAATCACACCTGTCTCGCCGAGCGCCCGGCCGAAAATGGCGATCAGCAGCGCGGCGGCGCCAGACATCACCGCGAGACCCGCGATCACAAGCCGCCGGTCGATGAAGTCCGACAGCCGCCCTGCCGGCCATTGCACGATCAGCCCGCCCAGCCAGGCCGAGGCCGCCGCAATGGCCGCTGCCGCTGTGCCCCCGCCCGCCAGCGCGAACTTGTCGAAATAAAGCGGCAGCAGCGCTAGCGTGCCGGTATTGATCACACCGGCGGCAATCACGCCGACCACCGCGGCAGGCGCAATCTTGAACAGCCGCTCCAGCGGCATGGCTTTCCGGTCCGGCGGCGGCGGTTCGGCAAGCCGTGTCATGCAGATCGGCACCAGCGCGAGGGCGAGGAACATCCCTGCCCAGACATAGGACCGGCTGTCGAGCGGCGAGAGCCCGGCCAGGAAGAACGGCCCGACCATCAGCGAGAGTTTCGCGCCGGTGTGGTAGACGCCCATCACATTGCCCCGTGAGCGCGCGGGCACCGCCTCGCCCATCCAGCTTTCGATGCTGGTGAACATGTAGGCAAAGCCGATCCCGTGGAGCACGCGGATGATGGCCCAGAAGGGCGGCTCGTGGATCAGCGAGAGCGACAGGATGCCTGCCGCGTTCACGCCGGCGGCAACGGCAAACAGGCGGATATTGCCAATCATCGCCAGCGCGCGCGGAGCCGTCCATGCGCCCAGCATGAAGCCGGCCGCATGCAGCGCCGCCACCAGGCCGATCAGCGACGGGCCAATGCCAAGCTGCTCAAGCCCCAGCGGGGTGAGCATTCCGGTCATGCCACCTGCCAGCTGCAGGATCATGACGGACAGGATCAGGGCAAGGACAGTTCTTGTATCAGCCATTCAGGAGTGCCGCGCTCAGGTCCTCACGGCGCCGCAGGCTGGCGGAAGGGCGCTGTGACCTCGTTGACCGTCTCGCCGGTATTCGACATCACCGCAAGGCGCACTTCGCCGGCCTGCCAGTCGATCTCGATGGCGCCGAAATTCTCCGGCGGGTATCCCGCCCCGATCTGCGCACGGTCCTGCTCGGTGCTGGTGCGCGCGAAAGAGACATTCATCGAAGAGGCCGTCATTTCATAGACCGGATACTGGATGGCTGCGTCGTCGCGGTAGAGGAAGGCGGTGTGGCGGTCGCCGGAAATGAAGACCACGCCATTGGCGTCCGTGCTCCGGATCAGCTCATAGAGGCGCTGCTGCTCCAGCGGCAGGCGGGACCAGGCTTCCCAGCCATGGCCATCTGTCGGCAGCACCTGAATCGATGAGACGACCAGGCGCAGGTCCGCCGGTTCCTGCAGCTGGTTCTCCAGCCAGGTCCACTGGTCGTTGCCGAGCATGTCCTGTTCGGGGTCCTCAGACGGAATGTAGCGCTCACGGCCCCGCGCATTCCACCGGTCTGTCGGGGTCAGCGCCGAGCGGAAGAAACGTGTATCGAGCATGATGACCTGCACGCGCTGCCCCTCCGGCCCGAAGCTGCGCGCGTAATAGGTGCCGGGCCAGGCGCCGACATCCTCATTCTCAAGGCCCCAGAAACGCTCATGGATCCGCTCGGCAAGGCGGCGGAACGGGAATTCGCGGCCCGCATCGTTGGCGCCGTAATCATGATCGTCCCAGGCGACCATCATCGGGTGCTTCGCGCGGACCAGCTGGAAATCCTCGCGCTCGGCCAGCAGGCGGAAGCTGCGGCGGAGTTCATCCAGTTCCGGCTCGTTGTTGACATACTGGTTGCCGCGCCGGTCGCCATAGACATTGTCGCCGATCATCAGGAAGAGGTCAGCGTCCTCAGCGGCCAGGGTGCGCATGGTCACGCTGTCTTCCTTTTCCTCATCGAAGCAGGAAGCGACGAGGATGCGGGTGAGCACCGCACTGTCAGCCGGGAGCGGAACACCGGCGGGCGCGCGCGGGTAAAAGTCTTCGGGCAGCGTGCGGTAATAGAGTTCCAGTGCGGCTTCGGCGCTGACCGGGGCGATGAGCCCTTCGGACAGGATTGCCGCCGGTTCCGGTGCCGGAGTGACAACGGGCGACTGGCACGCCCCCGCGAAAATCAGGATCGCAAATGCCGCCGCGCGTTTCATCAAAAAGCCTCCTCAGGTCCCTGAGGAGGCTTTGTAACGGGGTTTCGGTGACAGGGATAACCCGAAAGGCGTCAGACCGCGAAGAAAAGGTGCCACATCAGCCGGCCCGGCAGGAAGGTGAACAGGCCGGCAATCGCCATGCCGCCGACGAACATGCCGGTCATATGCTTGCGGTGGCTCGCGATGTCCCGGCGCCGGGCAGCCGCGACGCCCATGGGCAGCATCACCATCGTCCAGGCCGAGAGCGCATGGATGAGGCTGAATCCGCCGGGATTGATCGTCTTGAGGAAGAAGGAGCTGATCGCCGTCACCGCCATTGCAGCCACCCAGAGATAGCCCAGCGTGCGGTGGGCCGTACGTCCCTTCACACCTGCGAACAGGTAGCAACCGATGGCAAAGCTCGTGAGCGCCGCGCCGACATGCAGCTGCAGCACAAGCGGCGACTGGAGCAGCGGCGCAGGATCAAAACGGAGCCGCACAGGCCCCTCCCCCGCCAGCATCATATGGCTGACGATGGCGTAGGCCATCAGCGCGATAGCGAGCGCAATCTTGTTGGGGTGTTGCTTGAGCAGGCGGCGGACAAAGCTCTCCGGGCGCGGGGCTGGAAGGGCGGCAGATACGGATGCAGTCGTCATGGTGGCAAACTCCGGGAGGAAGGGTGGGTGTCAGCGAGGGTTCAGCGCAGGCGGATGACCTGCTGCGCGCCTTCGCCGCTCACTTCGAACGAAACATCGCGCCAGCCCGGAGGCCCGAAGCGGACCTGGGCATCATTCGAAAAGCCATAGGGCTCCTTCGGGAGGCCCATGGCGCCCCGGTCGAGTTCGCCATTGCCGTTCACGTCCTGATAGATCCGCACGCCATACACGCCAGGCGCGAGATCCTCGAAGCGGGCGCGGAGGGTTTCCTCGCCGGCGGCGAGGCTCGTGGCCTTAAGCGGCAGGCTGCTGCGCCAACCGGCTTCATCGAAGAGGGAGACATAGACCGGGCCGGCAGAGGCCTGGACATGGGTGATCTCGATTTCAGCTGTCCCGGCAAAAGCCGGGGCAGCGAAGAGGGCGGCGAGGCTTGCAGCGGCGATCAGGCGGTTCATCTGGAGAGGTCCTTCGGGGCTTGTCCTGCTGGGTTGGCAGGCTCTGATGCCCCCAATCTGCCGCCGCCCCGGATTGCCGCCACCGGAGTTGCGTATCCGGTCTGGAATCCTTCGTGAAATGCGGCCAGAACGGCTCACGAAGCGCGAATTGCGAGGGGATTTTCGTTTGCGGATCGCCATTGACTGGAAACTTCGCGGCCGGGAACTGGCGATCTTCTGTGGGATCGGCGCCTTCCTGACGGTGATCCGGCCCTACAATGCGACCGGCGACCTGCCGGTCTGGGCGACCTTCCTGTTCTGGACCGGGCTGATCACGGTTGGAAGCCTGACAGGGGAAGCGACGATGTTCCTGATGCGCCGCGCGCGCCTGAACCTGCCATTGCTTGTGACCCTTGCGATTGTCTCGGTTTCCACCGCGCTTGCTACCATGGCAGTGATCATCCTGGTCGAGTGGCTACTGCACGGGCGGGTCATGCCGCTGGCCTACCTGCCCCGGCTATTCGGCCTGGTCTGGGTGATTGCTGCGGCCATGACCGGGGTCGGATACATGCTGGAACGCTCCGTGCTCGCCCCGCCGCCGGAGCCCGTACAGGGCGCCAGCCCGGCCGAAACCTTCCTGTCACGCCTGCCGATGAAATACCGGAGGGCCGAGCTCTATGCGATCTCGGCGGAGGACCACTACCTGCGCGCGCATACCAGCCTTGGCGAGGAGCTTATCCTTATGCGGCTGTCCGATGCGATGCGCGAGCTCGCCGGTGCGGATGGTCTTCAGGTGCACCGTTCCTGGTGGGTCGCGAAATCCGGGATCCGTGAGGTGCGACGCGACAATGGCAAGCTGACGCTCGTGCTCGCCTCCGGCAAGGCGGCGCCGGTCTCGCGCAGCTTTGCGCCAGAGGTGAAAGCCGCCGGGCTCGCCTAGAGCGGCGTTCCGAAAAGTGGGAACCGATTTTCGGAAAAACGCCGCGACAATTCAAAGACCTAGAACATCGGGCTGATTCAATGAATCAGCCCGATGTTCTAGATGCCGATACCGGTGACAGGCTGGTCGGTCAGCAGCAGCTGTTTCACGAATTCGATATGGCTGCGCAGCCGGTAGAGATCGTCGGTGTAGGACAGCGGTACCGCGAGCTTGCCGATCTCGACCTGCAAGGCCTCCAGCTCCTCCGCGACCTCCTTGCGGGCCTCGCCGACCGGCAGGGCGCGGCCCTTTTCTTCCAGCTCCCGCAGGTCCTTGTACCAGACATAGATCTTGCGGCGCACCCGCCAGCGATAGAGCGGCGGCGCCGCCCGCACGAGGGGAAAGGCCAGCGTCAGAAGGGGAATGGCCAGCACCCAGGCCCGGTCTAGAAAGTTCGCGACGCCGAACGGAAAATACCGGCGCAGGAAGGACGGCCCGTTCTGGTAATAGCGCGCGACCTGCCGGCTCACGGGCAGGTCGGTTGCCGCCATGCTCGGGAACCGGCCCGCCGGCGAGAACAAGCTGCTTTCCGCATGAATCAGCATCGCTGAATCCAGCAGGATGGCCTCGATTGCCGGATGAAGGTCGCGCCGAACCGTCAATTGGGCAATCGCGGCGATTAGCGGCACATCCGCCGCCGGGATATCGGCGCCAATGTCCACGACACCCCGGATCAGCGTGACCGCCGAGACTCCTTCCTGGCGCCGCGCGATGGCCTCTGCCCTCTCGAATGGCAACAGGCGGACCTGCGGGTCACGCATCATCGCCTGCACATACGGCGCCGAAGGCGAGGCCGCGAAGGCCACCGCATCCACCTCGCCGCCAATCAATGCGGCCTGGGCTTCGGCCGTGCCAAGCGTGAGACGCGCCTCGGCAGGCCATGTGCCGCCATAGGCGCGCTGCAGCTCGAGGCTGAGCGCCCGCGTGCCCGACCCCTCCGCGCCGATCGAAAAGCGCGCCTCGCGCAGATCCCCGAAACTGGCCGCAGGATGGCCCGCTCGCACGAACACCCAGAGCGGTTCCTCAAACAGGCCTCCCACCGAGCCCAGCGTTGCAGCGTCCTGCGGCCGGGCAATACCGCCCTGAACGAGCGCCGCATCGACCACGCCCTCTTCAAGCAGGCGCAGATTGTCGATCGAGCCTGCAGTCTCGACCAGTTCGACCCTGACACCCTGTTCCCCCAGGAGCCGCTGATAGCGCTCCGCATAAGCGTAATAGGCGCCGCCCTTGGCGCCTGCGCCGAACCGGATGGAAGAAGGCGGGGCCGGATCCATCGCCGACAGGGCGACAACAAAAGCGATCAACGCGATCGCGAGCAGCGGCCCATAGATTTTCCAGAAGTCCCTGCCGGGCATGATAATTGTCCTGTACCCCGCTGAGCCTTGCCAGCGCCCCTCCAATAGAGCCGAGCTGCCGGAATACGCAACTGCCTGCCCGGCCCGGGTCAGGCTTTATGGTAGGGCGTGCCCGCAAGAATGGTCATGGCCCGGTAAATCTGCTCGGCCAGCATCGCGCGGACCAGCCGGTGAGGCCAGGTCTGCACACCAAAAGCCAATGTCGCTGGCACAGCGCGGCGAAGCGCGTCGCTGTAACCTTCAGCGCCGCCAATCATGAACACCGCTGCCGGAATACCGTCGTCGCGCCAACCCGCGAGGCGCCGCGCAAAATCCTCGGAACTCAGCGCTTCGCCGTGCTCATCCAGCCGGATTGCCCGGACACCCGGCGCAATTTTTTCGGACAGGCGGCGCCCTTCCGTATCCAGCCCGCCGCCGCTGGGGACTTCAAGCTCCTCAACACTCCGGAAGCCGAGCCCGCGGGCGAGCGGGCTCGCGCGCCTTATGTAGTCGTCGCACAAAACCCGTTCCGGGCCGTCCTTGAGCCGGCCGACGGCGAGGATCCGCAGATGCATGGGAAATCAGTTGGCGCTGGCGCGCCGGCCAGCCGTATCCTGAGCCCAGATCTTCTCAAGATTATAGAATTCGCGCACTTCCGGGCGGAAGAGGTGAACAATGACATCGCCGGTGTCGATGAGCACCCAGTCGGCATTCGGCATCCCTTCAACGCTGGGAGTCCGGCCCGTCAGCTTTTTCACTTCCTGGGCGACATGGTCAGCGAGCGCCGCAACATGGCGGCCTGAGCGTCCGGAGGCGATGAGCATGAAATCGGCCAGCGATGAGCGGCCCTGAAGTTCGACCATTACAAGATCCTCGGCCTTGTCATCCTCGAGAACCTTGCCGAGAGCTTCGGCGACCGACCTGATCTCGTCGATCGTTGCGTTTCGGGTCGCCGGGACCCTGGAGGCAGCGGTGGACAGGGGATTAGCTCCTTTTTTCCTGAACGATAGGGCGGAAGATAACATGCGCAGGCCACTGCAACCAGTAAAAATGCCTGCCCCGGGAGAACTGGCCAGCCTTTCAGCAAAATTGCGCCCGTTCATGTTGGCTACAGGGAATTAAATAGAACATGCCTGAAAAGCGCCGTAAGTTGCGTCATAGTAACTTGCGCGAACCTCCCGACACACAGGATTCAACCGCCATGCGTATTTCCCCGGCCCTGATTGCACTTGCTGCCCTGATCCCGGTCTCGGGTTGCGCCGTTGCCATTGCCGGAGCAGCCGGCGCAGCCGGGCTGACCGCGATGCAGGACAAGACCCTCGGCGAAACAATTGATGACACAACGGCGTCAAATCAGATCCGTGCACGCCTCCTTGCGGAGAGTTTCAACCGGTTCTCGGAGGTCGATGTGGAGGTTTCCCGCGGCCTGGTGCTTCTCACGGGCCGGGTGGACGCGCCTGAGGACCGGGTTTTCGCTGAAGGTGTCGCCTGGACATCCACCCTGACAACAGATGTCGCCAATGAAATCCGCATCGAACCGCCGGGCGGCTTCCTCTCAAACCTCTCAGATGAACTGATCAGCGGAAGGGTCCGTTCGAGGCTGATTGGTTCCAGCACCGTCAAGAGCGTCAATTTCCACGTCGAGACCTATAACGGCGTTGTTTATCTGATGGGCATTGCCCGCAGCCCGGAGGAGCTGCGCCGCGCAGCCGAAGAGGCCAGCGTTGTCGGGGGGGTCAAGCAGGTTGTCTCTTACGTCCGGGTTGCTGATGAAGGCCGCCGGCAGGCTGCGCCAACAATACAGATGCCGACAGAGCCCACTTACCAATCCGTTCCTCAGCCGTCATATGAAGTGGAACCGCTGCCCGACCTGCGCGGCGTCAGCTACTGATACTGCCGGCCTGGGGTACGCCCCGTTCTCCGGCGAAAACCGGAGACCAAGGCCCCGTGACGCTACGAATTGCCATCCAGATGGACCCGCTCGAACGGGTCAATATTGAGTCTGACACCACTTTTGCGCTTGCCGAAGCAGCGCAGGCCCGCGGGGCACAGCTTTTTGTCTATGGCCCGGCAGACCTATCACTGACCGGGGGGCGCGTGGTGGCCCGTGCCCGGGCTGCGAAAGTCCAGCGTGTCCGGGAAACCCCCGGCCTCTTCGGTGAGACGCATCTCCTTGACCTTGCCCGGGACGCCGATGTCGTCCTGATGCGGCAGGATCCGCCCTTCGACATGGCCTATATCACTGCCTGCCACCTGCTCGAACTGGTCAGCGGCGACACCCTCGTCCTCAACGACCCGGCGGGCGTGCGGTCCAGTCCGGAAAAGATCTTCCCGCTGATGTATCCCGAAATCATGCCGCCGACGGCTGTGACGCGGGACCGGCATGTCATCGAAGCGTTCCGGGAAGAGCATGGCGATATCATCATCAAGCCGCTCTACGGCCATGGGGGCGCGGGCGTGTTCCGGATGTCCCCGCATGATCCGAACATCGAGTCCCTGCTGGAAATCTTATTCGCCCGCTCGCCTGAGCCGGTCATGGTCCAGGCCTTCCTGCCGGCCGTCTCCGAAGGCGACAAGCGGATCATCCTGATCGATGGCGAGCCGGCGGGGGCTATCAACCGGCGGCCAAAGACCGGCCAGGTGCGCTCGAATCTTGTCGTCGGAGGCACGGCGGAAGCTGCAGGCCTGACGCAAGAAGACCAACGCATCTGCGAGACGATCGGGCCTGAACTTCGCCGCCGGGGCCTGATGCTGACTGGGATTGACGTGATCGGCGGGCGGCTGACAGAAGTCAATGTCACCTCGCCGACCGGTGTGCAGGCATTGAAGCGGCTGAGCGGGATTGATGCTGCGGCGAAATTCTGGGACGCTGTTGAGGTCAGACTCGCGGCCCGCTGAGGCCTGCAACAGATCCAAGGGGATAATGATGAAACCGATCTCGCTCGCCCTGCTCGTGTGCATCGGATTGACCGGCGCGGCGTGTTCCGAAAGCGTGTCTACCGAGGCCGCTGCAGAAACCGCACGCGCGGAAGCGCCCGTAACTGGGGAAACGGCCACCTCAGAGCCCGGGTTCAGCAGCCGCCTGAACCTCGGGCGCGATCAGGACGTGCGCGGCAGAGATCGCCTGCTCGATGCAGCCGGCAGCGCGGAGTTCGGCACATTGCCGGATCTCGGCATCGTCATGGAGACAGACCCCGCCTCCGCAGCGATTGACCTCTCTGCTGAAACGCCCGCCCCGGAAGACGATGAAGATGAACTGATCCGCGTGCCCTAACGGACGAGCGATTCAGCCTCGAGCCATTCGGAACAGGCGGCAACAGCAGCGGGCAGCAGGTCCGGGCGTTCGATGTAGTAATGATCGGCGTCCTTGATGTCCCGGTAGACCTTCCGGTCGTGCGCAACCGCATCGAACAGGCGCTGGGCATGGCTGGGCGTGCAGGCAAGATCCGCCGTATTGTTCAGCACGAGAACCGGGCATGAAATCCGCGCGGCATTTCCGAGCCCGTCGGCATTGGTCGTGTCGAAGCCCCATTGCGACAGCCAGGAACGCAGCGTGGTGAACCGGGCGAGACCGACAGGTCCGTCATTCGCGATGCGCGGCTCGCCGAGATAGCAGGTGTAGGGCCTCCGGTCGGACGGCTCCTGCGCCGGGTCCGTCCAGCAGAGGCTGGCCATCGTGCCATGGACGGTGAATGCGCGCTCCATGTTCGGCTCGCCCTTCCTCCGGAAATCCGCAAGCATCTCGCGCACCCAGGCCGTGATCCGGCGGTTCCGGTCAAGCTGGGCGGTGCGGTAGCGGGCGACATAGGCCTGACTGTAGGCAGGCTGGTTGGGATTGGCCGGGTCGTAGATGTTCAGTTCCGGGTCGCGGTCAAACGGGTGGGATTCATCCGTGATCGACGGGTCCATCCATTCGGTCAGTGTGACGGCGCGGCTGACATGCGCGGCCAGCAGCATGATGCCGTCGGCAGGCGGAAGGTCCTTGGCGGTCAGGTCGTAAGGGTCGCCCGCCGGTGTTTCGGTGATCGACGGGTTCTCGGCCTGGTCCTGATAGAACAGGGACAAAGACCCGCCGCCGGACCAGCCGCCAAGAACGATCCGTTCATAGCCCAGTTTCGTGCGCGCATGAGCGAGGCAGGCGCCAAGGTCGGCCACGCATTTTTCCATGATGAGCGCGGTATCATTCCCCCGATAGCGCGTGTTGCAATAGATCACATGATGGCCGGCATGGGCGAGCGCGCTGACCAGCGGCAGGAAGGCGCCGCCGCCGATCGGATGCGAAAACACGATGGCAGAGCGCGACGCAGTCCCCTCGCAGAAGATCCGCATACATTCGACCACGACCCTTTCGCCGGCGCCGCCATACACATCCTTGAAGCCTGATGTCTCGGAATGCAGGACAAGGTAGGGCTCCCGCACGAGTTTCACGCCGCCTGCCATCGCGTCACCTCCCTTGCCCCATCCGGGCTTTGCGGCACAATATACCGATAATGTGACGCGGCAACGTCGCCGCGAGGTCAGGGAGGACCGCAATGATCCGGGTCAACGGAATCCACCACATCGCCATCATGGCAGCCGACATCCGCCAGCATATCGAGTTTTTCTCCGATGTGCTGGGCTGCCGCCTCTCCGCAATCTTCGACATGCACGGCGTGCCGGGCGGCGTGCACGCCTTCCTGCACATGGATGACCATTCCTATTTCTCGGTCGTGGAGCTGCCCGCCGTGAAGGACATCCCGATCCAGCTCGGCATCACCCATGCCGGCACTGGCGCGCACCCGTCTGCCCCCGGAACGATGCAGCACCTTGCCTTTCGTGTGGACACACCGGAGGAACTCCTCGCGATCCGCGACCGGATCCGCAAGAAGGGTGTCAATGTGATTGGCCCGCTGGACCATGTGATGTGCCAGTCGATCTATTTTGCGGGGCCCGACCAGCTGACACTGGAAGTCGCGTGCTCCTCCGAAGCGATCAATCCCGATGCGTGGATCGATCCTGAGGTCGCAAGGCGTGTCGGCATCAGTGACGAGCAGATGGCGCGCTACCGCAAACCCGATCCCTATGCCGGCGAGGGCGGCGCCGTGCCCCAGCCGCCCTACGATCCGGCAAAGCCGCATCAGGCCTATCCTGAGGCGATGTACAAGGCGATGCTGGCCGCGCCGGACGAGGTCATCACCCAGTCCGCAAAATTCGAGGCACCGGTCAAGCTGGCCGGCTGAGCGCTTTCAGCCGGTAAATCAGGTCCAGCGCTTCGCGCGGGGTCAGGTCGTCGGGCGCGATGGCGGCGAGGGCTTCCAGGACAGCGGCGGCTTCCTCCGGAATATCCGTCAACGGAGGATCGGCGGAGGTCGCTGCAAACAGCGGCAGGCTTTCGGCGGCCGACGGACCTGCTTCCAGCTGTTTCAGGATCTGTGCTGCGCGCTGGACGGCGACGCGCGGCAACCCGGCGAGCTTGGCGACCTGCACACCGTATGACCGGTCCGCCGGCCCCGGTTGGACTTGGTGCAGGAAGATCAGGTCATTCTTCCATTCGCGTGCCTTGAGGGAGGCGTTTGCCGCAGCCGGCAGGCGCGCCGCAAGGTCTGTCAGCTCATGATAGTGGGTTGCGAAGATCGCGCGGCATTTGTTCGTATCGTGAAGATGTTCCGCTGCCGCCCAGGCGATGGCGAGGCCGTCCCAAGTAGCGGTTCCGCGTCCGACTTCATCGAGGATCACGAAACTGTCCGGCGTCGCCTGGTTGAGGATCGCGGCGGTCTCCACCATTTCGACCATGAAGGTCGAGCGGCCGCGCGCCAGGTCATCGGACGCGCCGACGCGCGAAAAAACCCTGTCCGCAAGGCCAAGCCGGAAGGTCCGTGCCGGGACGAACCCGCCGGACTGCGCAAGGATGACGGCAAGTGCCGCCTGCCTCAGATAAGTCGACTTGCCAGCCATGTTCGGCCCGGTGACAAGCAGGAAGCGCGGCGCGGCGTCTCCGGCTGCGTCCAGGTTCAGATCGTTGGAGGTGAACCCCTTCCCGTCCTTTCGCAGGGCCGCTTCAACCACCGGATGGCGCAGGCCTGAGGCCTCCAGCACGGGGCGATCCTCAATGACCGGCCGCACGGCGCCTGTCTCGGCTGCCCAGGCCGCATGGCTTGCCGCAACATCGAGTTCAGCGAGCGCAGCGGCAAAGATGGCGGCGGGCCCGGCAAGCTCCTCCGCCTTCCGGCAGAAGGCTTCGAAGATCGCCAACTCGCGCGCTTTCGCTTCATCCTCGGCGCGCCCGATACGGCCCGCGATATCGGCAAGCTCATGCGTCGAGAAGCGGACAGCGCCGGCCATCGTCTGGCGGTGGATGAAGTCTGATGACAGCGGCGCGCGCAGCATCGGGTCGGCCTTGTTGGCAGGCACTTCGATGAAATAGCCGAGCACATTGTTGAACTTGATCTTCAGCGACGCAACACCCGTCTGCTCCGCATACTGAGCCTGCAGGCCAGCAATGATCTTGCGGCTGCTGTCCCTCAGGGTACGGATTTCATCAAGCGCCCTGTCCCAGCCCGGCGCAATGAAGCCGCCCTCGCGGGCCAGCATCGGCGGGCTCGCACTGATGGCGCGGGCAAGGTCTTCAGCGAAGGCGCGAAGCTGCGGCGTCTGGTCGAGGCTGAGCGTGGTGGCAGCATCGGCAAGGCGCGGCGGAAGGGCGGTGCCCAGCAAGGCAGCAGCGTCCGGCCCGGCGAGGATGGCCATCGACAGGGCCGCGAGGTCGCGCGGGCCGCCGCGTCCGAGGCTGAGCCGGGTGGCTGCGCGCTCCAGATCCGGCGCAGATTTCAGCCGTGCCCGGATATCTTCCAGCCGGGACGGCTCGTCCACAAGGAAGGCGACCGCCTCATGCCGCGCGGCAATCTCGCTAGCGTCCCGCGAGGGCAGCGACAGCCGGCGCGCAAGCAGGCGGGCGCCCGGCGCCGTCACCGTCCGGTCGATGACGGCAAGCAGGCTGCCACCCTTGCCGCCGCCCAGGCTGCGGTCGATTTCGAGGCTGGCGCGCGTCGCCGGGTCAATCAGCAGGACGCCGCCTGCCTCCTGCCGCCCCGGGGGGCGCAGCCGGACCGGCGCGCCGGCCTGGGTGAGTTTCACATAGTCGAGCAGGAGGCCCGCCGCTGAAAGCTCCACCCGGCTGAAGGCGCCGAGCCCATCAAGGGCCGCAACACCGAACACCTCCCTCAAGAGCGCCTCGCCCGATTTGGGCGTCGCCGCCCGGCCCGGCCGCTCTGTCACAGGCACGCCGGCAAAGCCCTCTGCCTCACGCACCCCCGGCCGGTCCCGGTCTTCGGCAGAGACGACCAGTTCGCTGAGCGGACGGGCGAGGAGGGCTTCGGCGAGGTTTCCCGCCGGGATGGCGGCCAGTTCGAATGCGCCGGTGGAGACATCGCAGACCGCCAGCGCCGCCTCCCCCGCCCCGGAAAACGCAATCGCGGCGAGCGCCTGCCCCTGCCGGGCGGGCAGAAGCGCGTCCTCTGTCAGCGTGCCGGGGGTGACGATGCGGACAACTTCGCGCCGCACGATCGACTTCGAGCCACGCTTCTTCGCTTCGGCGGGTGTCTCGACCTGTTCGCACACCGCGACCCGGCAGCCCGCCTTGATCAGGCGCGCGAGGTAGCCCTCGGCGGCATGATAGGGCACGCCCGCCATCGGAATCGGCTGGCCGTCATGTTCGCCCCGTGCCGTCAGCGTGATGTCGAGGATGCGCGCGGCTTCGACGGCATCGTCGAAAAACAGCTCATAGAAATCCCCCATCCGAAAGAACAGCAGCGCGCCGGGATGGCCTGCCTTGATCGACAGGTACTGCGCCATGAAGGGCGAAGGCTCGGCAGCGGCAGGGGGGCGGGAGGTATCGGCCATGGGCTCCGACGCTAGCCCGCCAGCTGCAGATTCGCAAAGCTGCGCGGCATCTGGTGTCAGTTTTCGCTGTTGGCACAGGCTCCGGTGCGGCCTAGACGGGGGAGACAAGACATTCCCGGACACCCCCCGTCCCCAGCCAAAGGCCCAGATGCCCATGCAGCGCCCGAGCTTCACCGACCAGGAAGCCCTAGATTTCCATTCCCAGCCAACGGCTGGCAAAATCTCCATGATCCCGACCAAGCCGATGGGCACCCAGCGTGACCTGTCGCTGGCCTACAGCCCGGGCGTCGCTGTGCCCGTGCTGGCCATCGCGGAGAACGAAGATCGGGCTTACGACTATACCTCCAAGGGCAACCTTGTTGCCGTGATCTCCAACGGCACGGCGATCCTCGGGCTCGGCAATCTCGGGCCCATGGCCTCGAAGCCGGTCATGGAGGGCAAGTCCGTCCTGTTCAAACGCTTCGCGGACATCGACAGTTTCGATGTCGAAGTCAGCACGACCGACCCGGAGGACTTCATCCGCACCGTGCGCAACATCGGCGCGACCTGGGGCGGCATCAACCTCGAGGACATTTCCTCGCCGGACTGTTTCATCATCGAAAGCCGGCTGCGCGAAGAGCTCGACATCCCGGTCTTCCATGACGACCAGCACGGCACCGCCATCATCGCCGCCGCCGGCCTGATCAATGCCTGCCACATCACCGGGCGCGAGCTGAAAGACGTGAAGGTCGCCGTTTCCGGCGCCGGCGCAGCGGGCCTGTCGGTGGCCGGGCTCATCCGGCATCTGGGCGTGAAGGCCGAGAACATCCTCATCTGCGACAGCCTCGGCGTCGTCTATGAGGGCCGCACCGAGAAGATGGACCAGTTCAAATCCGCCTTTGCCGTCAAGACAAAGAAGCGGACCCTGACCGAAGCCATGGAGGGCGCCGACGTGTTCCTCGGCCTGTCGGTCAAGGGCGCGGTGACGCAGGACATGGTCAAATCCATGGCCAGGAATCCGATCATCTTTGCCATGGCCAATCCCGATCCGGAGATCACGCCGGAAGAGATCAAGGCCGTCCGCTCTGACGCCATCATTGCAACCGGCCGGTCGGATTATCCCAACCAGGTCAACAATGTGCTGGGCTTTCCCTACATCTTCCGCGGCGCGCTCGATGTGCGGGCGCGCGGCATCAATGAGGAAATGAAGGTCGCCTGCGCCCGCGCGCTGGCAGAGCTTGCCCGCGAAGACGTTCCCGATGAAGTCGCCGCCGCCTATCATGGCGCCCGTCCGAGCTTCGGGCGGGATTACATCATCCCCACCCCCTTCGATCCGCGCCTGATCAGCTTCATCCCGCCTTTCGTGGCCCAGGCCGCGATGGATACCGGGGTCGCGCGCAAGCCGATCGCAGATATGGAGGCCTATCGGCGCTCCCTCGCCCGCCGGGCCGATCCGGCAGCGGCCTTCCTGCAAGGCGTGCAGGCGCGAGCGCGGGAACTGCAGCGCCGGATCGTCTTCGCCGAAGGCGAAGAACCTGCCGTTGTTCGCGCTGCCTTCAGCTTCAAGAATCAGGGCCTCGGCCATCCGATCCTGATTGGCCGCGA
This sequence comes from Hyphomonas sp., assembly GCF_046313735.1. Lineage (GTDB taxonomy): Bacteria > Pseudomonadota > Alphaproteobacteria > Caulobacterales > Hyphomonadaceae > Hyphomonas. The sequence goes on from NZ_JBKBXW010000012.1 coordinate 83,484, forward strand.
AGCGCAGGTCGAGAGGGCCATGGAGCAGATGGGCATCCCGCTCGGCTCGCTTGACATCATCAACGCCCGCCTCTCAGATAAGAACCCGGTCTATGTCGATCTTTTGTATCAGCGTCTGCAGCGCAAGGGCTATCTCAAGCGCGACGTCCAGCGCCTCGTGAATCAGGACCGCAACGTATTCGGCGCCTGTATGCTCAAGAACGGCGATGCCGACGGCATGGTGACCGGCGTGACCCGCAATTACGACATGGCGCTGCAGGATGCCATGATGGTGCTGGACCCGATCCCGGGACAGGCGGTTATTGGCATGTCCCTGGTGATCAACCTCGGCAAAACGATTTTCATCGCCGACACCAGCGTCAACGAACTGCCCGATGGGCCGACGCTTGCCCGGATAGCCATCGAGGCGGCGCGGTCGGTGCGCAGCCTCGGCTTCACACCGCGCGTGGCGTTCCTCTCTTATTCGAACTTCGGCAATCCGATGGGCGAGCGGGGTGACAAAGTGCGCGAAGCGGTCGGCCTGCTCGACAAGATGGACGGCATCGACTTCGAATACGAGGGTGACGTGAACGCCGATGTGGCGCTGAACCCCAATCACCGCATCATCTACCCCTTCTCGCGCCTGACCGGAGCGGCGAACGTGCTGGTGATGCCGGCGATCCATTCGGCCTCTATTGCCACCAACCTGCTCGAAGCAATGAGCCGGGCGACGGTGATCGGCCCGATGCTGGTGGGTCTTGAAAAGCCAGTGCAGATCGCCTCGCTCGGCGCGACGGTGGGCGATATCGTCGATCTCGCAACCATCGCCGCCTACGACATGGACACCTGCGAAAGCACCTGAACGGCGGGCCCCTGATTACTCTGCAGGCGCTGCAGCGGCAGACGGTTCGGCCCAGCGCTGCCGCGCCTGCCTGATCCATTCGATGATCGACAGAACCACTGCCACGCCGCCGAGCCAGAAGGTGACAATGAAGACGGTATAATAGCCCTGATTCTCGATCATGCCGCCAAGCCAGGGCCGGCCAAGCGTGCCGATCAGCATGGTCAGCGAGCCGAGCAGGGCATACTGGACCGCCGCAAAGCGCGGGTTCACGACCGAGGTAAGGTAGGCAACGACCGCCACGCTGGCAAAGCCGCCCGCAAGGTTCTCCCCCGCAATCGCCAGCATCAGCCGCGCCATGCGCCGGCCCGCCTCTGCGCCGTGTCCTTCCGGAGAGATTGAGGCCGCCCAGCCGGCAAACATCCGCAGCGGCTCGCCCATCCGCGTCCAGTCAAGGAAGGCATCGAGCGCCATGCCGCCTCGGGAAAGGTCCGCGAAGAGGAGGTTCGTTGCCGCCGCGACGATGGCACCGATTACCAGAACCGGCATACGTCCGATCAGGCTGATTACCACGACACCGATTGCTGCGCCCGCCATTGTCATCAGAACGCCGAAAAATTTCGAAGCGACGGCCACGTCGGCCATCGTGTGGTTGATCGCGCCATACTCGGTGCCCAGATAAAAAGGATAGGCAAAGGCGCCCCAGACCGCATCCGTGAACCGGTAAGTCAGCGCAAGCAGCAAAACCAGCACTGCCCCCCAGCCAAGACGGCCGATCATTTCCATCAAGGGATCAAAGATCGCGCGGAACAGCGAGCGCAACACCTTGGCGGCACGCGGATCGGATGGCGCGTCGGGCAGGCTCGTGCCCGGCTTGCGGCCATGCCGGCTGAGCAGCCAGGTGGCGAGGCCTGCGGGCAGCAGAACGGTCAAGCCGACAATGACCGGCCCCTGTTCAAGCACGAAGGCCCTGCCGCTTGGCGGCGGCGTCATCGTCAGGGAGGCGAAGACGTGCCAGGAGATCATTGCGATGGCGAGCGCCCAGCCGAGCGTAACAGCGAGCGAATACCCCATCAGGCTGCGATCGGGCAGGACGGACTGGTAACTTTCACGCGCGCTGGATGGCGCTTCGGAAAGTTCGGGTTCGGGCGCTATGAGCGTGCCGGAGATTGCCAGCACCATCATCAGGGCGATTAGTCCATAAACGAAAGCCCAGCCGAAATACTCCGCAAGCAGGAGTGCGAGGAAGCCCGTAACAAATGTCGCCGCCCGATATCCAAACTGGTAAAGCGCGGACATCAGGTCTTTATCTTCATCGGAGCGCGCGACTTCGATCCGCCAGGCATCCAGCACGATATCGTGTGTTGCAGACAGGAGCGCGACACCAAGCGCAACAAGCGCCACAATTCCGATCTGGCTGCCCGGATTGGTGAAGGGCAAGAGAATCAGCAGCGCAGCAATCGGCAGCTGCAGGCTGATCAGCCAGGTTCGCCGCGGGCCCAGAACGGGTTTCGGATGGCGCGCCGTCTGGAAAGCCGGGGACCAGAGATATTTGAACGCATAGCCAAGCGTGATGAGCGAGAGGGTGCCGATGGTGGATGGCGAGACATTCTCGGTCGTCAGCCAGGCGTTCAGGGTGCCGAGAACTGCGCCGTAGGGCAGGCCAGCTGCCAGCGCCAGCAGCAGCATTGCGGCCATCCGCCGGTCGCGCAGCGCGCGCAGCGCCCGAATGAAGCGGGGCTCGGCCGATCTGGTTTCAGCCTCTGCGGCAGGCGGGCTCATGCAGCCCCCGCCGAAAGCGCGGGAACCTGCCGGATCCATCGGCGGGCAAGGCGCCGCAAGGCCTCTGCATCCAGCGGTTTGGCCGCCACACCATCAGCCCCGGCATCACGGGCGCGCCGCTCGATATCGGGGTTGATCTCGGCCGAAACCGCAATCACCGGCCCGGCATAGCCGCCCGCGCGCAGGCGCCTTGTCGCCTCGAATCCGTCCATGACCGGCATACGCAGATCCATCAGCACAAGCTCCGGCTCAATCCGGGCAGCCGCATCCAGCGCTTCGCTGCCCGTGACGGCTACAGTGACGGTAAATCCGGCCGATTCCAAGGCGCGGCGTGCAATGAGCACATTCACCGGATTATCCTCGGCGATCAGCACGCGGCCCGCCTCCACGGCGGCTTCGGTTTCCTCCGCTGCATCACGGCCTGCGCGGGCAAGCTGGATCCGCTCGGCAACTGATGTCATCCGCAGCGGCCGGACGAGCCAGCCGGCGCAGCCCAGCGCCCGGAACCGCGAAATCGCGCCCCTGTCCTCCGGCCTGAGGATGACGAGCGCGCCGGCGCGGGCCGCAAATTCTGCCACTTCGCTCTCCGGCAGGTCAGCGCCGATCAGGACAACGCCGGTATCCGGCGGCAAGCTGGCAGCACCGGCAGCAGCGTGCACCGCAACAGCGCCCATGGCTTCAAGGCCAGCAGCCAGCGAAAGGCAGGTGGCTGGCGGCAAGCCGGCAAGGCCGATCACTCCGCCGATGCGCGGCAGGGGATCGGCCGGCGCCTCAGCCGCGCGGCGCAGGGGCAATGAGCATCTGAAGCACGCGCCTTCGCCAGGGGAGGAGACAACTTCGATTCGCCCGCCCAGCAGGTCAACCAGCCGCTTGACGATGGCGAGGCCGAGGCCCACCCCGCCCTCCCGGTAGGCATCGCCCGAACTCGCCTGCCGGAACGCCTCGAACAGGCGGCCCTGATCGGCGGCGCCGATGCCGGGCCCGGTATCGCGCACCGACCAGCTGAGGCCATCGGCCGTTGCTTCAATGTCGATCAGGACAGCGCCGCGACTGGTGAACTTCAGCGCATTACCGACAAGGTTGAACAGGATCTGCCGGATACGGCCCGCATCCCCGAGGAATTTGGGCATCGGCAGCGGCAGGGCGCGCACCGCAAGGTCAAGACCCGCTGCATGAGCCCGCGGGCTGAGGAGTTCGACCACTTCTCCCGCGAGGCGCACCGGGCAGAAACTCTCGGCCTCGATCTCAACAGCCGCCGCATCGAGGCGCGCATAATCGAGCACATTGTTCAGCAGGTCGAGCAGCCGGCCGCCGGAGAGGCGGATCGTTTCGGCATATTCGCGCTGGGCCGGGGTCAGGTCGGTTTCCAGCAACAGTGAGACGGTGCCGAGAATCCCATTGAGAGGCGTGCGGATTTCATGGCTCGCGGTGGCGAGGAATGTCTTCTCCGGAGAGGGGTCATCGGGTCCGGGCGGCGGGGTCTGGGTCATGGCCGAATCCTCGGCAGAAAGGCTTAACAGGTGCTTAGGGTGATCAGCGTGCAAGCCTCGCTTCCCCGCCGGGCGATGCCATTTCCGAGGGCGGGCGGTAGCGATAGCTCAGCGCCTCCGCAAGGTGCACGCGGCGCACCCCGTCAGCCCCGTCAAGATCGGCAATCGTTCGGGCCACTTTCAATGTGCGGGTATAGCCCCGCGCGGTCAGGCGCAGCTTTTCTGCCGCATCGCTGAGAAGCGCGGCCCCGGCTGCATCCGGAGCGATCAGCCGGTCGAGCGCGCCGGCAGGGATATCGGCGTTCACAGGGCGGGCGATCTGGCCTTCGAATTCGGCGAGCCGGTCTGCCTGCCGGTTACGGGCCCGGGCGACCCGGGCGCGCACTTCGGCGGAGCCTTCCTTCGGGGCCGGCAGCGCAAGGTCCACCGCCGTCACAGGCGGCGTGTCGAAGAACAAATCCATCCGGTCGAGGAACGGCCCCGATATCCGCGCCTGATAGTCCGCCGCGCAGCGGGGACCGCGTGTACAGGCCGCCGCCCCTGCCCCGCCGCCGCACCGGCAAGGGTTCATCGCAGCCAGCAGCTGGAAGCGCGCCGGGTAGCGAACATGCCGGTTGGCCCGCGCAATCACGGCTTCACCGGATTCGAGCGGCTGGCGCAGGCTGTCGAGGACCGTTGCAGAGAACTCCGGCAACTCATCAAGGAAGAGCACGCCGTGATGGGCGAGCGACACTTCGCCCGGCTTTGCCTTGATTCCGCCGCCGACGAGCGCTGCCATGGAAGCCGAATGGTGCGGCGCCCGGAACGGGCGGACCCGCGAGAGCCGGCCGCGCTGCAGCAGGCCCGCCACCGACATGATCTGCGACACTTCCAAGAGCTCCCGCGCCGAGAGGGGCGGCAGCAGGCCGGGCAGGCGTTCGGCGAGCATCGACTTGCCCGAGCCCGGCGGCCCGCAGAGGAGCAGGTTATGCCCGCCCGCCGCCGCGATCTCGAGTACGCGCTTGGCGCCTTCCTGACCTTTCACGTCGCGCAGGTCCGGCCCCGGCGGAGCGAGGTCAATTTCCCCGCGCTGGGGCGGGGAAAGGATGCTGCGGCCCGCAAAGTGGTTGATCAGAGCCATCAGGTGCGGCGCCGGCAGGATATGCCCGCCCGACCAAGCCGCTTCGCCGCCGCCCGCGGCCGGGCAGATCAGGCTGAGCCCGAGCGCTTCGGCAGCCATGGCGGCAGGCAGGATCCCGGCCGTCTCCCCGAGGCGGCCATCAAGCGACAATTCCCCGATCGCGGCATATTTCGACAGCTCCGCATCCGGAACAACCCCCATCGTTCCGAGCAAGGCCAGCGCAATGGCGAGGTCATAATGACTGCCTTCCTTGGGCAGGTCGGCAGGCGCAAGGTTCACGATCACGCGCTTCGGCGGCAGGGCGAGGCCGAGCGCCATCAGGGCCGCGCGCACCCGCTCCCGGCTTTCACCGACTGCCTTGTCCGGCAGGCCGACAACATGAAAGGCCGGATTGCCGCCCACAAGCTGGACCTGGACATCGACCGGCTGGGCCTCAACGCCCTCGAACGCAAATGTCGTCACCCGGCTGACCATTGTGCGCCCCTCCATCCCGCCACCGGAAAAGGGTTAACACAGACCAAGGAACAAAGAAAGAACGATTTTTAACCCGCGAGGGCAGCGCCTTCCACCGCGCCGAGCGCGTTGCGGAGCACTTCGAGCCCGGCCCCCGGCTTCACCGCGCGCTCGGACAGCGTACGCCGCCACTGGCGCGCGCCCGGCTGGCCGGCAAACAGGCCGAGCATGTGCCGGGTCATCGCATGCAGGCTGATGCCTTCTGCGAGGCGGGCGGCGATGTAGGGCTCAAATGCACGCACAGCCTCAGCTGGCGGCACCGGCATCCCCTCCCCGAACAGCGCCGAATCAACGCCGCCGAGCAGGTCCGGCGTCTGATAGGCCGCCCGGCCGAGCATGACGCCGTCGAAGGTTTCCAGATGGGCGCGGCAATCCTCAAGCTGCGCGATGCCGCCATTGAGGATGACCGCAAGGTCTGGCCGCGCCGCTTTCAGCCGGGCGACCAGACCGTAATCCAGCGGCGGGATTTCCCGGTTTTCCTTCGGGCTGAGGCCCTTAAGCCAGGCCTTGCGGGCATGGACGGTGAAAACCTCGCATCCGGCTGCAGCGACCTTGTCCACGAAACCGAACAGCGTTTCCTCAGCCGGAAGGTCGTCAATCGCGATCCGGCATTTGACGGTGACCGGCACCGATACAGCGGCGCGCATGGCGGATACACACTCCGCCACCAGGTCCGGTTCGGCCATCAGGCACGCCCCGAATGCGCCCGATTGCACGCGCTCCGACGGGCAGCCGCAATTCAGGTTGATCTCATCATAGCCGAAGCCTTCCGCGATGCGGGCTGCCTCGGCGAGCTTCGCAGGCTCCGACCCGCCAAGCTGCAGAACAACAGGATGCTCAACGTCGCTGAAACCGATCAGCCGTTCCCGGTGCCCCCGGATGACGGCGTCAGCGGTCACCATCTCGGTCCAGAGCAGCGCCCGCTTGGTCAGGCAGCGATGGAAGGCCCGGCAATGCCGGTCCGTCCAGTCCATCATCGGAGCGACAGAAAATCTATAGTCTTGTTTTTTTTGCATTTTTCAGAACTATCAAGGGACTAAAGCAAGAGCCTGTCCACAATTTATTCACGAATTGACACACGGTTGCACCCGATTGAGCCCCTCTGTCCACACGGAGCGCACACGAATGTCGAGCATTTCCAAACTCCCGAAAGGTCAATGGCGGAGCTTGGTGAGGCCCAAGGGCCGCCATGTATCCCAGAGCTTTTTGCGCAGGAAGGACGCAGAGGATTGAGCGCTCAAGATGGAGCGCCGGCTTGACCGAGGCGAAAGCGTCTCGAAGCACCTCCCGGATGACCTCTCGACCTTCTCCCAGTTGATCGATCTCCACATCACAGACATGCTCGATGTCGGCGCGGCCCTCCGCCGGTCGAAGGCCTATTCCCCGGAGAAGCTCAGAGCCAGGCCCAGCCATGTCCCGCTTGAAGTGCTCGACCGTGAACGGATTATCCAGTTCGCTCGAGAGCGCCAGGCTGAAGGCGCTGGCCCGCCCACGATCTCGGCGGACATCTCCCGCATCAAGACCGTGCTCCTGCACGCCTCGGCGGTCCACGGGCTGCCGGTAAGCCCTGAGCAGGTCGACCTTGCGCGGGTCGCCCTAAAACGCCTCGGCCTCGTCGGCAAGGCGCAGGAGCGTGACCGCCGCCCGACACAGGAAGAGCTCGATCTGCTGATCGGCTACTTCAACGGCAACTCTCGCCAGAAGTCGCCGATCGGCCGGCTTGTCATCTTTGCCGTGGCAACCGCCATGCGTCATGACCCAGCCCCCGGAATTCCGGCCATGAATTTGCAGACTCTCTCGATTAGTGCTCTGAGACCCAAGTCTGGACCACTACCGGCTAGAGTTTTCCGGCCTTTTTCACACTGGCGGACTGGTGACGCCAGCATGATTGATCAGCGCCGCCGGGGGTTTGTTCCCGATGGCGCT